>CALMLW010000044.1 GCA_937868015.1 uncultured Synergistaceae bacterium | reverse complement strand
TCCCGGGCCCAGGACGCCACCAGGTCGGCGCCACGATCCACAAAGGTCACCGCCGCCGGATCCAGGGCGACCCGACGAAAGTGGCGCGCCACGTCCACCACGTCTTCGATCGTCAGGGAATGTCCGTTTAGCTCCAATACCGGTGCTTGCATCTCCTTACCCCTCCCTTTGCGCATTTTTTGAGCGGCGGAGTTGCGACGGCCCGGGACGCCAATCTCGCCCCCGACTTTTTACAGGACCATGCCGTTATCTTCTCCGCAGTACCCACACTTCCCTGATGTATCTAGGGAATTATGGAATATAGTATACCTCCGACGGGTCACTATGTCACGCCCGCACCGACGACATTTTGTGACTTCCGGCTCGTCCGTGTTGCCCAGGTACACGAAGGGTAAGATCCGTCGCGCTTCCTCGAGGAAGTCGCGTAACTCTTCCATCGTGGGGGAAGGACCTCGCCATCGGTACTGGGGAAAGGAACGGGAAAGGTGCAACGGCGGGGGGATGGGGCCCGGGAGGGAAGAAATCCACTGGAGCATGCGGCTAAAGCTTTCTCGGTCGTCGTTGAGGTCCGGGACGAGGAGAAAGGTGAGCTCCACGTGGATGCGGGTCCTTCGCAGGGCCTCCACGGTGGCGCAGACGGTGGTCAGGTCTCCTCCCAACGTATCCCGATAAACTCTCCCGTCGAAGGCCTTGACGTCCACGTTGGCCCCGTCGATAAAGGGAATAAGCTCTTCTAGGGGGCCGGGGTTTATCATCCCGTTCGTCACCAGCAGCGTGGCCAACCCCGCCTCTTTTAATACAGGAAGGGTCCGCCGCAGGAATTCAAACCACACCATGGGCTCGTTGTAGGTGAAAGCTACGGAGGACACCCGAAGACGTCGGGCCTCATCTCGCACCCCCTGGGGAGTCAGGAGCTCTAAAGGGAGGGGGTGCCGGTGATTCAAAGGGACGTCCCCTTCCAGGGGATCCATGGCCCGGGCCAAGGGCCAGTTCTGGCAGAAGGGGCAGCGCATGTTGCACCCCACGGTCCCCAGGGATAACACCAAAGATCCGGGGCGAAAGTGAAAAAGGGGCTTTTTCTCCATGGGATCCACAGCCACCGCCGCACATCCCCCGTCATTTAGCGTGACGAGACCCCGCCCTGCCTCGTGACGGCGTACCCCGCACCGCCCCGCCTTCCCGGGAGAGAGAAGGCAACGGTGAGGGCAGAGGAGGCACCGCACCGCCGGGCCTTCCCATTCCCATTGAAGAGCTGGCGACGACCGGAGGGAATCCATGCTTTTTTGTCCTTCCTAAGTCCCTCGGGGAGGAGAAGGCCTAGGCGGGGGCGGAGGCAGCGTCCACCGCTTCTCCCCCGTCGTAGCGCTCCACGGTAAAGCGCGCCAGTTGGA
>CALMLW010000043.1 GCA_937868015.1 uncultured Synergistaceae bacterium | reverse complement strand
GGCCGAGGCGTCCCCCGTGGTGCGGGTGACCCACCCCGAGGCGGAGCTCACCCACGAGGCCGCCATCGGCCGCATCGCCGACGACAAGATCGAAGGGCTCATGGCCAAGGGGTTGGACGAAGAGCAGGCCATCGACGCCATCGTGGCGGGGCTTTTGCGGTAGAAGGGCCTCTTGGGGCGGTGAGATCCGGGAGCACCCCGGACACCTTTGGATCCCGGGGGAGGGAGTTCATCGGCCCGTAGACAAAGATTGCTCTCTGGCATAGCCTATTTAAGAATCTGTTGCCCCCGGCTCCAGGCGTCAGAGAAGCGGGGGTGGGCCTCTTCTTTATTCTCACGGAGAGGGATATTGACCAGGAGGTGGTACGATGAACAAGCGTGCGGTGGTTTTTGGTGCAATTTTTTCCCTGGGAAGCCTTCTCCTCTTGGGCGGATGCGGTTCGGACTCCTCGGCGCCCCGATCTCAGGGCCCCGTACCCAACCCTTGGCTGGCGGCGCCCCACTACGCCATCACCCACTTTGATTCCTCTCAAAGCGATTCCACTCCCTACGGCCCTCCGCCAGGCACGTACCAGGTGGACCCCACCGCCCGCCCCCTCTCTCCCGGAGGCCCCATCAATATAATGACCCTGGCCACCCCCCACCAGGACTACATGTGGGGCGTGGGAACGGACCACGTGGCCTACGTGGAAGCCAAAGCCGGGGCATGGCGCACCCTGGCCCACGTCGATGCCCCGGCCTATATCGCCCCCGGCCTGGGGCCCATCGCCCCGGAGATCCTTCGGGCCTTCGGAGAGATGAACCCCATCGGCATGACCTCCACCGACATGCACCTCCGCCTCAGCACGGACTTCGGAGGGAATTACCCCGCCCGCCTGGTGAACGGGGCGTACTCTGTGGTGGACCGGGATAACATCCTCTACGCCAATTTCGGCAGCGGCGTCTACGCCTTCGCCCTTAACGATCCCGCCGATCCATCCAAAGGCATCCGCATCGTTCACCGCATCGATGATTCCCGCGCCCTTCAGGGAGAGAATGCCCCGGCGTCGGTGACGATCCAGGGGATCACCCTCACCTACGACGGATATCTCATCGTCACGTTCCGAAACGGCGTGGCCGTAGTAGGCCGAGACCTCGATGCGACGAAGTCCCACTTCGTCCCCTTTGGCCCCCTGGAGCAGGTGACCAACTCCGTGGCGGTGGACGAGAAAAATGGCATCTATGTGGCCTCGGACAAGGTCATGCGCAAGCTCGTGTGGACGGGAACGACCCTCTCGGAGCGCCCCGAAGACGGCGCCTGGTCTAGCCCCTACGACGCCCCGGAGGACGCCGTTCCGCCCATAGTAAAGTTCGGCCCGGGCACGGGCTCCACCCCCACCCTCATGGGCTTTGGCTCTGACCCCGATAAGCTCGTGGTCATCACCGACGGAGTCAAGCGGATGAAGCTCGTGGCATTCTGGCGCGACGAGATCCCCGAGGGGTTCGTGCAGCGTCCGGGGACCGCCTCACGACGCATCGCAGGGCAGATCGACGTCACCTGCGGCCTTCCGGCCTCCACGCCGTGGATCCAGTCCGAACAGTCCGTGGTGGTGTCGGGATACGGGGCCTTCGTGGTGAATAACATCCCCGCCGATGCGGACGCCATGGACATCGCCGGAACCCACAAGATCTTGGCGGTGTCCCTCATGGGCCCCATCTACACTCCGAGCTTCGGCGTGGAACGCTTCCAGTGGGACCCTGACAGCGATGCCTGGGTCTCCGTGTGGCGACGCCCCGACGTGTCTTCCACCAGCATGATACCCATTCACAGCCAGTCCCGTCACATGGCCCTGGTGAACGGCTACACCGCCGAAAGAGGATGGGAGGTCACCGGCATGAACTGGGAGACGGGGGTCACGGTGCACCAGACTTTCTTCGGCAGGCAAAACCTCGGCAACGGGGCCTACGCCATCCTGGAGTACCTGGAAAATAGTGACCTCGTCTTCAACTCCATCGTGGGACCCTTCCGGGTTTCCTACGGGAACTAAAGGCCCTTTTCGGAAAAATCGCCCCGGCCAAGCGACGCGGGGGGGCTTTAGCCCCCCCCGCCTTTCGTATCGCGACTTTACTGGGGCAGGGAGGGGGAGAGCTCCTCGTTCCTAGCCTCGGGGCCGTCATGGGAGCGGCGCTGGATGCCCAGGGTCCGACGATAGCTATCCAGGAGAAAGATAAAGAGGGCCAGCACCAGGGGGCCCAGGAAAAGGCCCAGAAAGCCCCAGGCCGCCAGTCCTCCGATGACCCCCATGAAAACCAGCAGGATGTGGGCCCCGCTCCCCTCGGAAATGAAGATGGGCCTGATGAAGTTGTCCACCATGCTCACCACCCCCAGGCTCCAGGACGCCATAATTAGTCCCGCCTGGGGATGGCCGGAGAAGAAAAGATAGGCCGCCCCGGGGAGGAGGAGCACCGGGGTGCCCACGAAGGGGATCATAGCCAGGATGAACATGAGCACCCCGAAGAGCAGGGGAGAGGGGAGGCCCAGGTACCACCACGCCAGGGTCCCCAACATGGCCTGCACGGCGGCGGTGAGGGTGACTCCGTAGATCACGGACTGAAGGAGCACCCGGGCCCGCTCGAAGAATCGGCTCCGCTCCACCTCGGGCAGGGGCAGGATATCCCTAATGTAATCCAATATGATGTGGCCATCGCGTACCATGAAAAAAGATGCCACGATGATGATGACGAGCTCCCACCCCACGTAGAGGGTCTGCTGGAGCAACCCCCGGGATACGTCGGCCAGAAGTCCCGCCAGCCACCCCCCCGCCTTCCCCGCCAGGTCCTGCAAAAAGGGGTACTTGGAAAACCAGGGCAACACCATGGCCACGTAGTCCTTGGGGAGGAAGGCGGACAGCTCCTGGATGTCAAAGGATCCCCCGGCCCTAAGATAATTTTCCATGAATGTGGCGTAGAGCCTCACGAACTCGTTGGCGATCACCGCCCCCAGCCCCACCGCCGGGAGGACGATGAGGAGCAGGATGGCCCCCGTGGTGAGGGTGGCGGCCACATTGGCCAGATGCCCCCCCAGGACTCGGTGATGAAACCATCGATATAGGGGCATGGCGAAAAAAGAAAGCAAGGCGGACCAGGCCAGGGCGTGGAACAGCGGGGACGTCACCGTGTAGACCAAGACGGTGAGCAGGGCGAAGATGGCGATGAAGGGGATGGCCACCCCTCGAAACTCCTTGAGATACGTCCGTTCTTCCCGCTCCAAAGCCAGCTCCCACCTTTCGGCTCCCCTCCGGGAATCGCCGATTCCTCGGAGGGTCTCCATCTTCGGGGGGGATCGCCCCCTCCCCCATTATAGGGGCTTCGGCAAAAGGTGCGATAGCGAATTTACAATTTCCGCCCCAAGTGCCAGAATACAGCGAGATGAGGACCCACCCCCCTTTCGATTTCCCTAGAAACCAGGAGGAAAAGCGATAAGCCCCCGGGGGCGGGGCGTGGCCTTGAAAGGAGTGTGCGTTTTTATGACCGATGTCCCTTTTTCTCCCTCCGCAGGTGCCGGGGCACCCCCCCCGGATAGAGAAGGCAAGGGCCTGAACTTCCTCGAACAGATCATCGCCGACGACCTCAAGAGCGGGCGAGTGGCGACGGTGTGCACCCGATTCCCCCCGGAGCCCAACGGCTACCTGCACATCGGCCACGCCAAATCTATCTGCCTGAATTTCGGCCTGGCCGAGAGCTTCGGAGGGCGGTGCAACCTGCGCTTCGACGACACGAACCCCTCGAAGGAAGAGACGGAGTACGTGGAATCCATCATCCGAGACGTCCTGTGGCTGGGGTTCAAGCCCAGCGCCATCTGCTACGCCTCGGACTACTTCGACCAATTCTTCGCCTGGGCTCTGGAGCTTTTGGCCGCAGGCAAGGCCTACGTGGACTCCCAGACGGCCGAGGAGATCCGAGCCACCCGGGGTACCCTCACCCAACCCGGCACCCCGTCGCCCTATCGGGACCGTTCCGTGGCGGAGAACGAGGAGCTCTTCGCCCGCATGGCCCGGGGGGAGATGGAAGAGGGGAGCGTCGTGCTTCGGGCCCGCATCGACATGGCCCACCCCAACCTGAACATGCGGGATCCCGTGCTCTATCGCATCCTGAAGCGCCCCCACCACCGCACGGGGGATCGGTGGTGCCTGTACCCCATGTACGACTTCGCCCACGGCTTCGAGGATGCCATCGAAGGGGTGACCCATTCCATCTGCACCCTGGAGTTCCAGGACCACCGCCCCCTGTACGAATGGCTCCTGAACAACGTCTCCGTTCCCTGCCATCCCCGCCAGTTCGAGTTTGCCCGGCTGAACCTGAGCTACACCCTCATGAGCAAGCGCAAACTCCTGGAACTGGTCACTTCAAAGGTGGTGAGCGGATGGGACGATCCTCGCATGCCCACCATCTCGGGCTTCCGCCGCCGGGGGTACACCCCCGCCGCCCTGCGCCGCTTCTGCGCGGAGATCGGCGTGGCCAAGGCCGACAGCATCGTGGACATCGAGCTGCTCCAGTTCATCCTCCGGGAGGAGCTCAACCGCACGGCCCTCCGCACCATGGCCGTGCTCCGCCCCCTGAAGGTGATCCTGGACAACTACCCCGAGGGGCAGACGGAAGATCTTCCGGCGGAAAACAACCCCGAAGACCCCGCTGCGGGAAGCCGCACCGTGCGCTTCGGTCGGGAGCTCTACATCGAGCAGGACGACTTCGCCGAGAACCCCCCCAAGGGTTTTTTCCGCCTCTCTCCCGGCAAGGAAGTGCGGCTGAAGTACGCCTATCTGATCACCTGCACGGGGGTGGAGCGGGACTCCGAGGGGCAGGTGGTGGCCCTCCACGCCACGTACGACCCCGCCACCCGGGGAGGAGACGCCCCCGACGGTCGCAAGGTCAAAGGCACCCTGCACTGGGCGGGCCTCGACGCCCTCCGGGCCGAGGTACGCCTCTACGATCACCTCTTCACCCTCCGCGACATGGGAGCCATGGAGGAAGGGCGAGACTATGGGGATTATCTGAACCCCCAATCCCTCACGGTGATTTCCGACGCCCTGGTGGAACCCTCCATCGCCGCCGCCGAAACGGGGGCCCGATATCAGTTCCTGCGCCACGGCTACTTCTGCAAGGACCCGGACTCCACCCCGGACCGCCCCGTTTACAACCGCACGGTCTCCCTCAAGGACAGTTGGGCCCGGGAGCAACAGAAGCCCTCTAGGTGACGGCAAAAAGCCGGGAGGAACCGCCTTTGCCGCGGATCCTCCCGGCTTCCCGTCGTTTCGGGCCTCATCCCAGGGGACGGCGGGACGCCAACCACCCCGGAAGATCTTCCGGGGCCATGGGATAGGCCACGTAACGCCCCTGCACCACGTGACACCCCAGCTGGGTCACCAGATCCCAATCCTCCCGGCTTTCCACCCCCTCCACGATGATCAGAAGCCCCAGGCGCTGGGCCATGGAGACGCTGGATTCCAGCATGATCCTCCGGTCTCGGGACGAGGCGGCCCCCGTGACGAACATCTGGTCGATCTTGATCTTGGTAAAGGGGATGCGCCGCAGTTGCTCCAGCGTGGCGCTCCCCGTGCCGAAGTCGTCCATGGCGAGCTCGAAGCCCTTCATGCGAAATCGCACCAGCACGTCCAGGGCCTGGGCCAGGTCTTCGATGACGCGGCTTTCCGTCAGCTCCACCGTGACGGACTCCGGCGATACCCCCCAGGCCGCCGCCGCCGCCTCGGTGCGGTCGGGGAGGGAAAGATCCCGCAAATCCACGGCGGAGAAGTTTACCGACACGGAAAGATCTATTCCCCGAGATTTCCAGGTGCTTAAGTGCTTCAGGGATTCTTCCAGCATTTTTTCCGTCAGAAGGGGCATGAGACCGTGTTCCTCCGCCACGGGGATAAAGGCCCCTGGGGAGGCCACCTCGACGCCTTCCCGACGCCATCGGGCCAGGGCCTCCGCCGAAACGATCTCCCCCGAAGAGATCTGAACCATGGGCTGAAAGAAGGGGGCGATCTCCCCCCGATCCAGGCCCCGACGCACCTCCTCCGGGGAAAGGGGCGGGGTCGCCGGAGGAGCGGCCTCTTTTGATGGGACCCCTTGCCTTCGGGCCCGGGCCAAAAGCTCCCGGAGAGGGCCGCTCTGCACGGGCTTGGGCAGGGCTCCCAGAAGGGTGAGGCGATAGGACCGGGCCACCATCTCCGCCGTGGCCAGGACCCGGGGGTCGACGCCGCTCATGAGGATCACCCCCCCCTCATACCCCCCCTGCCCCAGGTGGCGCAACAGCTCCACGCCGTCCATGGAAGGCATCTGGAGGTCGCAGAGCACCACATCGGGGGTTTCGGCCCCCACCTGCTCCAGGGCTTCTTTCCCATCGCTTGCCTCCGTCACTTGGTTTATCCCCAGGCGGAGGAGCATGGTGCGCACCACCTTCCGTTGGAAGGGGTGGTCGTCCACCACCAAGCATCGCAAAGACGTCATAGGATCCTCGGTCGTATCGGCCATGCCTCTTCTCCCCCATCTATCGTCGCTTCGGCGCCCCTCGGGTGCCCTTATTTACCACAAGACTCCGACCCAGTCCCTCCGGGGGGCTTTAAGCGCCATCCCCCGGAGTCTCCCCCGACAATTCCAGGAAGCGCTGCACCTCCTGAGAGCTCTGGCGCACCCTTTCTGCCAGGGCAAGGATTTCTTCTTCACGCCCCTCCAGGCCGTGCCTTTCCAGATCTTCGCTGGCCTTCGCCAGGGGGCGAGCCCCCACGGAGGCCGCCGCCCCCTTGATCCGGTGAGCCGCCCGGCGCAGCGCCTCCCGATCCCCCTCCGCCAAGGTCTTTTCCATCAGCGCCATGTCCTCCCGGTGCGTCGCCAAAAAATGGCGATAGAGCTCCCCCACCAGTTCGGGATCATCACCCACCTCGTCGGCCAGCACGCTCCGATCTACGGGCGAAGGGGGCGCGGCCTTCGGGGCTTCGGGGGGAAGGACTCCTCCCTCGGAGCCCTCCTCACCCTCCTTGGCGTAGCGCCCCAGGGCCTCCGTCAGGGCGCTCAGGGAAATGGGCTTGGCCAGCACGTCGTCCATCCCCGCATCGAGGCAACGCCGCCGCTCGTCCTCCGTAGCGCTGGCGGTGAGGGCCAGAATGGGTAAATGTCGCCCCCCCTCTTCCAGAGCCCGAATCCGTCGCGTGGCCTCGTAGCCGTCCATTTCAGGCATCTGGCAATCCATGAGGATGACGTCATAGCGTCCCGGACTTTCCTGGTAACGCCGCACCGCTTCTTTGCCGTTTTCGGCGACGTCCGCCGTACAGCCCGCCCGGGCCAGGAGAGCTCGGCCCACCTCTTGGTTCACGGGGTGATCCTCCGCCAGGAGCACGCGAAGACCCAAGGAGAGGCGCTCTCCCCCCTCCGGGAGGGTTTTTTCTCCCCCGAGAAAGATCCGCCCCAGCATGGCATCGATCTGGGTCTGGCGCAGGGGTTTGGTCATCACCTCCGCGAGGAGGGGCTCCTTCTCCTCCTCTTCTTCCTCGTCCCCCAGGGAGGAGAGGAGAACGCAGGGAGGCACGACCTGGAGGATGCCCGGGAGGGATCGCACCAATGCCAAGCCGTCCTCTCCGGGCATATGCCGATCGGTGAGAAGCAGGGAAAAGGGGCGCCCTTCCCTTTCGGCGGCCCATAGGGCGTGGCGCGCCCTCGGGGCGCTGTCCACGCTGATCACGTCAAATCCTCGGGTCTTCAAAACTTCTTCAAGCAGCAGTCGATTGGGGGCCACGTCGTCCACCACCAGGGCCCGTTTCCCGGGAATCACCGGCGTGACACTTCTTTCTTCGGTCTCTTCGGCTTCGGGCGCCATCCCTGCGGGGATCGCCACGGAAAAGGTCGTCCCCTCCCCCAAACGACTTTGTACCGCCATGCTCCCCCCCATGAGATCCACCAGCTGGCGGCTGATGGATAGACCCAGTCCCGTCCCCTGGTATCGGCGGGACGAGGTGTTATCCGCCTGGGAGAAGGGCTCGAAGATCCGGGACTGATCTTCGGGGGCAATCCCCACCCCCGTGTCCGCCACACGAAGGTACAAAGTCATCCGCCCACCCCCCAGAGGAGAGGAGGTGATGCCCAGCACCACATGGCCCTCATCGGTGAACTTCACCGCATTGCCCACCAGATTGACCATCACCTGCCGCAGGCGCCCCCCATCTCCCACCACTCTCCGGGGGGTCTCCGGGTCGTAGCGCAACACCAGCTCCAACCCCTTGGACCGGGCCCGGGCCGCCATGAGGAGCATCACGTCCTCCGCCGTCTTGAGGAGGTCAAAGGGCGCCGGAATGAGGGTCATGGCCCCCGCTTCGATCTTGGACAGGTCCAATATGTCGTTGATGATGTCCAGCAGAGATTCCGCCGAGGTCTGGATGATATCCAAGTAACGGTGTTGCCGGGAGGAGAGCTCCGTCCCCTGGAGGATCTCCGCCATGCCGAGGATGCCATTCATGGGGGTGCGGATCTCATGGCTCATCCGGGCCAGAAATGCGCTCTTGGCGCGGTTGGCCGCATCGGCGGCGTCTCGGGCCCGGGCCAGCTCCGCCTCCGCTTCGAGGGCCTTGGTGACATCCACCTGGATCGCCACGAAATGGGTGACATTGCCCTTGGCGCACCTCACGGGGTAGATGGAGGCCCGGGCCCAGTAAAAACTGCCATCCTTGCGCTTGTTGCAGAGCTCTCCGCGCCACTCCCGCCCATCGAGGATGGTATCCCACAAGTCGCGATAAAAGGCCTCGTCCTGGCGGCCGGATTTGAGCACCCGAGGGGTCTGGCCGACGAGCTCTTGAAGGGGAAAGCCCGTCATCTCCAGGAAGCGAGGATTCGCGTATTCGATGGTGCCGTGGGGATCGGCGATCAGGACCCCCACGGGGCTCTCTTCGATGGCTCGGGACAGGATCCTCAGGCGGTTTTCCGACTTTTTCCAGGTTTCCGGTCCCCACGAGACCGCTCGGTAATACCGTTCGAAGGGCTCCCCCAAGAGGGCCAAGAGGCGGTCGTGCCCCTGCGAAAGACCCGCGAGCTCTTCGGGTTCCCTCCCCTCTTCTCCGGAGCGCAGGAGCGTCACCCGGGAGAAGAACCGCAAGAGCTCCGGCATCGTACGGGGAAGACCCCCGGGCCCCCGCCAGGAAAGGATCTCGGGGGAGATCTTCTCCTGGATCTCCCGCTCCCCCAGGGCCCGGACCGCCCGGGCCACCGCCCATAGGAAGATCGCCCCCGCCACAATGTCGTCGTCTTTCAAGATCCCCATCCCAAAACTCCAGGAACATCCCCAAGGATGAGGGTCTCCGGGGAGGGCGAGGAGCCCCTCGACCCACTCCGGGAGGGTTTTGCGCCTCCCCTCTCCCCGGGGGCGAAGCTCCAGGTAAAGGGGCACCCCCTCCGCCGCCATCACGGTATGGGCCGTATAGCCCCGGCTTCCTTTCCCGCCACCCCCTTCGTCACCCCAAAAAAGCGTCTCGCCCCCCCCAAGGGGGCCTGTCTCTCCCCGGACGAAAAGGGGATGATCTATCTCTCCAAAGGGACCCCGAGGGGGCAGGAGGGGAATAAGGCACTCCTTCGCGAAATCATCGTAAAGCTCGGAGATCCCTGCGCGTCCCAGGGATCCGAGGAGGGTTCCCCAATCCTCTTCCGACGGGGCCAAGGGGATCTCCGTCCCCAGAAGGCGCCCCAGGGGCAGGGCTTCGAGGGAGTGGCCAACAAAAGGCGGAGTTTCGCCAAAAAACCCCGGAGCCTGAAAGAGGAGGGCCTTGGCCTTCTTTCCCGGAGACAGCCCCTCCCCCGCCTTCCCTTCCCCCTCTGCCAGGCGTCTATCCAGGAAACCCTCCACCCCGAGGCGGTCGATCAGGGCCGCCACGATGCCGTAATGCGCCAACGC
>CALMLW010000042.1 GCA_937868015.1 uncultured Synergistaceae bacterium | reverse complement strand
CACATCATCGTCCCTCTTTACGCCCCGGGGTCTCGGAGCTCCGGGAAGCGAAGGAGAGGATGAAACCCAGGGCGATGGCCAACAGCGCCGCAGAAACGATGCGGAACTCCGGCGGCAAAATGAACGTCAGGGTGTGGGCGGGAATCCAGAACCAGAGCAGCGAGGGGAAAACGATGCGCCCCATGGAGTTCCAGTCCATCCTCCGGAGCATCTCCACGGCACTCCAGGGGCGGAAGATGCCCCCTTCGGCGATGGCCATGTCGGTGATCCGGTGAAAGACCATCATGGTGGGGGCAAAAAGCAGGTTCATGAAGGAGGATGCGGCGAAGGCCTCCAGGGCCCGGGCCCCGAAACCCTCGAAGGGGTTGGACAGATACCCCTGGCGAAAGAGAAAGTCCGTCCCCACGGAAAAGATGGGAAAGACCACCACGAAGACCAGACCGAGAAAGCCCCAGACCAGGGCCTTGTCCCGGAGGCCGATGTTCTGGTAACGCCACCGCCCTCCCCGCATGCGCACCGCCAGCATGTCCCCCATGGCGCCCAAGGCGCCGATCTTCAGCACCCCCAGCAGATAGGGATGGGCTGCGGTGAGCTGGCGAAAGAGCTCCCGGGTGGGAGGAAAGAGCAAAAAGAGCACCACGCCCCCCAGCACGCCGCTCCAGATTCTTCCCACAAGCACATGTTCCCGCGCATCCAGATTCAACGTTCCGCCTCCTCTCACTTCTTTTTCTTTGTCTCGCCGGACGTTTTCTCCGGACCGAAAAGGGACGAGGGGTCCACCAGTCGTCCCTGGAGACAGAGCCCCAGATGGAGGTGGGGCCCCGTGGAGCGCCCCGTGGAACCCGATTTTCCCACCATCTGTCCCCTTTTCACCACGTCCCCTTCGCGCACGGCGATGTCCGACAGGTGCATGTAGAAGGAGATCACCCCTCCTCCGTGGTCCAGATAGACGCTTTTTCCCGCATAGTAGTGATCCCCCGCCAACGCCACCACGCCCTCGGCGAGGGCCCGGACCTCCGTGCCCTCGGGAGCCCGGAAATCGAGCCCCCGATGGGGGCTCCGGGGCTTGCCGTTCAGGATGTAGCCCTTGCCGTAGGCCCCCGTGATCTTCCCCGGCACCGGGCGCACCAACGGCAAGGCCCATCGCTGGGGCAGGGTGCGCCGGGCCTTGGCGGCGGCGGTGAGGACCCGCTCCCGGGCGATGCGATCCAGCACCTTTTTGGGCGGTGTGACATAGGCCTCGTCCAGGGTCAGCCGGGTGACGCCAAACTTCCGGGGCCGCACCGTGATGCGGTGTTTCCACACGGCGGAGTTTTTTCCCTCCCGCCCCCGGAGCTCCAGCGACGTCTCCTCCGCCTTGGTGGTGTGGGCCTCGGTCCCCAACAGGGCCCGGGCGATCCACCCCCCCCGCCGGGGCTGGGCGTCCAGAGAAAGGGTTTCGCCTCCCCAGCGCACTTCAAGATCTTGCAACGGGAGGTCCGAGGAGAGGGTCACCACAAAGGGATCTCCCACGAAAACCTTCCGGGGCGCTTCCAGAAAAGCCCCCTCCCCCGGCGGCATCCCCGGCACCCCCACCACCAGTGCTCCCCACGCCAGCAGGAGACCCCGGGCGGCGCTCCGGAAGCACGCCCTACTTTTTCCCCACATCGGCTCCCAGCTCCGATCCTCCGGCGATCTTCCAGTGGAACCAGTTGTAGCTCTCCTTGGCGAGCACCCGGTACCCCTTGGCCTCCTTGGTGAGCCACACCAGATACTCCTTGCAGAAGTCCTCCTGGAGCCCCACGATGGATTTTCCCCGGTTGTCCTTGAGGGCCCCATAGGTGTCCTTCAGATCCCGATCGTCGTCCGCATCCCACCGCAAAAGCCCCAGAGCCTGGGCCACGGAACGCTCCGGCGTGGAGGTGGGGCAGAGGGGAAAGAGGAGCACGTGGTCCTCCCAGTCGTAGACCCCGTTGCCCCGGCCGGGCATGACGCAGACGCGGGGATATCCGTGCACCCGGAAACGCCGGCTGGCGAAAAGCCCCGGATCCAGGGCGGAGAACTCGGCGAGATACCGGGAGATTTCGGCGAAGGTGATGGGGGGAGTGACGCTTTCGGCGTAGAGCGCCGACGTGTGCAGGCGGCTCCGCCGGGCTCCCATCTCCACGAACATGCGTTTTTGCTTGAAGTTGTCCTGGAGCTCCATGCGCCGCTCCGCTTCGCTCTTGCCCTTGTATTTTTCCGCCAGGCGCTCCCGCTTGTCCCGCAGGCGCCGGGCCTCTTCCCGGCAGTGAACCAAGAGATGGGCGGTCTCCTCGACCTCCGGCGTCAGGGCCAGAAATTGGTCGAACTCTCCCAAGAAGCCCATGGCCCCC
>CALMLW010000041.1 GCA_937868015.1 uncultured Synergistaceae bacterium | reverse complement strand
TTCACCGCTTCCTTCACCGTCTTCACGTCCTCGTTGGAAAGGCGGATGACGCCGCCGGTGCTGTCTTTGCCGATCCAAGAGAGGTTATGGGTGCCACAGATGCCGATGCCCTTCCAGTTTCCCGTCTTCAGGCGGAGGAACCAGGGGCCGAAGCTCCCCAGCACGGGGCCCTTGCCGTCTTTGTAGTCAAAGGGCCATTTGCTGGGGTCTTGGATCTGGGATATGGTGAAACGCCCCTCGGGGGTACAGCTGTCGCCGGACTTCTTCTTCTGCCCCGGGGTGCGCCCCACCCCCACGGGGAAACATCGCCGCAGCTCCGCCCCCTCGTAGAGACACAGCAAGTGGCGGGACTTGACCACCCGGACCCAAGTCCCCCCGGGGATCTTCCCCGGGGGCATGGTCAGGGCGGGAAGGGATGGCGTGGGGGCCTTCTCGGGAATGGTCGTCTCCCCGGGATGGGCGAGGAGGAGGGCCTCCTCCCCCCCGTCGCTCTCCCGGGGGGGGAGCGGGGTGGGGGTGGATCGGGGGTCCTCGACGCGGGGCGGGGGACGCAGGTCCCGCACGAAGGAATAGCCCGCGTAGCCCACGGCCCCGAGGCACCCCAGGGCCAGCAGGGGGAAGAGGGCGTAAAAAAAGCGGAAACCGGGATGGCGGGTCTGATATTTTTTGGCCAAGGCTCTTCTCCTAAAAATTTATGTCCTTCGCCCCGGGCCCCCTGAGGGCCCCCGGGGCGTCTTCTACCTTTATGCCGGATACCCCGCCCCGCTGTCAAGGGAAGCTTGCGGGATTCGCCCCTTCGGCCCCATGCGAAGGGGGCCATCCCGGTCGTCGGGCGAAGGGGGATGGGCCCTCCCCGGGGCGCCTTACCCTCCCGGAGGCCATGACCCCCTTCCCGGGCGGCGGGGGCGAAGGGGCGCCCTCCGGTCACGCCGCCCGGGCGGGCGATTGCCCCCCATGCCCTATTGTGATAGAATGTCACCCGATGCCCTGGGGCAAAGTTAGATCGAGGGGAGTGGTTTAGCATGGCGCAGAGTAAAGCTCTTCGGCGAATTGGGGCGGTTTTTCTGACTCTTTTGCTCTTGTGTGGCGCGGCCGGAGCAGAAGGTAAACGTATTCTGGTGGTAGAGAGTTATAGTCAGGAGTACGCCTGGGACAAAGACTACTGCGACGCCCTGAGGGAAAAGCTCGGCGGCGCCCACACGCTGGAGTTCTTTGAGCTCGACACCAAGACCCTGCCCGCAGAGGAACACGCGAAGATGGGAGATAGGGCCTGGGCGAAGATCGAAGAGGCGAAGCCCGACCTCGTGGTGCTGGGGGACGATGCGGCCCTGAAATTTCTAGCCCCTCGCCTGGCCAAGGCCGAGATCCCCACGGTTTTTCTGGGAATCAACGGTAACCCGCGCAACAGCTTCGAGGACCATCGCCTCCCGGACAATTTCACGGGAGTGCTGGAACGCCCCATCTACAAGCGCTTCATCCTTCTCGTGGGAGAGATGGTCAAGGGAGCCAAGGATTGCCTGATCCTCTTCGATACCAACATCACCTCGGAGATCGTGAAGGAGGAGGTCTTCAAGGGCAGGGAGCGCGAGCAGGTGGGGGAGATCACCACCGACCTGAGGTTGCTCAAGACCTTCGACGAATGGAAGGCCGCCGTGACCGAGGCCGGAGGAAAGTACGACTTCATCGTCACCGGGCTCTACCAGGCGGTGCGTGACGACAAGGATCAGTCGGTCCCCGCAGACGACGTGATCACCTGGGTGTCGGCCCATTCGCCGGTTCCCGTTTTCGGTTTTTGGGATTTCTCCGTGGGTAAGGACAAGACGATCGGCGGTCTGGTGCTGGACGGCCGAGAGCAGGGGCTCAAGGCCGCAGACATCATCCTGCAGATCCTGGGGGGCAAGGCTGCGGTGGACGTGCCTCCGGTGACGGAAAGCCGGGGCAAGAGCCTCTTTAGCCGGGGGCAACTGGAGAAGTGGCAGCTGACGATCCCTGAATCCATCAAAGAAGGGGCGATCCTCGTCGATTGACCGCGTCCCCGAAGGGTAAAACGACAAGGAAATCCCTTTGGGCGAAAGGGGCGTCCCCCGCCCCTTCGCCCTTTTACCTGCTCCCCTTCGACGACGGGGCATGTTGAAGGGGGGACCCCTCCATTTAAAGATGATCCGTGGTATGATATCCCCTGGCCTCAGGGGCCAGGTTAGGTGTGCCTTTTTTCACTCCAGGGGCTTCCCCGGAGGGGGTCCCCCCGCGAGGGTTTTTGAATTTTCCGCCGAGGTCTTGGAGGTGCTGGAGCGATGAACGATCTTCCGAAGGAGGGGTTGCGCGCCCTGGTGGCGCAAGAAGGCATGGCCCTCTTGGGCGATCCGGAGCGGGCTCGCGCTCTCCTGGAGGAACGTTTCCCCCAGTTCCCGGAAGAAATCGAGGCCCTGGTCCGGGTCTTGGAGGAAGGGGTCATGGAATCCTTGGCCCAAGGGGCGAACCTTTCGGCCCAGGCCCCGGAGCTGGAGGCCCGCACGGGCCTATCCCTGGAACAGATCCTCTGGGGCGCGCAGGGATGGGTGGATGCCCTGCCCCCGGCGCCGCCCTCGGGAGAAGATGCCGAGGGACCCTCCGGGACCCTTGCCCCGGAAGCCCCCCCGGAGGCCCCCGCCCCCGGGGATTCGCTCTCCCTGGAGGAGTTCTTTCGCCGCCCCCCCCTTTCCCGAGAGCCCTCCCAGGAGGAGCGGAACCTGGCCCTCCTAGGCCTGTCGGGGGATCGGGGGCGCCTTTTCACGGCGCCCTGGGAGGGGGCACGCCCTTTGGAGACCCCTCCCCTTCCCCGGGGGCTGGTGGCCCTCCTGCAATCTTCCCTTTCGCCTCTGGGAGGAGGGGAAGAAAGGCAAGCCCCCCTCTCCGAGCCCGAAGAGCCCCGGGGGAGAGGTGGCGCCGAAAAAGGGGAGGGCGAGGTTTCGCCGGAGCCCGAAGTCCCGGTCCCCTTGGCGGAGACCCTGCCGCCTCCGGCGGAGGCCTTGAAAGAAGAACCCTGGTTCGCCTTTCCCGAAGACGAAGAAGAGAGCCCGGGGCGGGGGGGCTTTCCCTCGAAAGAACCCGAAGATATGGCCCCTCCGATCCGAGAGGAAGAGGTCGAGGCCCTGGCCTTTTCGGAGGCCCCCGAGAAAGAAGACGAAGGCCCCGAGGGGGACCGGGCGGTACCCCGGCGCACCCTGGCGACCTTTCCCCCGCCCTTGCCCCCCCGGGAGTTCCATCCGGCCTTCTCCGAGGAGGGGCCCTCTTCGGAAGAGGGGGATCGAGGGGTGCTCATCGCCGACGACCGGGCGGAGGTGGAAAGCCTTTTGGGGAAGAGGCCGCCCCGGCGGCGCCTGTCCCCCGGGGCGCTCCGCCTGGCCTCCTTCCTCGTCCTGGGGGTGGTGGTGGGGAGCGGGGTTTGGTTCTGGTGGCATCGCCCTCAACGATTTTTTGACCAGGGGCAAGAGCTCTTTCAGCGCAAGGACTTTGCCCTGGCGACGGCCTCTTTTCAGCGGGGGCTGGAGGAAGATCCCCGGAACGCCGACGCGCTCTTCATGCTGGGGGAGAGCTTTCGCGCCCTGGGGAGCGCCGACGAGGCCCTGGAGGCCTACGAAAAGGTCCTGCGTCTGACCTCGGGGGACGCCATGCTCTTCGTGGGCATGGGAGAGGCCCACCTGGTCCGGGGGGAGCCCATCCTCGCCGTGAAGGCCTTCGATCTGGCCCTGTCCCTGGTGCCGACCTTCTCCGAGGCTCGCAAGGGGTTGGGGTTAGCCTATCTGGCCCGGGGCGATTACCCCAAGGCCCGGGAAGCCCTGGAAAAGGCCCTGGAGGGTCGGCGGGACGACCTGCCCCTGATGAAGACCCTGGCGGCGGTGCGCCGGATGATGGAAGACCCCGGGGGGGCCCGGGCCCTTTACGACGAGGTCTTGCTCCTGACGTCGGACGACCAGGAGGCCCGGGAGGGGCGGGCGGCGACCCTCCGGGAGGAAGAAGAGCTCCGCCGGTCTCGGGAGGAGCGCCGGGCCCAGGAAGAAGTGCGGGGTCTCCTCGCCCGGGGAGAGGCCCTGCGGGCCGAAGGCAATCCTCGGGAGGCCCTGGGGGCCTTTCTTCGGGTGCGGAGCCTCGACCCCCGGTCCCCCGAGGCCCTGGAGGGGGCGATGGAATCCCTCCTCGCCCTGGGACAGAAGGACCGGGCCGAGGCGCTTTTCCAGGAGGCCCTGAAGGGCGTGGCGGAAGATCCCCAGGGGCGGGACGCCATGGAGCAGGCCCGGGCGGAGGCTCTCTTCCGCCACGAACAGCTCATGCTCTTCAGTGCCCCCCCCGTACTTCGGGGCGAAGAGATGCTCCGGGAGGGAAATCCCGGCGGGGCCCTCGTCCTCTTCCGGGAGGCCCTGAGCGCCGACGCAAAGGACCCCCGGAGTTGGAAGGGCCTGGGCCGAGCCCTCCTGACCCTGGGCAGCCCCGACGAGGCCCTGGAGGCCTTTCGCCGGGGAGAGGGGCTCGTCTCCGGGGACGCGGACCTTGCCCGGGGGATTAAAGAGGCCCGAGAGGCGCGGGAGCTCGAGAAGCGACGGGAAAGGGCCGCCGAATTGGGGCGCCAGGGGGAGAAAGAAGAGGCCCGGGGCAAGTACCGCCAGGCGGTGAAGCTCTTCCGCCAGGCCCTCGACCTGGCCTCCGACGACCAAAGCGCCCTGCGGGGGGCGGCCCGGGTGACCGCCCTTCAAGGGCTTCACGGCGATGCGGCGGCGTACTATCGACGCCTCCTCCGAGTGGTGTCGGGCGACCAAGAAGCCCGGAAAGAGCTGGCCCGTCTGGAACGTCTAGGGGGCGCCCGGGTGACTCCGGGGGCGGGCCATCCATCGGAGGCGTCCCGCCTTGCGGAGCTTGCCCCGGGGACTTCGCCCCACCCCACCCCCTCCTCCCGCGCCATGCCCCTGGCGGGCCCCGTGACCCCGGCCCGGGAGAGGCTCGGGGAGCTCCACGCCCGAAAGGGAGGGGCCCTGGCGGCCCAGGGGGCCTATGCGGAGGCGGCCCGGGAGTACCGTCGGGCCCTGGACCTTTCCCCCTGGCGGGGGGCCTACCGAAACAACCTGGGGTGGGCCCTGGCTCGCATGGGGGTGACCGAAGGGGCCCTGGGGGAGTTCCGCCAGGCGGTCCTTCAGGACGGAGACCGGGGGGATGTCCAGTACAACTACGGATGGGTCCTGGCCCGCCAGGGGGAAGTCCCTAAGGCGGCGCGGGCCTTGGTCGCGAGTCTCTGCCTCGACGATGGCTCGGACGGCGCCTATCTGGTGATTCGGGAACCCTTCTTCTCCTCTCGGGACGTGGAGAGGGCCCTATCCGGGGACGCCCGCCCCTTCGTCCAGGCCGCCCAGGCCGCAGCGGCCCTGCGCCCCGAGGATGAAGTGCGCTACTGGAATGTGGCCCTGGCGGTCTACGAGGCGGGCCGGCGGTCGCCCTCGCTGGCGGTCTCTCCCACCGCCCTGGAACGGATCTTTTTGGGGCACGCCTGGATGGTCCAGGACCCCGCCCGGGCGCGGCAGGAGCTCGACCAGGAAGAAGAAGGGGAGGGATGGATGGGCTCCCTCCGCCTGACCCTTCTGGGGCAGGCGGCATCCCGGGAGGGACGCCCCGACCAGGCCGCCGACGCCTATCGCCGGGCCCTGGAGCTCGACCCCCGAAACGACGCGGCTCGCGCCGCCTGGCAGGCCTTGGGCAGGCTCTCCGAGACCCCTTAGGGGGCCCCGGCCGAGCGGGCAAGAAGGCAAGAAAGGTAAGGCGGGACGGGCTTTCGCACGACCGGAGAAAAGGCCCGGAGGGCGAGGGGAGCCCCTTCGGACTCCGAGGGAGAAGCTCCCCGGGGTAAGCCCCTTCTGTGGTTTATGAGGAAAGTGTCCCGGCCCCCTTGGCAAAAGGGAGCCTCTTTGTGTAAACTGGTCCAGGAGTCTCCTTCATCCTTTGGTCGTGTTTGCTCGGTTTCGCTGGTGGCATAATTCCTGCGGGTGGTGATGGTCGCATGGATGCTCAAAGCATCGGGGAATGGAAAGATCGATATATCCGGAAGCACGACCTGTATGTGGGCTACACGGAGCGCCTGAAGCACCTCGTACAGGATCTGCTGGAGAACCTCGGGCTGGAGCTCTTTCACATCGAAAGCAGCACCAAGAGCATCGAGCGCTTCGTGGAGGAAATAAGCGAGCCCGGGGCCGAGTACGCCGACCCCTTCGCCGAGATGGCGGACCTTTCCTGCGTGCGGGTGATCCTCTACTTTGCCGAGGACCTGGACAAGGTGGCGGCGGTGGTGGAAGAGGAGTTCCAGACCGTGCGCGAGGAGTCCGTGCCCTTTGACGACATGCAAGACCCCGATGCCTACGGCTATCGCTCCATCGAATACTCCCTCTACCTCTCTCGGGCCCGGAGCGACCTCCGGGAGTGGCAGAAGTACGCCTCCCTCAAGGCTCGAATCCAGGTGCGGACCATCCTACAAAATGCCTGGTCCGCCATCACGGAGAAGTTCCCTGCGGGGGCGGTGTTCCAGCCCAAGAGCCTGGTGAAGCGCAAGCTGGGGCGCATGAGCGCCCTGCTGGAGGAGGCCGACGAAGGCTTCCTCACCCTTTGGGAGTTCGTGAAACAGGGGCCCTTCTCCTCCGGCCCCCGGGGCGTTTCCGCCCCCTCCCGAACGGGGGGCGCCCCGGCGGGATCCCCCCTGGGGAGCGTTTCCCTCACGACGGACACCCTGGAGACCTTCTTCCGTACCTCACCGGAGAGGCTCGACTTCTGGGTGGGGGTGGCCCGGGAGATCGGCCTTCCCCTGGTGGAGCCCGGGGCGGATTACCTGCGCAAGAGCCTGGAGAACCTGGCGCTGATCCTGGTGGCGGCGGACATCGCCACCCCCGCCGCGCTGGACGCCTTCCTGAGCGCCATGGCGACGGAATCCCGGGGACGGCAGCACCTTCTCACCATCTATCGCTCCTTCGAGGGAGAGATCGCGGGATGGCGCATCGACGCCTACTCCGTCCTGTTTCTCCTGGTGCTCAACGCCAAGTGGGACGTGTTGCAGCACAAGGACCTGGTGGCCTACGGCATCAAAACCGCCACGGACCGCATCAAGGGCCTGTCACGCTGATCGGAACGCCCGAGCCGTTTCCGAAAAAAAATTCCCCAAGATCCCGGGGCGGGACAATCGCATCGAGGGGCCTTCCCCTCGATGTTTGTTTTCTTTAAGATCCCGTCCGGACGGGAGAGAGGAGGCCAATCGTCGTGGAGAAGTTGGCATCGGACACAAGGATCCGAGAGGTACGCCCCGGAGAGGGCAAAACCTTCCTTTTGACGCTGGAGGACAACCCCTTCCGGGGAGCGGGAGGGGGCCAACCCGGAGACTCGGGGGAGCTTCGGGGAGAGGGCTTCCTGGCGGAGGTGAAAGACGGCCGGGAGGAGGGGGGGGAGGTCTGGCTCGAGGCGACCTGTCGCCAGGGGACCCCCCGGCCGGGGCTCGCCGTGGAAGCCCGGGTGGACGGGCCAAGGCGGGCCCTCCTGTCGCGGCACCACAGCGGTGAACACCTCCTCTCCCGCATCCTGGAGGACGCCCACCCCGGGCTGGCGGTGCACAAGGTGGCGGTGGGGGAGGAGAGCACCTCGGTGTACTTCACCTACGACGGCGAAGTGGATTGGGCCATGCTCTTTTCCGCCGAGGACCGGGCCCGCGAGGTGGTGGCGTCGGATCTCCCCGTGACGATCCAGGAGTACTCCCGGGAGGAGGGGCAAAAGATTCCCCGGCTCAAGGTGAACTGGGACCGGGTCCACTCCCCCACCCTCCGGGTGGTGCGCATCGGCGAGGACCTGGACGTCATCGCCTGCTCCGGTAGCCACGTCTCCTCCACGGGGGAGATCGGGGAAATTTTCATCACGGGATACCATGGCGCCCCCCCGGAGTGGTCTTTTACCTTCACCGTCTGCGGCAGGTCTCGGGAGCGGGACTATGGCAAGATCCTCCGCCGGGTGCTGCGCACCGTGGGGTGCGAGCCGGGACAGCTCGAGAAGGTCTTCGAGAGGCTCCAGGGAGAAAAAGGGGCGCTCCAGAAGACCCTGGACAAGGTGCGCCCCCTGGTGTCCCTCCCCTGGGAGCGCCACGCCCTAGGGGAGTATACCCTGGATGTGGCGGTGGTGGCGGCCCTTCCCCCGGAGATGGCCACCCCCGCCGTGAAGCGCCATGGGGAGACCTTCCCCCGGGGAGTGGCCCTGGTGCTCCTCCCCGGCACTGCAGACGACAGGGTTCCCTTTGTCCTGGCCCGGGGCGCCGAGGTGGCGATGGACCTCCGGAGGGCGATCAAAGACCCCGAACTGGGGGCCCGGGGGGGAGGGGCCCCGGAGTGGGTCTCCGGCGTGGTCCGGGGGGCCTCGGTGGCCCCGTGGCTCCGGGCCCTGGGAGAGGCGTTATGACTCCCATCCCCGACCTCCATCGCCTCTTCCACCCCCGGAGCGTGGCTCTCATCGGGGCCTCGGAGAAGCTCGACAGCATTTCGGGACGCCCCCTGCACCTCCTCAAGGAGCATGGATTTCCCGGGAGGGTCTACCCCGTGAACCCCCGACATCGGGAGATCGACGGCACCCCGTGCTTTCCCGACGTGGCCTCCCTCCCCGAGACCCCCGATGTGGTGCTGGTGGGGGTGCGGGCGGCCCTGGTCCCCGCCGTCCTGGAGGCCTGCGCCGTCCGGGGAGTGCCCTTCGGCGTGATCTTCAGCTCGGGGTTTGCCGAAAGCGCCGATGCGGAGAGCGAACGCCGCATGGTGGACATCGCCCGGCGTGGAGGCATGCGGATTTTGGGGCCCAACTGCCAGGGCATGGCGAACTTCCGGGAGGACATTCCGCTGACCTTTTCTTCGTCACTTTTGGGACGCACGCCCCTCCCCGGAGGGGTGGCCTACGTCTCCCAGAGCGGCGCCTTCGGCTTTGCCAGCGCCGCCCAGGCCATGGACCGGGGGGTGCGCTTCCACTCCGTGGTCACCACGGGAAACCAGTGTGACCTGGACGCCCTGGACGTGGGACGCCACCTGCTGCGGGATCCCGAAGTGCGAGCCCTGCTTATCTACCTGGAGGGAATCCGGGACGGGGAACGCTTTGTGGCCCTGGCGGAAGAGGCCCGGGAGCGGGGCATTCCCCTGGGGGTGCTCAAAGTTGGCAAGAGCGCCTCCAGCCGGGAGGCCGTCCAGAGCCACACCGCCGCCCTGGCGGGAGACCCCGAGGTGTGGGAGGCGATCTTTCGCCAGTACGGCATCTTTCCCCTGGAGGACGCAGAAGACATCGCCACCCTGGGCCTTGCCTTCGGGACGTTCCGGCGCCCCCGGGGAAAGCGGGTCGCCATCCTCACCACCTCGGGGGGAGCGGGCATCGTGACGGCCGATCGCTGCGTCGACGCGGGGCTCGTCGTCCCCCCCCTGCCCGGGGAAACTCGGCGGGAGATGGAGCGATACCTCCCCGCCTTTGGCTCCTCCCGGAACCCCGTGGACATGACCGCCCAGGTCATCAACGACCCCGAAGGGTACGCCGGGATCCTCCGGGCGGCGGAAGCCTGCCCCGAGGTGGACATGGTCATTGCCGTCCACTCCATGATCACCGGATCGGCGGGGGAGAGCATGGCCCGGGACCTGGCGGAGTCCTTCGACCGCAGCGACAAACCCACGGTGGGGTGCTGGCTCATCGACCAAAAAAACGGAGGGGAGTTCCTGGCCTTCCTGCGCCAGAGGGGCGTGCCGGTCTTTTCCAGCCCCCGGGAATGCGCCCGGGCCCTGGGGGCCCTGGCCCGGACCCCCGCACCGAGGCCCGGCGTCCCCCCGATCGGCCCTTCCCGGGCCCCCGTGCTGGTCGATTTTCCCCCGGATCTCACGGAGTACGACGCCAAGCGGGCCCTGAAGGCCTACGGCGTCCCCATCCCCCGGGAGATCCTGTGCCTCACCTTCGCCGAGGCCCGGAGCGCGGCGGCGGAGCTGGGGTATCCCGTGGCGCTCAAGGTCATGTCCCCGGCCATCCCCCACAAGACCGAGGCGGGGGTGGTGGCCCTGCGCCTGAAGGACGAAGAAGAGCTCATGAACGCCTACGGCCGCCTGCGGGAGCGGGCGGAGAGGTTCGCCCCCGGGGCCCCGATCCAGGGACTTCTCGTGCAGGAGATGGTGGAGGGGGGCGTGGAGTGTTTCGTGGGCGTGAAGCGCGATCCCCTTTTCGGCCCCATGGTGGCGGTGGGATTGGGGGGGATCTACGTCGAAGTCTTCCGGGACGTGGTGCTCCGCCGGGCCCCGGTGGCCCCCCAGGAGGGGGAAGAAATGGTCCGAAGCCTCCGGGGCTACCCCCTGCTGGCGGGAGTCCGGGGCCAGGGGCCCCGGGACGTGGAGGCCCTGGGGCGCCTCATCGGCGCCGTCTCCGACTTCGCCTGCGGCGAGGAAGAGCTCTTCGAGCTGGACGTGAACCCCGTCATGGTGCGGGAAGAGGGGCGGGGAGTCGTGGCGGTGGACGCCTTGATGACGAAAGGAGGCCGGTCATGACGGTCCTTTGGATCCTCCTGGCGTACCTTCTGGGCTCTTTTCCCACGGGCCTCGTGGTGGTGCGCCTGGTGCGGGGAGTGGACGTGCGCACCGTGGGCTCCGGCAACATTGGCGCCGCCAACGTCAGCCGGGCGGCGGG
>CALMLW010000040.1 GCA_937868015.1 uncultured Synergistaceae bacterium | reverse complement strand
GTCTCCGGAGGGCAGAACGTCCAGGCCAAGAGCATGATCACCCAGCTCCAGGGGGGATCCTACAAGCGCGTCTTCCCGGAGAACCTGGCGGACACCCCTGTGGTGTTCCCCATGACTCCCTGGGACAAGCGCTAGGCATGGAAGAGGCGTTCCGCATGAATCCGGCCTCCGAAAGGGCCTTCCGGAGGACCTCCTAGAAGCGGGACCATCGCACCATGGGGGGCGGCGGGGGGGTGCACCAGGCATCGTTCCCGCCGCCCCCCGTCGGGGTGCCTTCGCCGGATTATTGGCGACCCGATTCCTAAAGCGAAAAGGGGTGAGAGATGGATGGCGCTCTTTCTGCAAGTGGCCCTGGATGGCCTGCTGAACGGGGCGGTGTACGCCCTGGTGGCGGCGGGCCTTTCCCTCATCTGGGGGGTCATGGATGTCATCAACTTCGCCCATGGGGAGTTCCTCATGGCGGCCATGTACGTCACCTACTGGTTGGGATTTCTATGGCACCTGGATCCCCTGGTTTCCTGGGGGGCCTCGGGGGCCTTCGCCTTTCTCCTGGGAGTCCTGGCGTACAAGCTGGTGGTGAAGCGCACCATAGGTCGGTCCGCCATGGCGGCGCTCCTCGGCACCTTTGGTCTATCCATGGTGATAAAAAACGTGTGTTTGAATCGCTTCTCCCCCAACTTTCGTCTGCTTCCCGATTTTTTGCTGAAGGGCAAGACCATCCTTTTGGGGGATCTCATCGTCCCTCTGCCCCAGCTGGTGACGGGCCTTTTTGCTTTGGCTGTGGTGGCCGCCCTGGGGATGATGCTCAAACGCACCCGATTCGGGTGGGCGGTGCAGGCCACGGCGATGGATCGGGAGGCGGCGGAGCTCATGGGCATCGACACCGAGAAGATCTACGCCCTGGTGTTCGGCATTGGTGGGGCCTGTGTGGGCATCGCGGGGGGGCTCATGCCCTCCTACCTGGCGGTCCATCCGGAGGTGGGGGGGCTTTTCAGCCTGATTGCCTTCGTCTGCGTGGCCCTGGGGGGCTTCGGTAGCATCGGCGGGGCCCTGGCGGCGGCCCTCCTCATCGGCCTGGTGGAAGCCCTCAGCGGATTTTATCTCGCCCCCGTGGTGAAGTATGTGGCGGTCTTCGGCCTCTACCTCGCCGTGGTGTTCTTCCGGCCCAAGGGCCTCTTCGGGTGGTGACCCCATGACCCGGATAAATCTCGGATGGTACGGCTTCCTGGTGGCCCTGGCTCTGCTTCCCACGGCGCTGCCCGGGGTCTTTACCAACGGCTTCGATGTCCACGTGATGATCCTCGTGTTGCTCTACGCCAGCATGGCCCAGGCCTGGAACCTCATCGGAGGCTACGGGGGGCAGGTGTCTTTTGGCCACTCCGTCTTCTTCGGCCTGGGGGCCTACGGGGCCGCCATGGCCTTGGTGACGTACCACGGCTCCCCCTGGGTGGGCGCCCTGGTGGGATCGCTGGTGGCGGCGGGGGCGGCGGTGATCATAAGCTATCCCTG
>CALMLW010000039.1 GCA_937868015.1 uncultured Synergistaceae bacterium | reverse complement strand
CTCTTTCGGCACACATCGCCTTCGAGCAGGCCTATGACGGCATCGAGGGAGATAGTGCCTCATCCACGGAGCTCTATGGTCTCCTTTCGGCCCTTTCGGAGTGCCCCATCGACCAGAGCATTGCCGTGACAGGATCGGTGGACCAGTTCGGTCAAATTCAACCCATCGGCGGGGTGAACGAAAAGATCGAGGGATTTTTCAAGTACTGTAAGGTCCGAGGGCTTACGGGGCGCCAGGGAGTGATCATTCCCATCCAGAATGTGGGACACCTGATGCTGCACAGCGAGGTCATAGAAGCCGTAAACCAGGGACTTTTCCACGTATGGGCCGTGGCCACCATCGACGAAGGCATCGAAATCCTCACCGGCATTCCCGCAGGAGCGGCGGGGGAGGATGGAGCCTTCCCTGATGACACCATCCACGGGAAGGTGATGAAACGCCTCCTAGGGTGGATGAAACGCAGTGCGGAACTTAAGAGAGAGCTCAGCGGCAAGGGGGATAAGCAGAAGAAAGAGGACGAAGAAGCCCCCCAACCCCCAGAAGGGCGCGAAAATTCAGGCGACGAGGACGACGAAAACGAGGACGATGAGGAGCGATCCTCTCGATGACCCCTTCTAGGTGGAAAGGGGATCCCCGGTCTTCGCTCGTGGAGGTCCTCGACACCCTGGAGCGGTGCTGGCACCAAGGCGATCTCTTTCGGCCGGACTTCTCTAAAGAGCCGCTAGATGGCCTTGTGCTGACCGTCCTATCCCAGAACACGAACGACCGTAACCGGGACATGGCCTATGGCCGGTTACGGTCGGCCTTCCCTTCCTGGGAGGCGGTGGCCGCCGCCCCCAGAGAAGAGGTGGAGGAGGCCCTTCGCCCTGCGGGGCTGGCCCCGGGAAAGACTAAGGCCATCCTGGCCATCTTGGCCCAATTACACCGGACCTTCGGTGCGTTCTCGCTGGAATCTCTACGCCTGATGCCCCCCGGCGAAGCGCGGAGTTTCCTGGAGCAGCTCCCGGGGGTGGGACCCAAGACCGCCGCATGCACCTTGCTCTTTGATCTGGCCGTGCCCGCCTTTCCCGCCGACACCCACGTCAGCCGGGTATGCCGAAGGCTTGGCCTCGTTCCCCCCTCGGCCACGCCACCTCAGATCATGGCCTACATAGAGTCTTTCCTGCCCCCCTCTTATTTTCTCTCCGGCCATATGAATATGATTGAGCACGGCCGGCACCGGTGTCGGTCCCGGTCTCCCCAGTGCGAAGAGTGCGAGATCAGGGGCTGGTGCGAGTTTCCGGCTTCGACCTTCGCCGAAAAAGGGATATAACCCCCGGCGCGATCCCCGGACAAGCGGAAGGACTCGGCCTAATCCCGGCGTCTTCTCCGGGGAAAAAGCATTTTTTAGGAACCGCCCCGGGGGCGCCGCCTCCAGGAGCTCATCTTTTGGAAGGGAAAAGGCGTCAACGGTTTCTGACGCCCCCCGTACGAAGCCGGGGCACATCCTTACGCCGACGAGTCCGAAGGGGAGAGGATACCATGAAAAACCTCGACCAACTCGAACTCCACCCATCCTTTCTCGGCGATGGGGGAGAGGGAGCCCCCGACGCAACATCGGGGGGTGAAAAAAACAGCGGCGAAACGCGCGACGATCTCAGGAGAAAAAGCGAGCAACGACG
>CALMLW010000038.1 GCA_937868015.1 uncultured Synergistaceae bacterium | reverse complement strand
GCGAACACGCCCCAGCCCAAATATTCTCGCGTGTACGCGGCGTAGCGCCGGGGCTCCGAGGTCAGTGTGGCTCGGACGTCTTTCGCGAGCTCATCGCCGGGGTTGGCTTCAAGCCATCGGCGCATGGTGAGCCACTTGGCCGCCTCGTATCGATCCCAGCCGTTCTGGTCAGCCAAAACCATTTCCACGACGTCATAACCAAGGGAGCCGAACGACGCGAGAAGGTCGGGAAGTAGGAGAAAGTCGGAGATGGCGGTGGCCAGGCACCCCTTGGCCACGTCTTCCGTCGGCGGCACCTGACGCCAGTAGGGCTCGCCGATGAGGATCATCCCTCCGGGGCGAAGGCTTTGCGTCAAAAGCTCCATGGTGCCGGCAACGCCACCGCCGATCCAGGTGGCACCGATACAGGCAGCCACATCGACCTTTGCGTCGGAGACGAAGCCGGCGGCATCGCCATGGATGAACTGGACTTGCCCCGCGACACCGAGTTCTTCGGCGCGGAGTTTCGCTTGCTCGGTGAAGAGCTGGCTCATGTCGACGCCGGTGCCGATAATGCCGTGATCGCGGGCCCAGGTGCACAGCATCTCCCCCGACCCGCTGCCAAGATCGAGCACCCGGGACCCCCTCTCCAGGCGTAGCGCCGCGCCGAGGGTGGCGAACTTTTCGGGGGTGAAGGGGTTGTGAATGCGGTGAGCGCTTTCAGTGATGTTAAATATCCGCAGAATATCCACTGCGAAAAACCTCCTTCTGGATGTGATGCATTTTGGTCACGGCACAACGTGGGGCAGACGCCCCACGGGGCGAGGTGAGGGAGCATGTCCTTTCCTCGACCTTTGCCTCGTTTTCGGGAACCATTATAGTATAGTTTTTTTCGGCGCACATCCAGGTTCCCGGCTCTCCGGCCAGGGCTGGGGTGTTTAAGGGGATCCTCCGGGAACGCGAGGAGATCCTCCAAGGGGACCGAAGAACGAGAAAGTAGGGTATACTGGCGGGGGTTCCTCGGCCGGGACCCCATATCGCTTTTCGAGGTGACTTTGTATGGCTCTTTGCTACATGAATGGTGAGTTTATCCCCCGAGATGCGGCGACGCTTCCCATCACCGATCTCGCCATCCAGCGCGGCGTCGGGGTCTTCGATTCCATCCGCACCTACCGCCGTAAGCCCTTCACCCTCACGGCCCATCTGGATCGGCTCTTTTCCTCGGCTCGGGAGGCGCGCATCGAGCCCCCCGTCACCGACGAGGCCCTGCGGCGCATCATCTTTGATGGTATTTCCCGCATGGAGGGAGAATGCCTCATACGCCCCTTCATCACCGGGGGCGACGTCAACCTTTCCGGCACCTTCCCCCGGGC
>CALMLW010000037.1 GCA_937868015.1 uncultured Synergistaceae bacterium | reverse complement strand
CACGGCAAGGTCTGGAGCGTGGTGAAAGACCGGGACCACCCGGAGCTGCTCTGGATGCCGATCTTCGGCGGGGGGATAGATCGCTTCGACTCCCGTCGGGAGCGCTGGGATCACTGGCCCCGGGAGGGGCTCTCCCCCGACGTGCGGGGGTCCAAAAAGGTCACGGCGATCCTCCAGGACCGGCGGGGGCGTTTCTGGGTGGCCACCGCCGACCGGGGGCTTTTGAGCTTCGACCGGGATCGGGGGACCTTTCACCCCGTGTCCCCAGAGGGGCTCTCCGGGGGAAACCCCATCTGGTCCCTGGAAGAAGACCTCCGGGGACGGATCTGGATGGGCACCGATGGAGGGCTGGTGTGTTTTGACGCGGACCGTGCCGAGGTCCGGACCTTCTCCCTGGGGGAGGGTCTTCCGTCGGAGAGCTTTCTCCGCCGCAGCGCCGCCACGGAGGACGGCACCCTCTGGTTCATGACCACCGACGGCATGGTGAGCGTTTCCCCCGATGCCCTGGAGAGGAACACCATCCCGCCCCCGGTGCACCTTTCCGCCCTCCGCCGCTACGGGGTGCCCCTTTCGATGGACCGGGCCCCTGAAAGGCTCCAGGAGGTGACCCTCCGGTGGCCGGAGAACTCCTTCGAGTTCGATTTTGTGGCCCTAAACTACCTCTTCCCCGAGAAAAACCGCTACGCCTACAAGCTCGAGGGGCTGGACGACCGATGGTTTGACGCGGGAGACCGGGGCACGGGGCGCTACGTGGCCCTTCCGGGAGGGACCTATGTGCTGCGCATGAAGGCGTCGAATAACGACGGGGTCTGGAGCCCCGAGGGGGCCTCCCTGAGGGTGACGGTGGTGCCCCCCTTCTGGGAGCGCGATTCCTTCGCCCTGGCCGTCGGGGGGTCCTTCCTCGGGGGGATCGCCCTCCTGTGGTTTTGGAGGATCCGCCAGGTCCGGGCCCGGGAGCTCGACCTCGCCACGAAGGTGCACCGGAGGACGGCCCAGCTCGCCGCCGCCAACAACCGCCTCCAGAAGGAGATCGCCGACCGCCGCCGGGCCGAGGAGGCCCTGCGGCGCGCGTTGGTGACGGATGAGCTCACAGGGCTCCTGAACCGGAGGGGCTTCTACGAGAGGGCCCAGGAGATGGAGGCCCAGGCCCGGGAGCTTTCCCGAACCCTCTTTTTGGTCTATATGGACATGGATAATTTTAAAGCAATAAATGACGGTTTTGGCCACGGCGTGGGGGATGAGGCCCTGCGGGAAATGGCCTCGCTGATCGACGGGGTCTTCGGCGACGGGACGATCCGGGCCCGACTGGGGGGGGACGAGTTCGCCGTCTTAGGGATGGCCGACGACCGGGATCACTTTGATCCCCACCTCGTGGGGCACTTCCGGAACGTCCTGGAGGAGCGAAACGCCCTTACGCCTCGTCCCTACCGCCTGGAACCGAGCCTGGGGACGGCCCTGGGATCGGGGGATCTGGGAGAGGTGGAGCTCCTGGTGCGCCGGGCCGACGACGCCATGTACGAGGAAAAGATGGCCCGGCGCCTGAGAAGGCTCAAAAGGGACCGCCCCGGGGGCAGTTTTTCCGCGCCGGCGGCTCCGGAGGGTTAGGCCCTTCCCCGCCGGGGAGGGCAAAAAATCTAGGGCGTAAGCCCCGGGGCCCGAGGGGCCTCGCCCGAAAAAAAGGCCCCCCGAGGGGCGCCTGTTTAGAAAGGGACGATGCGGATGACCCAGGAGGATCCCAGGCCCGAAGGGGCGGCAAAGAAGAAGACCTTTACGGGGGGAACCCCGTCGCCCCGATGGGGGCGGCGCAAGGACCCGAGGAAAAAGCCCGCCCTCTCCCCGCAGGGAGGGGGGCCGGTGAATCCCAAAAGACAGCGGATGCAGTTTTCCGCCTGGTACATGGTGGGGGCCCTCTTCATGGTGTGGCTCTTTAACGACCT
>CALMLW010000036.1 GCA_937868015.1 uncultured Synergistaceae bacterium | reverse complement strand
CCCTCCCATCTTCTGGGAGATGTCCATCACCGGTATCACCGTGCCCCGCAGGTTGATGACCCCCCGGACAAAGTGGGGGGCGTGGGGCACCCGGGTGATGATGGGGGGCACCCGGACGATCTCCCGCACCATGTTCACGTCGAGGCTGTAGTTCTCTTTGAAGAGCTCGAAGACGAGAATGATCTTTTCCCGGGCGATCGTGCCGTCTTCGCCCACCGTCACCTTTGCCTTGGCCCGCCGCAAGTCGCGATCCACCGCCACATCCATGAGATTACCTCCTCCAAACAAGCGTTCTTGCCCGCCCTCCGCCCCGTGCACCCCTTCGAACCTATCATGCCTCATTATACCACCCGAAGGCAAACGTGGCGGGGGAAAAGAGGCCCGCCACCGATCGAGAGGAAGGGGCGCTCTCTCGGTGAGCGCGCCCTACGAACTGGCCTGCCCCACCAGACTAAGTGAGGAAAGAGTCAAGGACGAGACGACACGTCCAAGGCCAGGGCACGCCGCACCGCTTCGTCCCGTGCAGCTTTGGGGCGTCCGAGGCAAGGAGGCCTATTAAACCACGATATCCAAGGGAAGGTCGGAGATGTCGGGGAAAACCCCGAGTGGCTTTTTTCCCCGGCCAAGATATAATCGTTTTTGGTTTACCGGAACCGAGGAGTTGAAGACGATGCGGCGAAGCCATGGGAGGAATGGGTCATGACGGAACCTTTGCCTCAAGGGTCTGCGGATCAAGTGACAGAAGGGTGGAGCCTGGTCACCGCCCGGCTGGTGGAATCGGTGCAGCGCACCGTCCAGCTCGCGGGGGGGCTCTCCCCCGACATGCAGGAGCTCTTCGACGCCTGGATCGCCATCGTTTCCCGGCGAATCCTGGAAAAGATCTCCCCCGGCCAGACCTTGAACCTGGAAGATGAGGCCCGGGAGTGGGGCCTTTCTCCCTCGGCCTACCTGGGGCTCATCGTGGCCCTTCACCGCCGGGGAGAGCTCTGCATCGACCAGATCGCCGTGCGCCGCACCCACGACGCCAACCGGGAGCTCTGCCCCTGCCTGAGGGAGGAAGAGGGGGGCTCCTCGGCTCCGGAGGATCCCGGTAAGGGGCGGTGATAAAAGGTTTCCTTGCCCTCGGGAAGACCGTGCCCCGGCACTCGTGAGGAACGAGAGAGGGCCCAGGGGACGCCGGGGAGCGCCAAGAAATTGTCTTCAGGCCCTTTTTCATCGGAGGGCCGTTATGTTTGTGACCCGTAAGGAGGAGAGGACATGAAGTGTGGATCATCGACGATGGGGGCTCTTTGGGTGGGGTCGGTGGCTCTTGTGGCCGGAGGCATGGGGGCGGGGGCCCTGGGGCTGGGGGAGTTCCGGTGGGCCTTCGACCTGGGAGCCCTGGGGTGCGCCGCCTGGGGGCTGGGGGCCTCCCTGAGGTTCGGCCGGGCCGGGAGGGAGCTCGCCGCGTGGTTCGATGGCCGCCACTCCCCCCAGGAGATGGACCTGCGTTCCCAGCCTCCTGCGGGAACGATGGCCGTCATCCCCGCGATCCAGGGCTTTTTCGGCCAGCTCCACTCGAGGCTTTTCGGCCTGATCCAGGGAATCCACCGCTTCACCTTTCAGTTCTTCCGCCTGGATCGGGAGATCGACGCCTTCCTTCGCGCCACGTCGGAGATGAGCGAGGAAGTCAAGGAGGGGATCGAGGGCGTGGGACACATCCACACGGCCACAGACCAGCAGTACGCCGGGTCGGAGGAGATCTCCGCCACGGCCCAAGCCCTCTCCATCCTTGCGGCCGATCTCAATGGCGCCGTGGAGACCGTGTCGGAAAAGGCCGAAACGGGAAGATCTCGCCTGGCCCTCATGGAGACCGCGCTAAAAGACATCGAGCAAGGCATGGGAGAGGTGCGAACCCATGCGGGGCGCCTGGCGGACCGCGCCGCCAATATCGGATCGGTGGCCCAGGTCATCACCGGGATCTCGGAACAGACCAACCTCTTGGCGCTCAACGCCTCCATCGAGGCCGCCCGGGCGGGGGAGGCGGGCCGGGGTTTCGCCGTGGTGGCCGATGAGGTGCGCAAGCTCGCCGAAGAAAGCAAGCGCGCTGCGGCTCAGATCGGCGAAAGCCTGAAGGAGCTGGGGGATTCGGTCCGGGAGACCACCCGAGAGATCGGCACCATGGCCCAAAAGGTTTCGGCCTCTTCGGAGCACACCTCCCAGTCTTTGGAGGGCATCGCCGGAGTCCTCACGGGCATCGGCGCCGTGAGGGATGCCTCGTCCCGGGTGGCCGCCAGCGCCCAGGAGCTTTCCGCATCGTCCCAGGAGCTCGCCGCCAGCGCCGAGACCGTGGCCCGGGGCACCGAAGACCTGCGGGGGCGCTTCGACCGCATGGGGGGGCTCCTCAAGACCTTCGAAGATTCCTCGGCCGACCTGGAGCGCAACTCCCAGGAGGGAGTGGCCGAGGCTTCGGGGCTCGTCCAGAGCCTGGGGGGTCTTAAGATCATCACCCCGAAGGACTTCGTGACCATCGCCGAAGAGGCCATCAAGGCCCATCAAGACTGGGTAAAACGCCTGGACGGCGCCCTCAAGGGGGAACGTTGGGATCTGGAGACCGATCCCACCCGGTGTCGCTTCGGCATTTTCCTCTCCTTCGTGCCCCGCCCCGACGAGGTGCCGGAAAGGCTCTGGAACGAGGGGCTCGCCCTGCACGATCAGCTCCACGCCCTGGGACACCAGGCCCACGACGCTCTCTCCAGGGGCGATCTTCCCCAGGCCCGGCGGCACCACGACGAGGTGGGGCACGTCAGCCAGAAGCTAGTGGCCGCCCTGAACGAGATGATCGCCCTCTGTCGCCAGGGGACCGCCCTAGAGGGAACCCCCCTCCGGGCACTCCCTTCCTCTCGGTAAGATCGCCCCTCCATCGATCATCAGATTTTTCGCCGCCCCTTATCCCGAGGAGAAGGGGCCTTTCTGTCCTTTGTCTATTCCCAGCGATTTTTCCCCTTATCCCGTCACCCCGGCCACCGACGCCAGGGGCATCTCCTCCCGGAGTATGTTTCGCGCACCGAGGTGCGGAGGTGCTCCCTACGGTCTTTCTCGATGCCCTCTTTGTGCCCTTCCTGGCGGGCGTGGTTCTGCAAGGTGGCGATGTCGTGCAATCCTTTTTCTCGGAGCTCGTAAAAGCCGCCGCTCGTGCTCCATCTGCATGAAGAGTTCTGCCGCCGTGCGGACCTTCGGGATCATGGGAGCCTCTTGGGCCATCTGGCCCATGGTTTCTCCCTCCGCATTGTTCCGATAAAACAGCCCCTTCGGTCCAAGGGTACGGGAGGCCTAGGGCCTCCCGCCGAGGGAACGACTCGCTGTGATGTCGATACCGCTTCCACAGACGTCGGCGATGACCACCTGGCCGATGACGATGGGAGCTTCCACCACGACCTGCGACACGGCTCGCGCCACGTCGGCGAGCAATCCCTTGGGGATCCCTCCTCGGCTACGCACAGGGCAGACGGGCAACGCCCCCCCGGACACCGCCACGGTCCCCGCAAAGGTTCGGCGCGGATCCTTCAGCTCGGTCTCGGCATAGCGCCTTCCCCGAGGGCAACTCTCGCCCGAAACGGCCACGAGAACGCCCTCTTCCTCCTCCACGGTGAGGGAACACCCCACGGGGCAGGAGACGCAGAGAAAGGTATGGGTCCTCGTCATGAACTACACCTCCTCGACATCGACGGTGAGAGAAGTCACACCGGGGTCGAGGCTCCGCAGGTCGCGGGCGGAAAGGTGCACCTCGTTCATCTCCCCAGGGCGGGCGTAGCGATGGGTTTGGGAAAAAAGGCCGTGGTCCGCGAACACCTTGCAACGGCACTCGAAGGGGCGCACGACCCGGAAGAACACCGTGGCGTCACCGCCGTCGGTGATCCACTGGGGCGAAAAGAGACGTACCGCCTTCCCCCCCTTGATTTCGAAACGGCGTCCCCCGCAAGGGAGATCTCCCGCCGCGTAGAGCGCCGCGTTCCTCCCCGCGCGCATCCCTTCGTCGCTCACGTTGTCCGCCAAGTCGTAGACGATGACCACATTCCCCGCAGCGAAGATCTGGGGCTTCGAGGTCTGCAGAAACTGGTTCACCACGGGCCCTCCGGTCCCGGGATGGATGGCGACCCCCGCCATGCGCGACAGTTCGTTTTCGGGGATCAACCCCACCGCCAAAAGGAGCGTGTCGCAGGGGACGTAGCGCTCGGTACCCTCCACGGGCCTCCTTTGGGCATCGATTTTCGCCACGGTGACTCCTTCCAGGCGGTCCCGGCCGTGGGTGGAGAGCACCGCGTGCTCCAGGTGAAAGGGGATGTGGAAATCGTCGAGACACTGGGCCACGTTGCGGCGCAGCCCCCCCGCCCAGGGCATGATCTCGTAGACCCCCTCGACCTCCGCCCCTTCCCAGATCATGCGGCGCGCCATGATGAGGCCGATGTCGCCGGAGCCCAGGATGACCACGCGCTTGCCGGGAAGCAGTCCTTCCATGTTGACGAAGCGTTGGGCGGTGCCTGCGGTGTAGATCCCCGCCCCCCGCGTGCCGGTAAGCTTGATGGCCCCGGCGGGGCGCTCGCGGCACCCCATGGCGAGCACCACGGCCTTGGGGACGACGTGTTCGATGCCCCGGTGAGGGTTCATGGTCCAAAGAGATCCGTCGTCGTCCATGGAAAAAACCATGGTGTTCGTGGAAAAGCGCACCCCCGCCCCGTGGGCCCTCTCGATCCAACGATGCATGAACTCCGGACCGGTGAGTTCTTCCTTGAAGGTGCGCAGGCCAAATCCGGGATGGATGCACTGTTGCAGGATACCCCCGAGATCCCAGTCCCGTTCGAGGACGAGGACCTCCTTCGCCCCGGCCTCCCGGGCGCCGATCCCCGCCGCGACGCCGGCGGGCCCCGCGCCGACGATGGCCACGTCTACGGGCACCTCAGGCATGATGGGCCTCCCTCTTCTGCCAAAAGGCCTTCGTGTGTCCCACCAGGAGGCGCGAAGGGCCCCCGTGGCGGGTCACCTCGTCGGGGTCCATATGGAGCTCCCGAGCCAGAATGTCCACCACCCGGGGACAGCAGAATCCCCCCTGGCATCGGCCCGATCCGGCCCGGGTCCACATCTTCACGCTGGCAACGGTGCGAGCGCCGCGCCGCACGGCTTCGACGATCTGGGCTTCGGTGACGGTCTCGCAACGACAGACGATCTGGGCATAGGCGGGGTTCTGACGTACCAAGTCCTGACGCTCCTCCATGGTCAGTGCTGCGAACCGCAGGATGTGCGTCCTCTCGGGGATGGAATGCGGATTCGGCTTCATCGAGATGCGGTCGGCGAGCTCCTCGCGGAGGAGCTCCACCACGTGGAGGGCCAGGGCGGGGGCGCTGGTGAGCCCCGGGGACTTGATGCCCGCCATGTGGACAAATCCCCGGGGGCGCGCCAGGGCCCCGATGCGGAAATCTTCCGTGCGGTCGGCAGCGCGGATCCCCGCGAAGGAAGTGATCGTCAACTCCTGAGGAATCGACGGCACGAGCCGCAACGCCCCCGCCATCACTTCGGCAAGGCCTTGGGGGGTGGTGGCGGTGTCGTCTTTGTCGCCCTGCCTCACCGACGTGGGCCCCAGGAGCAGGTTGCCATCGGCGGTACGGGCCACGGTGACGCCCTTTCCCCTCTCGTCGGGACAGGGGAAGAAAAAGCTTTTGATCATCGACCCGATGGCCTTATCGGTGATGAAGTACTCCCCGCGCGTCGGCCGGATCTGGATGCTCTCATCTCCGACAAGGGCCGCGATCTCCCCCGAGTGGGTACCTGCGGCGTTGACGATCACCGGGGCCAGAAAGATCCCTCGGGAAGTCTCGACCCCGAGGACCTCGCCGCCCCCCTCGGTCAGGAGGACGCGCCTCACCTCGGTGTCGAGAAAGAGCTCCACCCCGTTCTGTTGCGCGTTGTCCAAAAAGGCGAGCACCGCCTCGAAGTTGTTCACCACGCCTCCCGTGGGGGCGTGGAGCGCGGCGACGATGTGCGGCGATGCCTGGGGTTCGCGACGGCGGAGGACGTCCCCCGGCACGATGTCGAGCCCCGGAACACCGTTTCTCGCCCCCTGGTCCTTCAGCTTTTCGAGGTGACGGCAATCCGCCTCGCTGAAGGCGCACACGTAGGAACCCCAGGGTCGCAGGGTAAAATCCAACATTTCGTGGAGTTCCCGATAGCGCTTGTTGCCCGGGGCGCAAAAACGCGCCTTCACCGTGCCGGGTTTGTCGTCGTACCCCGCATGGAGCATGCCGCTGTTGGCCCGGGATGCCCCCGACGGCAGATCGCCGGCCTTGTCGAGCACGGCGACGCGCAGGTCGAAGGCCGAGAGTTCCCGGGCGAGGGTCGCCCCCGTGATGCCGCCCCCCACGATGAGGACATCGTAGTTTCCTGCTGTCACACCCGTCACCTCCGGTGGATCCAAGGGGGATCCCTGAAACGCTCCCCAATCCTTCCGGAGGCACCCATCGTTTTGCGGCGCCGCACCAACTTCTTTCGGAAAGCCGAGAGGTTTCAGGATCCCCCGCTTCATCATCCATCACAAACATCGTTCCCGTCGAAACCCCGAGAACCCGCCGGAGCAAACCGGGCGCCCACCGGTGAGGGCCCCCACTTTCGAGCAGACGAGAAACGCCCAGGAGGCGAAACTCCCGTTGCGGCAAGAGGTTTCGCCCTCCGCCTCCGGAACACTTCCGTGGGCTACACACTCCAATCCTTCGCCTTGGTGATGGCTTTTTCCCAGCCCTTGCAGGCAATTTCCCGGGCTTCATCGCTCCAGACCGGGTCGAAATGGCGATCGGCCTTCCAGTGCTCACGCAACTCTTCAATGCTCTTCCAGAGCCCTGTGGCAAGACCCGCCGCATAGGCCGCCCCAAGAGCAGTGGTTTCGCTCACCACGGGACGCACCACGGGCGTTCCCAGGATATCCGCCTGCATCTGCATGAGGAGATTGTTCTTCACAGCACCGCCATCGACCTTCAGCTCCGTGAGGGGCACGCCGGAGTCCGCATCCATGGCCTTCTGGACATCCCGAGTCTGGTAACAGATGCTTTCGAGGGTGGCCCGGATGATGTGTTCCTTGGTGACGTAGCGCGTCAGGCCCACGATGGCCCCCCGGGCGCTCATGTCCCAGTAGGGGGCATAGAGGCCGGAGAAGGCGGGGACGAAGTAGACCCCACCGCTGTCTTCTACCTTGCGGGCGAAGTACTCGCTGTCCGGAGCGTCGTCGAAGAGGCGCAGGTTGTCGCGCAGCCACTGCACCGCCGCCCCCGTGATGGCGATGGATCCTTCCAGGGCATAGGTGGCTTTCCCCTCTTCGAGGCCATAGGCCACGGTGGTGAGCAGACCGTTTTTCGAGAGCGACGGCTTGTCGCCGATGTTGAGAAGCATGAAGCACCCTGTGCCGTAGGTGTTTTTCGCTTCCCCCACCCTGTAGCAGGCCTGACCAAAGAGCGCCGCCTGCTGGTCGCCGAGGTCCCCCGCCACGGGAATTTCTCCGCCGAAGGGGCCGTTCGCCCTTGTGGTGCCATAGACATAGCTCGACGGCTTGATGGCGGGCATCATGGCCTTGGGGATGCCGAAGAATCCGAGCATCTCGTCATCCCACTGCAACGTCCGGATGTTCATGCAAAGCGTCCGGGAAGCGTTCGTGACGTCGGTGACGTGCACGCCTCCGTCGGGGCCGCCAGTGAGGTTCCAGATGACCCAGGTGTCGATGTTCCCGAAGAGGATCTCCCCCTTCTCTCCCCGGTCCCGGGCGCCGGGAACGTTGTCGAGAATCCACTTGATTTTGGTTCCCGAGAAATAGGGGCTCACCACAAGCCCCGTTTCCTGGTTCGTCTTCTCCTTCCAGCCCGGCATCTTGCCCCACTCTTCGCAGAAACTCTGGGTGCGCATACACTGCCAGACGATGGCGTTGTAGATGGGCTTGCCCGTAGCCTTTTCCCAGACCACGGTGGTTTCGCGCTGGTTCGTGATGCCGATGCCGGCGATCTCCTCGGACTTCACCTCGCCCTTCGTGAGGGCGCCACGAATGACGTCCTGGGTGCGCGACCAGATTTCGAGAGGATCGTGTTCGACCCAACCCGGCTTCGGATAGATCTGCTTGTGCTCCATCTGGTCGACGCTGACCACATTTCCATCTCCGTCGAACACCATACAGCGCGTGCTGGTCGTTCCCTGGTCAATGGCCACCGCATACTTTTTTTCCGTCATCTCCAAGTCCTTCTCCACAAAATCATGATTCGTGGAATTTTTTGAGGTTTCGCGCCTCGCGGGCCACCGCAGCCACCCGGGAGACGGGAGATCCGATGCTTGCTTCCACCGCTCCCACCATGGCCCCCTCCTTGCAGAGCGCCCCGATGGTGGCATACTCGCCGCCATCAATCTTTTCCCGGGCCTTCGAGAAACCTCGGGTCATGTTGATGCCATGGTCCGCGTCTCCTATGGCCGAATCAAGCTCCGTGAGGTATTCCTTGAAAAAATGACGAAAATCCCAAAAATCAGCATGGCGGTGGCGAGACATTCCGTGAGAAAGTGGCAGAACGTGTGGCGAACCCCAGGGCCGGTGGAAAAAACGGCAGGCTTCAAGCCCGCGTCGGGGGTTTCGGCCCCATGGGCGAAAGACATGGAATAGACGCCCCCCCGCGATGCCCCCAACGATCTGAACGCCCATGGTGGCGATGGCGTGCGGTCCACCTTCAGACCTTCGACGAGATCGACATGGATAAACGTGAGATGTCCCGCCCGGGAAACCTCGGCAGCGGTCTTGGCGATGTCGAGTAAAGAACTTTCAAGAAGAAAAACACAGCGAGGGGCACCTTTGGGGAGGCGCAACAAGTTCTTTTTCTCGCGGATGGCGGGAATGACAGGGTGTTTGGCAAGTGTCTGCCGTACGGCGGAGACACTTATCAAGGGAATTCCTCCTCTGCCGGAAGTGTGCGTAAAAAAACTCCGCTCAGGCCCTACAGGGCCTTGGCCTTCGCCACGTCGCGACGGCGACCTGGACAAAAACGGTTGCCAGAGCTCTTCCACACGTCCCATTTTACCTCATGGAACGCTCGGAGGACCCGGTGGCGCTCCTTCTTGGTTCGGGGGTCGGTGCAACGCAAAAAAATTCTTCGGAGCTCGCCCCCACAAGGGGGTCGGTGCCTTCACCGCCCCATGGGCTCTTCCGCCTTCGCGGCAGACAAATCCGGCGCCACCTCAGGATTTTCTCCACCTTCCACCCCGCCGCGACGGCCCCGGGGACCATGCCACGCTCCGTCTCGAATCCCGATTCCCCTCACTCTTTTCCCGAAAAAGGAGTGTTTCAGAAAGGTTTTCTCCGCGAAGAAACGCCCCCCCACGTTCCGCCCAAAGACCCCATCCTCTGCTATCATGGCGGGAGATTTTCCCTGGGAGGTGACTTCATCGTGTGGTATGCCCTGGCCCTCATCGCCCTGCTTGTGTTGGCCGTGCTTTTCTACGTTCGTCATGTCCGCTTCGGCATCCTGCGCCAGGTGCGGGAGGTGGAGGACCGCTTGACTCCGCTGCGGGAAGCTCTGAAAAGAGGTGCTCCCCCCGACGTCGCCCTCCTCCGCGCCCTGGGAAAAGATCTGAGAACCCGCAACCCCGCCTATCTCGCCCTGGAAGAAGCGGGAAAGGGGGAGCTCTTTCCCCCCGAGTTTCGCACCCGGGAGGCCTTTGGCGCCTCGGATCTGGCGCTGTGGCTGGAGCACCCCCACGCTCTGGGCGTTCCTCCGGACGAACTGGAACTGGTGGAAACCGTCACCGTCCAGCACGACCTCCAGGGCTCCCTGGAGTACTTTGTCTATCGGTTTCGCGTCGCCCCCCCCGCCCGGAGATCCTCCCACGGGTGGATGCTCGGGGTCTCCGGCCCCTACTCCCCCGAGGCGACATGGCCCCTCTTCTCCCCCCCCGGCACGGGAAGCCCCCTCCAGCGCGAAGGACGGCTCTCGGGAAAAAGTCTGGTGGATCGGGTCCACCACCGATGTCTTCGGGACGGACGGCTGGATCTCTGGATCCAGGAAGCCCTGCGGCGCCGCTAGAAAGTAGGGGAGTGCCGTGGGAGGGAGTGCATGGCCGGGGGTGCATAGCCGAAGAGCGCCCCCCGTCCCGCCGCCCCGACTCCACCCTTCGCCCCGGG
>CALMLW010000035.1 GCA_937868015.1 uncultured Synergistaceae bacterium | reverse complement strand
CGGAGCGGGGTCCGCATAGGGGAGGGAGATCCAGCCGAAGCCGGAGCCGTCGGCGGAGGCTCCTTGTCTCAGGCACTGATCTCCTTCCAGGCAGGCTTCCCGCAGGGCATCCAGGGTCTCTCCCCGGTCTCCCAGGGCGGCTCCCGCCGCCAGGCGAAGCATGGGCCGGGGCATGGTCCTAGTCCTCCAGATCTTCCCGGCAGACTTCGACGGTGACGCCCACGTGGTCCAGCACTCCGGGGACATAGAGCTGGCCCCGTTTGATGGTGGTCTGGACGAATTCTCCCGTGGGGCACCCCTTGAGAAGCTGCCGGGAGATGGCGAGGGCCAGGGCCTCGGCGGTGCGGAATTTGGTGTTCATCACGATGCTTTGGACGATCTCGTAGGCCTTCTGGTAGGGGAAGGTCTTTTCGGGGAGGTCTTCTTCTCCGGGTTCAGCACGATACGAGAAATTTATCGAAATGTCCAAAACCTGTCCCAGCTCGCGTTCCACCTCCAGGGATCCGTGGAACGCATGAAAGCGCATGCCTTCGACGACCAGGGTGTATAGCACAGCGGTCAGCTCCTCTCCCGTGTCTGGCAAAAACTGCTTAGCCCTGATGTCTCTTTTCCGCGAGTTTGGCGTCGAGGGCTCCTTTGTCGAAGCCAATGATGAACGTGCCGTCGATGTCGATGACGGGGACGCCCATCTGGCCGGTGCGGGCCACCATGTCCCGGGCGGCGTCTCGGTCCTGGCTCACGTCCACGGAGGTGAACGTGACGCCTTTGCCTTTGAGGTACTCTTTTACCTTGGTGCACCAGGGGCACGTGGGGGTGGAGTAAACTTTGACTTCCATGGACGCCACCTCTTTCGGGATAGATGTCTTGCCTCCTCCGAAAGCCCGGTCGCCTCGCCCGAGGGGGGGTATGGGCCTTAGTTCTGTAATGGCAGATTCACGCGCGGGCGGTTTCGAAATCCCGAAGAATGGTGTATAACAGTTCGGGCGCTACGGGTATCGGGAGCGATCGGTCCTCCGGGGAGCGCCTGAATTATAGCACAACTCTAGCACAATCCGTAGGGAGGGAGCACCATGGCTGTTGCAACAGCCACAAGGGAGGAGCTGGTCCGACGGCTCGATCCCATCGTGGAAAGGCACCGGGGGAAAAAGGGCATCACCATTCCTTTGCTCTCCGATGTCCAGAAGGTTTTCGGGTATCTGCCCGAGGATGCGGTGGAATATGTGGGGAAGGCCCTCGATATTCCGGCGGCCGAACTTTTTGGGGTGGCCACGTTCTATGCCATGTTCCGGCTGGAGCCCCAGGGGAAGTACGTGGTGCGCCTCTGTCGAGGCACGGCGTGTCATGTCCAGGGTTCGGGGCGTATCGGCGAACAGCTCCAGCGCGCCCTGGAGATCCAGGAAGGGGGCACCACCGCCGATGGCATGTTCACCCTCCAATACGTGGCGTGTCTCGGCTGTTGTAGCCTGGCGCCCGTCATGATGGTGGGAGAGGAAGTCCACGGCCGTCTCACCCCGGAAAAGGCGGTGGAGGTGCTGGAGGGGTACCGGGCGAGGAGGGTGGAGCCATGACGAAAACCGTGGTCCGCGTGGGGGTGGGCAGCTGCGGCATCGCCGCCGGGGCTCTTGCGGTTCTCCATCGCCTGTCGGAGGTCTTGGGATCCCGGGAGGACGTGGTCCTGAAGCCCGTGGGATGCGTGGGGCTCTGTTTCCACGAGCCGTTGGTGGAGATCGAGCGGGAGGGGCAGCGCTGGCTCTACGGGGAGATGGATGCCGCCGGAGCGGAGCGGGTGGTGCGGGACTTCCTCGCCACGGGAGAGGCCCCCGCCGAGCATCTGGTCTACAGCACCGTGACCGAGGCCCCCGAAAACGACATGCTGGGCAAGCAGGTGCGGGTGGTGCTGCGGAACTGCGGCATCATCGACCCGGAGAAGATCGACGAATATATTGCCCGGGATGGATACAAGGCCCTGGAGAAGGCCGTACACTCCATGGCGCCGGAGCAGGTCATCGCCGTGGTGACGGAAAGCGGCCTCCGGGGGCGGGGCGGTGCGGGGTTCCCCACGGGGCTCAAGTGGAAGTTTGCCCGGGAGGCCAAGGGGGACTTAAAATACGTGGTGTGCAACGCCGACGAGGGAGACCCGGGGGCTTTCATGGATCGGTCGGTGCTGGAAGGCGATCCCCACACGGTCATCGAGGGCATGGTGCTCTGCGCCTACGCCGTGGGGGCCTCCCAGGGCGTGGTCTACTGCCGGGCGGAGTATCCTCTGGCCATCAAGCACCTGAACCTGGCCCTGGAGCAGGCCCGGGAGCGGGGCTATCTGGGCAGGAACATTCTGGGCACGACCTTCTCCTTCGATATCTACGTCAAAGAAGGGGCGGGGGCCTTCGTCTGCGGCGAAGAGACGGCCCTCATCGCTTCCATCGAAGGAAAGCGGGGCATGCCCCGTCCCCGGCCCCCCTTCCCCGCCCAGAGCGGGGTCTTCGGCAAGCCTACGAACATCAACAACGTGGAGACCTTCGCCAACATCCCCTGGATCCTGGTGCACGGCGCCGAGGCCTTCAACCGCTATGGCATCGGCAAGAGCCGGGGGACCAAGGTCTTCGCCCTGGCGGGAAAGATCGTCAAGGGCGGTTTGGTGGAAGTTCCCATGGGGATGCCCCTTCGCGAAGTCATTTTCGACGTGGGGGGAGGGGTCCCCGACGGCAAGACGTTCAAGGCGGTGCAGATGGGGGGGCCATCGGGGGGGTGCATTCCGGCGGCTCTTCTGGATACCCCGGTGGACTACGAGTCCATCAACGCCACGGGGGCCATCATGGGCTCCGGCGGCATGGTGGTCATGGACGAGGCCACCTGTGTGGTGGACGTGGCCAAGTTCTTCCTCTCCTTCACCCAGCGGGAATCCTGCGGCAAGTGCCCCTTCTGCCGCATCGGCACCAAGCGGATGCTGGAGATCCTCACCCGGATCAGCGAGGGGCAGGGGCGTCCCGACGACGTGGATTTGCTCCTGGAGATGAGCGTCCAGATCAAGGACGGCTCCCTCTGCGGCCTGGGGCAGACCGCCCCCAACCCGGTGCTCACCACGGCGAAGTACTTCCGGGAAGAGTACGAGGCCCACATCCGGGATCACCAGTGTCCCGCCAAGGTTTGCTCCGCTCTCATTCACTACACCATCGACGCGGAAAAGTGCATCGGGTGCACCAAGTGTGCCCGGGCCTGCCCGGTGAAGGCCATCAGCGGCGCTCTCAAGGCGCCCCACGTCATCGACGACGGGGCGTGCATCCGGTGCGGTCTGTGCCTCAAGAGCTGTCCGGTGAAAGCCATCTCCGTGGAGTAAGGAGGTTCTCGAAGAGCCATGAAGGAACGTACGATCCGAGTTCTGCTTGACGGGCGGGAGGTCTTCGGATTTCCCGGCCAGAGGCTCCTGGATCTCTGCGCGGAGTGTGGCGTGGAGATTCCGGCGCTCTGTTACGACCCCCACCTGTCCATTCACGGCGGCTGCTCCATCTGCCTCGTGGAGGTGAAGGGGGCCAAGGCCCTGGCCCGGGCCTGCGCCACCACCATTGGGCCGGACATGGAAGTGACCACCCGGAGCGAACGGGTGCGAAAAGCCCGCAAACTGGGGCTGGAACTTCTTCTGTCGGACCACGTGGGGGACTGCCGTCCTCCCTGCACCCTGGCGTGTCCCGGTCGGGGCGATGTGCAGGGGTATGTGAACCTGGCGGCCCAGGGCAAGTGGGAAGAGTCCCTCGAAGCCCTGCGGCGGAACATCACCCTTCCCGCGTCCATTGGCCGGGTCTGCCCCGCCCCCTGTGAAAAGAAGTGCCGCCGCAATCTGGTGGACGACGCCCCCGTGTCCATCCGGGAGATCAAGCGGGTGGTGGGAGACGTCTGCCTCCACGAGGGCACCATGGGGCACATTCCCGAGATCGTGGAAAACGGCCAGAGCGTCGCCGTGGTGGGGGCGGGTCCTGCGGGCCTTTCGGCGGCCCTCTTCCTCCGGCGCAAGGGATACAAGGTGGACCTCTACGACAAGGAACCCCTCTTCGGCGGCATGATGCGCTACGGCATTCCCGATTACCGTCTGCCCCAGGACGTTCTCCAGGCCGAGGTGGAGTGGATCCTCGCCAACGGAGTGACGGCCCATCCCAATACCGCCCTGGGCCGGGACGTGTCTTTGGATGAGCTCCGGGAAAGCCACGACGCCGTGCTCCTCGCCCTGGGGTGCTGGAAGTCCTCGCCGATGCGCTGCGCCGGCGAGAACCTCCCCGGCGTGTGGGGGGGCATCAACTTCCTCTACAAGGTCAACCGCCGGGAACCGGTGGCGGTGGGGCGCCGGGTGGCGGTGGTGGGAGGCGGGAACACCGCCATGGACGCGGCCCGATGCGCCCGACGGTACGGCGCGGAGAAGGTCTTCGTGGTGTACCGCCGGACCCAGGCGGAAATGCCCGCCGAGCCGGTGGAAAT
>CALMLW010000034.1 GCA_937868015.1 uncultured Synergistaceae bacterium | reverse complement strand
CCGCCCCCGCCGCCGCCAGCTGAAGGGCGAAGCAGCGAAGGCACCGCCGCCCCCCTTCGGGCTCCTCCGCCCAAGGGGCCACGGCGACGAACCACGCCTCGGGCTCGTAGGGATCCAGCACCACCGGCACCCCGCGCGCCCTCCCCAGGGCAAGAACAGCCTCCGCCCGCCGGAGGTATTCCTCCCGGGGGTGGATGTTGCCGCCGAAAAAGTGCAGCGTTACCTCCCACCCCTCCCGCGCCAGGATCTCCTGGGGCACGGTGCCGTCCGGGGCGCAGCAACAATGGAGCAGGAGCTCCCCTCGCACGGATCACCCCTCCTCCGGCCGGGGGGCCCCCGGAGCTTCCGCCGGGGCTTCCCCGGGACGATCCTCCCAGGGCAGGGCCTGGGCCGCCTCGGGGGACACGGAAGAGGCAAAAATCAGGTATCCCGTATGCCCCACCATGGTATCCTCGGGGCGTAGCCGGGCGGGGTTGGTCTTCAGGTGTCGCAAGAAAATCTCCAACGCTTCGATGTCCACCCAGGAGCCCTCCCGCAACGCCTCGATGCTTTGCTGGATCTGATTAAACGTGGGCACCAGAATACCCAGGCGTCCTCCGGGGCGCAGGGCCCTTTTGGCCTGTTCCAGATAGTCCCAGGGGGTGGGCACATCCAGAAAGACTGCGGAGGCCTCCGTTTCGTCAAAGCCCTCCTCGATGTCCCGCTCCTTGAACGTCACCCGGTCCTCCACACCCCAGCGTGCCACGTTGTTTCGGGCAATTTCCTGGAACTCCGGGCGCCGGTCGTAGGAGACCACCCGTCCCTGGGGCCCCACGAAGTGGGCCAGCACCGTGGTGAATCCTCCGGAGCCGCTACCGCACTCCACCACCGTGGCCCCGGGGGCGATGTCAAGATACATCAACAGATACCCCGCCTCCTTGGGGTAAATCACCTGGGTACGGCGCTTCACCCGGAGGCAAAACTCCGCCAGGGAGGGGCGGAGCACCATGAGGGGGTGGCCCAGATGGGTGTGCACCACGTCGCCGAAGGAGCGCTCCAGCAAAAGGGCATGGGGCACCGCCCCCAACTGGGTCCCCTGGGAGGCTCCGGGTTGGACCTTCACCAGATAGCGGTCCCCCCGCTCGGGGGACCAGAGGAGGGCCAGATCGCCGGGAAGGAGCACTAGCGGCGCCCCAGGAGGCGTTCCACCTCTTCCACCACGTCTTCCGGAGTCAACCCCAGGGCGGCGTAGACCTTCTCCGCCGGAGCGGAGGAGCCGTACCGCCGCACCCCCCGGGGGGCCACCCGGCAGGAGAGGCCCAAGTGGGCCATCCGGGACATCACCACCGCCCCCAGCCCCGTCCCCTCGTGGTGGTCCTCGTAGGTCACCAGGGCGCCGGGGGAGGCCATTTCCCGCAGATCCCCATCCCCCAGCGCCAGGGGGCAAGACACGGAGACCACCCGGGCGCTGATTCCCCGGGCCGCCAGGAGCTCCCGGGCCTCCAAGCCCCGCCAGAGCATGGCCCCCAGACAGGCGATGGTCACATCCCCCCCCTCCCGGATCACGTCGACGGCGCCGTAGACGAACCGGTAGTCCCCGGCGAAAAAGGGCGTGCCGTCTTCCCGGGTGATCACCGGGAGCTTGCTCCGCCCCATGGCCAGGGCCACATTTCCCCAGCTTCCCAGGGCGTAGCGCAGCGCCCGATCCGTCTGGTTTGGATCGGCGGGCACCACCA
>CALMLW010000033.1 GCA_937868015.1 uncultured Synergistaceae bacterium | reverse complement strand
GGTGGGTGGGTGGGTGGGTGGGTGGAAGGAAAGGTGGGGCGAGGCATCGGTGGACGGCCCGGGGACTCCCGGGGGTCGCCCCGGAGGCGGCGGAGAGGAGGAGAAAAAAGGCAACAAAAAAGGCGGGGTTTCCCCCGCCTTGTCTGGAGCCGCGATCTTAGAAGCTGACGTGGGTCTGGAGCCGGATCAGGCTGTCGTCCGCCTGGCCACCGAAGAGCTCAAGGCCGTTGTCGTAGTCGATCTTGTCGTAGGTGAGCTGGAAGCTCAGGGAAGGCGTGTAGTTATACTGCACCCGCAGAGTCCAGTCGGTGGTCTTCCAGCTGTAGAAGCTGCTGGCGGTGTTCTGGCCAGGGAGAGTGTTGAAGAGCCGGAAGTTGGAATCCATGTCGGCGGTGACATAACGCAGAGCGGTGGACCACTTGTCGTTCCACTTCTGGTTGGCCTCAATGTAGAGGGTCTTCACCTCGTCGGGAAGGACGTTGCCGATGCCGCTGAGACCATCCTGGGCGGTGAAGAGAGGAGTACCAGCCCACACGTTGGCGTGCTCGCTCACCGCAGAGTAAGCTGCGAGGACGTTGAAGTAGTACCCGTAGGGATCCATGTAGGTGAGCCAGCCCCGGCCGAACTTCGTGTACTCGAGCCGCAGGGAGGTGAAGCCCAGGGCCTCCTGACCCACGCTGACGGCTGCCCGCAGGGCGCTGGAGGAATCCTCAATGTACTGAGCGCCACCGAGCTCCTGCATCCGCACGCGCCAGCGCTCGCCATAACCCTGGATGAGGTAGGTGAGGTCGGCCCGGATGTTGGGGGTGAAGTTGACATAGACGTTGGCAGCGTAGGTGTGGAAGTTGTCATCCTGGGCCGCCAGCAGGGCCTGGTCGGCAGGAGTGGCGCCAAGCGCCTGGTAGAGAGGATCGTTCAGCCAGAAGAACTCGCCGAAGAGCTGCAGGCCCCAGGTTTCGCTCGGGGCGATCCGGGCCTTGAAGCCCGCCGTGTAGTAATTGTCCAGAACGGTATTGTTCAGATACACGTTGTTCAGGCCATTGTTACCATCCGTAGCCATTTCCCGGGCCACGTAGAAGCTGACGGTCCCCATGCCGAAGTCGCGATCAAAGCGCACCGCGTCCAGATCGGTGTCGAACATCAGGGCATCGTTGTCAGCGTAGAGGCCTTCCTCATCCCAGTAGTCGATGTTCTGACGGCCCATCCGCATGGTGAAGTCCCAGGGAAGCTTCACGTCGATGAACATGAGATCCCACCGGGTGCTCGTCAGGTTCGTGTCGCCCACATGACGGAGCCGGGCGGTGAAGGTCACGTTCTCATCGATGTACTTCTTGAAGGTGAGGCGAGCGCGGTGCAGGCGGAAGCGAGCGGAGTTGTCGGTGTCAAACCACTCCATGCGGAAGCGGAAATCGCCGTTGATCTTCCACCCGCCGAGGCGCTCCTCGATGACGGCGAGGCGGCTGTCGATGTTGTCGACCTTCACGCCGAGGGCGTCGAGCTCGTCTTTGAACTCCACCACGAGCTTCTTCAGCATCTCGACATCCTGCTTGCTGGCCTTCTGCATGTCGACCACGGCGAGAGCCCGGGCGACGGCGGTGGCCATTTCGTAACGGGTCATGGGCTGGTTGCCCTTGAAGGTGGCATCGGGATAGCCGTTGACGACGCCGGAGGCGGCGAGCTGACCGATGGCATCATAGGCCCAGTGGTTCATGGGCACGTCCATGAAGGGATTGGCCGCGATGGCCGGGGCGGCGAAAGCCAGCGCCACGGCGACTACCAACAGAGCTGCAAATTTCTTCATAGTACAAATAACCCCCTTGTGATGATATATGTGCGGCCAAAAAGGGCCTTTCAGGGGGCACATCCGTCTGGAGGAAGTCTCCTCGTTTCCTTCTCCTCGGGTCATGTCCGCTGGCCGGGCGATCTTTGGTCCGCCTTCCCGTTTCCTCTCCCGTATTGGCTGGGGGTTGCACCTCCTTTCTCGCCATCGGGGGTCGTGGGAAACGCTTGGAAGCATTGTCAAGGTGTTCGTGGGACCCTAAAAGATCCTGGACAGATGGTACTACAGGAAATGGCGGAGAGTCCATGGGTCTTGAGACCCATCTTTTCTTTTCGCCGAACGAAAGGGCCGCCCCGCCCCCCGGGGAGGCCCCACCGCCGACGCCTGAAGGGGCCCCGGGGGGGCCTCAGGCGCGGAAATCCCCCACGGTGCGGGATAGGTGGTGCCGGATGAGGCCTTCGGCCCCATCGGGATCCCGGGCCCGCAGGGCCTCCACGATGGCCCGGTGCTCCCCCACGCTGGGGTTTCGGTCGGAGGCCAGAAAGGACTGGACGAAGACCATGTAGGCGAAGGTTCGGGCCAAGATGTTTTCCAGGTACTCCCCCAGCACGGAGTTGCCGCTGGCCTCGGCCATGATGAGGTGAAATCGGGTGTTGGTGCGGACGTAGGCCTCCACGTCCCAGTCGCGGATGAGACGGTCTTCTTCCTCGGCCTGCTCCTCCATGAGGCAGAGCTGGGCCGGGGTGATGCGCTTCGCCGCCCGGCGAGCCGCCAAGCACTCCATCTCGCAGCGCACCTCAAAAGTCTCCTCCAGCTCCTGGGGCGTGGGGGAGACCACCCGGGCCCCCCCGTTGGGCACCAGCACCACCAATCCCTCCCCCGCCAGGCGCCGCAGGGCCTCGCGCACCGGGGTACGGCTCACCCCCAGCTGGGCCGCCAGGGCGATCTCCGGCAGGCGCTCTCCGGGCCCCAGTTGCCCCGTGATGAACTTACGGAGCAGTTCTCTGTGGACCTCGTCCACGCTCAGGGGAAAATTCGCTGTCCGCACGCCTGGTCCCTCCTTAGGATTTCTTAAAGGGCGCCCCGGGAAGGGGCGAAGCCCCACCCATGCGCCCGAGGTCCCCTCGAAGGACCCGCCCCTTCCGCCGCTTCGGGGCGCCTTTTTTCGGGAAAACACGCCCCTCGAGGGGGACGCCCCCCTTAGGGGAAGAATGAATACATTGAATGCTATGCCCTTTTCCCCATTATGTCAATGTCCGCCCATCGCCCTCCGCCCGGGGATCGGCGGCAAGGCCCCGGGCCCCGGGCAGAGGGCGATGGGCCCGACTTCTGGCTTGACAGGGGGGAAGATCCGTGCCATGATGGATGCGATGAATTCTTTGAATACATCTCATACAATGCTTCGGCCCTTGGTCGCAACTCACTTTTTCGATATTTTGAGGTGATGCCCGTGTCCTCCCGCATCGAAGCCCTTCGCGCCGCCCTAAGGTCCGCCTCCCTGGACGCCCTCTTTGTCACCCGGGGAACGAACCTCCGCTACCTGAGCGCTTTCACCGGCGCCGATTCCTTTGCCATGATCACCCCTTCCCGGAGCTTTTTCATCACCGACTCTCGCTACACGGAGCAGGCTTCTCGGGAATGTCCCGCCTTTGAGGTAGTGCCCTGGCGGGATCCCTTCGCGTCCTTGCCCGAAACGCTCCACCGTCTGGTGCGGGAGGGGGGAATCGCCCGCCTGGGTTTCGAAAAGCGTTTTATCTCCTACGGCCTTTACGAGGAACTGGCGTCGGGCCTTCCGGGGGTCTCTCTGACTCCCACGGAGAACGTCGTGGAGGACCTCCGCTACGTCAAGGACCCCGGGGAGCTCGCGGCCCTGCGCCGGGCCGCCGAGGTGGCCGACCGGGCCTTCGAGGCCCTCCTTCCCTTTCTGGCCCCCGGGCGCACGGAGCGCGATGTGGCGGCGGAGCTGGGGTACCTCCTGCACCGGGCGGGGGCCGAGGGCATGGCCTTCGATCCCATCGTGGCCTCGGGGCCCCATTCCTCCATGCCTCATGCGGTGCCCTCCGACCGGGCGCTGGAGCGGGGCGATTTTCTCACCCTGGACTTTGGGGCCCAGTGGGGGGGATACCGATCGGACATGACCCGCACGGTGGTCATCGGGCGGGCCAGCGCCCGTCAGCGGGAGCTCTACGCCCGGGTGTTAGCTTCCCAGCAGGCGGGGATCCGGGCGCTAAAAAGCGGCGCCTCCGGGAGGGATGTGGACGCCGCTTCTCGCGAGGCCCTGGCGGGGCAAGAGGGGATTTTTTCCTACGGGGTGGGGCACGGGGTGGGGCTCGATATCCACGAGGAGCCTTTTATGAAAAAAACTTGTGCGCGACGGCTGGAGCCCGGCTGCGTCGTGACGGTGGAACCGGGGATCTACCTTCCGGGAGAAGGGGGGATTCGCATCGAAGACACCGCCATGGTGTGGGAAGAGGGGCCCGAGGTGATCACCCGATCGACCCGGGAGCTGTTGGAGCTCTAAGGGGAGGCCCCGCCGCGAGGGGGGCGCCACGGGATGCCCCGGCTCGGCCGGGGAGGATGGGGCAAGAAAGGAGACAGGGCGATGCGGAAAGAATGGTACAAAGCGGCGGCGGTGCTTTGGGGAGTGATGGCTCTGGGATGGGGGGTCGGGAGCCCCGCCCTGGGGGCCCAGGAGTTCGTCTATTCCGTAAACGCCGAGGTGCCGGGGCTCGACCCCCAGAAGTCGAACTCCGTGCCCTCCATGGTCATCGGCATCCACGTCTGGGAGGGGCTCGTGCGGGTCCACGACGGGAAGATCCTGCCGGGCATGGCGGAAAAATGGGAGATCTCCGTCGACGGTCTGGTGTACACCTTCCACCTTCGGGACGCCCAGTGGAGCGATGGCTCTCCGGTGACGGCCCAGGACTTTGTCTACACCTTCCAGCGGCTGCTGGACCCCAAGGTGGCGGCGGAGTACGCCTTCGCGGCCTATGGCATCGTGAATGGCGCCAAGTACAACAAGGGGGAGATCGCCGACCCCTCCGAGGTGGGGGTCAAGGCCCTGGACGACAAGACCCTGCAGATCGTCCTGGAAACCCCCATGAACTACTTCCTGGGGTATCTCCAGCTCATGTGCTTCCTCCCCTGCAAGAAGGACTTCGTGGAAGCGGCGGGGGATGCCTTCGCCACCGAGGCGGATAAGATGCTCTACAACGGCCCCTTCGTGCTGAAGGAGTGGAAGCACGAGGAGATGATGGTCCTGGAGAAAAACCCGAATTACTGGAACAAGGATGCCATCAAGCTCGACCGCGTGACGGTGCACCAGGTCTACGAGGCCAATACGGCCCTGAGTATGTTCGAAAATGGCGAGCTGGACATGGTGAACATCCCTTCGAACCTCTACGCCCAGTACCAGAAGGAAGGGCGGGCCCTGGTCTACATGACGGGGGCCGACGACTGGATCAAGGTCAACGTGCACCCCAATCCGGAAAAACCCTGGCTCTCCAACAAGAACTTCCGCAAGGCCCTGGCCTTTGCCATCGATCGGGAGCAGTACCTCCAGATCGCCACAAAGGGGCTCTACTTCCCCAACCCCCGTTACGTGCTGCCCATCATGGCGGGGCTGAACGGGAAGTACGGCGATGAATTCCCCCTGGAGTTCTACTCCAAGAACGCCGAACCGGACAAGGCCAAGGAGTACTTGCAGAAGGCCCTGGAAGAGCTGGGCATCGACGATCCGGCCAAGATCACGGTGACTTACACGATCCAGGACGAGGAAGAGTGCCGCCTCATGGCGGAGGCCCTCCAGGATCAACTCCAGCGCGCCCTGGGAATCACGGTAAAAGTGCAGCTAGTCACGAGAAAACAGCGAGCGACGCTGGAAAACCAGAGGGAGTACGACCTGGTGTACTCGGGCTGGGCCCCGGACTACGATGATCCCCTCACCTACATCGAGATCTGGACGGGGGACAACCCGCACAATAACAGTGGTTTCGCCCATGACAAGTTCGACAATCTGGTGGCCATATCCCGGACGGAGGTGAACCCCCAGAAGCGCCTGGACGTCCTCTTCGAGGCGGAAAAGATCCTGCTGGATGAGGCTCCCATGATCCCCCTCCAGCTCCGGCGGCGCGCCTGGACCGCCCAGCCCTACGTCCAGGGCGTGGTGCGCCCCTTCATCGGCGCCGACCTGGACTTCGTCTTCGCCTCGGTGGAAGGGAAATAGCCCTTTAGAGTAGCGACCGCCGTCCCCGGAGGGGTCACGAAAGAAGAGCCCTTTCTTCGTGACCCCTCGTCCTATCTCAACGCATGGAAAGGCGGTGAATGGGTATGACGCGCTATATCCTGCAGCGGCTGGCCATCTCCCTGGTGACCATATGGGTGCTCGTCACGGTGGTCTTTGTCCTGGTGCGGTGTTTGCCGGGAGATCCCTTCGCCAGCGAAAAGCTCACCCCGGAGATCCGGGCGAACATGGAGCGCTACTACGGCTTCGACCAACCGCTCTCCGTCCAGTACGCGAAGTACCTGAAAAACCTTCTCCGAGGAGATCTGGGCATGTCCCTCAAGTATCAAAACATGCCCATCAATCAGATCATTCAGAACTCCTTTCCCTACTCCGCCGACCTGGGTATACGGACGATCCTCTTCGCCACGTTCACGGGGATCTTTCTCGGAGTGGTGGCGGCCCTGAACCGGGGGCGCCCCTTGGAATATCTCTGCATTTTCGTGGCGGTGGTGGGGATTTCTTTGCCAGATTTCATCACGGGCTCTCTGCTCCAGTACCTTCTGGGGCAAAAGCTCCGGCTCTTTCCCGTGGCCCTCTGGAAGGGCTTTTCCTACACGGTGCTCCCCACCTTCGCCCTGAGTTTCTATACCCTCGCCATGGTATCCCGGATCATGCGCACCAGCATGCTCGATGTCACTGGGCAGGACTACATCCGCACCGCCCGGGCCAAGGGGCTCTCTCCGTTCAAGATCGTCTGGCGGCACCAGATCCGCAACGCCATCCTGCCGGTAGTGACCATCCTGGGGCCCATCACCGCCGCCATTCTTACGGGGACCTTTGTCATCGAGTCCATCTACGCCATTCCGGGCATGGGGAAGTTCTACGTGCTGGGGGTGCAAAATCTGGACTACACCATGATCCTAAGCCTTACGGTGTTCTACGGGGTCTTTCTCATCGCCGCCAACTTCGTGGTGGATATTCTCTATGGCTTCATCGACCCGCGCATCCGGCTGGCGGGAAACAAGAGGTGACCAGCGTGACCGAACCGACAACGAGCTTCGACGACGCCCTGTTCTCCCGCGTGGAGCGCGACGCCTCCGCCCTGGAGGCCATCCATCGCCCCAGTCTCACCTACTGGCAGGATGCCTGGTACAAGATCAAAAAAAATAGGGTGGCCATGCTATCCCTGGGGATCATCGCCCTGTGCGTCCTTATGGCGGCGGTGGGGCCCTCGATGACGCCCTTTGATTACACCGCCACGGATGCCACCCACATCGACGAACCCCCCGGGGGGACGCACTGGTTCGGCACGGACTCCCTGGGGCGGGATCTTTGGGCCCGGGTCTGGATGGGGGCCCGGGTTTCTTTGCTCATCGGGTTCCTCGCGGCGGTGATCAACTCCTGCATCGGCGCCTGTGTGGGGGGGATCGCGGGCTACCTGGGAGGACGGGTGGACATGTTTTTCATGCGGCTCATCGACGTGCTCTACGCCATTCCCTACATGATCGTGGCCATTCTGGCCATGGTGGTGCTGGATACGGGGATGCACACCTTGGTCATCGCCCTGGTGTTGGTGGGATGGATAAAATCGGCCCGGTTGGTGCGGGGTCAGGTGCTCCAGCTGAAGCACCAGGAGTTCGTGCTGGCGGCCCGAAAGCTGGGAGCCAGCGATGCCCGCATCATCTACCGCCACCTGCTGCCCAACACCCTGGGGCTTATCATCACCGATCTCACCATGGCCGTGCCCTACGCCATCTTCGCCGAGGCCTTCCTGAGCTACATCGGCCTGGGCATCCAGCCCCCCGAGGCAAGCTGGGGACTCCTGGCCCGCTACGGCGCCCAGAACTTCCGGGTGTGCCCCTACCAGCTTTTCATCCCTGCGGCGTGCATCAGTCTCACCATGCTGTCGCTCAACCTCTTCGGGGACGGGCTGCGAGATGCCCTGGATCCCCGGGTGCGGTGAAGGCCATGGCCCCGGGAAACGCGCCCGACAGGGTCCCGGGATCGCCGCCCCTGCTGGAGGTGCGAGATCTGCGGGTAAACTTCGCCACCTACGGCGGCACGGTCCAGGCGGTGCGGGGTCTTTCGTTTTCCATGGAAGCGGGGGAGTGCCTGGCCCTGGTGGGAGAATCGGGGTGCGGCAAGAGCGTCACGGCCCAGAGCCTGCTCCGCCTGGTGCCCCACCCCCCTGCCACCACGACGGGGAGCGTGCGCTTCGATGGGCGGGAGCTTCTGGATCTTTCGGAGCGGGAGATGAACCGCCTTCGGGGCGCCGCTTTTGGCATGGTCTTCCAAGACCCTATGACGAGCCTGAATCCCACCATGCCCGTGGGACGCCAGATCGAGGAGGCCCTGCGGGAGCACGAGCGTCTCTCCCGTTCGGCGGCCCGGGAACGGGTCCTGGACATGCTGCGCCTGGTGGGTATGCCGGAGCCGGAGCGGCGCTACGGCCAATACCCCCACGAGTGCAGCGGGGGCATGCGCCAGCGGGTGCTCATCGCCATGGCCCTGGTGTGTGGCCCCCGCCTCATCGTGGCGGACGAGCCCACCACCGCCCTGGATGTCACCATCCAGGCCCAAATCCTGGATATTTTGAAAAATTTACAAAGCCGCTTGGGGACGGCCCTGTTGCTCATCACCCACGACCTGGGGGTGGTGGCCCATATGGCCCACCGCATCGCCGTGGTCTATGCGGGGCGCATCGTGGAGACCGCCCCGGTACGGGAGCTCTTCGCCCGCCCCTCGCACCCCTACACCCGACGGCTCCTCTGCTCTCGCCCTTCGCTAGACGGCGAGGCGGCCCGGGGGCCCCTCTGCGCCATCAAAGGCACCCCTCCGGATCTCTTCGCCCCTCCGCCGGGGTGCGGCTTCGCCCCCCGGTGCGACTACGCCATGGCCCTCTGCGGCACCACGCCCCCTCCCGCCCTGGGGGTGGGGACCGGGCATCGGTCCTCGTGCTGGCTGCTGCACCCCCAGGCCCGGGAGCGCTACGGGGATCTCATGAGGGCCCCCCTGGAGAGGAGATAGCCATGACCGCGACGCCTTTGCTGGAAGCCCGGAACGTTTCCAAACACTTTGTTCTGGGGGGTGGGGCGGTGCTCGCCGCCGTGGACGGGGTGTCTCTGGCCCTGCACCGGGGAGAGACCCTGGGGCTGGTGGGAGAGTCGGGATGCGGCAAATCCACCGTGGGGCGCACCCTGGCGGGGCTCTATGACCCCACGGGAGGAGAGGTGCTCTTCGATGGGAAAAACATCACCGCCCTTTCCTCCCACGAGCGACAAGACTTCACCCGCAGCACCCAGATGATCTTTCAGGACCCCTACGCCTCTCTCAACCCCCGCATGACCGTGGGAGATATTGTGGCGGAGGGACTGGACATCTACCGCATCTGTCGGGGCAAGGAGCGCATGCACCGCATCTACGAACTGCTCTCCCTGGTGGGGCTCCACAAGGAGCACGCCAACCGCTATCCCCACGAGTTCTCCGGAGGGCAGCGCCAGCGCATCGGCATCGCCCGATCCCTGGCGGTGGAGCCCCGGGTGTTGGTGTGCGACGAGCCCATTTCCGCCCTGGACGTATCCATCCAGGCCCAGGTGGTGAACCTGCTGCTGGGGCTCCAGGAGCGCTTCGGCCTGACCTATCTGTTCATCTCCCACGATCTTTCCATGGTGCGCTATCTTTCCGACCGGGTGGCGGTGATGTACCTGGGATCCCTGGTGGAGACGGCCGAAAGCGACGAGCTCTACGCCACGCCGCTCCACCCCTACACCCGGGCCCTTCTGTCGGCCATTCCCCTGCCCGACCCGGAGAAGGAGGGCTCTAGGAGGCGAATTTTGCTGGAAGGAGATGTGCCCAGCCCCATAAATCCCCCTCCGGGGTGTCGTTTTGCCTCCCGCTGTCCCGAGGGGTTGCCTCTCTGTGCCGAGGTGCGCCCCGAGCTCCGAGAATGCGCCCCGGGGCACTTCCTTGCCTGCCATCTTCACGGCCGGTGAGGGCTTTGGCCCCGGAGAGCGTGGCTGTGGCTCCCACCGGCGGGTCCTAATGCCGCTTTACCCCCGGGCTTTGAGCTCCAGGCACCCCACCGGGCAAATCCCCACGCAGAGGCCGCATCCGTCGCAAGCCTCCTGATCCACCCGGGGAGTTTCTCCCGGAGCCCAGGAGATCGCCTGATAGCCGCTGTCTCGACAGCTGACGGCGCAGGCGCCGCACCGGAGACAGCGCTCCTGCTGACACGACGCCACCCCCCGGGCTTCCCGGGAGAGATCGGCGTGGGGAACGAGGTGGGGCAGCGCCCTCCCCACCGCGTCGCCGGGGGAGTGCCATCCCTGGACTTCCAGGTACGTCAGGAGGCCTCGACAGAGGTCGTCGATGATGCCGTAGCCGTGTTCCATGACGGCGGAACAGATCTGGAGCGTGGAGGCCCCGGCCAGAAGAAATTCGACCGCATCCTTCCAGTCGTAGATGCCTCCCATGCCGGACACGGGAAGGGGCGAAGCCCCCGCAGCAAGGGTCACACAGCGCAAGGCTACGGGTTTCACCGCCCGGCCCGAGAGCCCTCCGAAGGCGCTTTTCCCTGCCACGGACGGCAAGGGCCGGTAGGTATCCAGGTCTATGCCGCTCAGGGCGTTCAGGGTGTTTATTAGGGCAATGCCGTCGGCCCCCGCATTCCGGGAGGCCCGCACCCCCGCTTCGATGTCGCTGAAGGCGGGGAGTTTCACCAAGAGGGGCAGGCGGGTGGATTCCCGCACCCACCCCACTACGGTGCGGATGGCGTCAGGACGACAGCCGATGCTGAACTCTCCTCCCTCCTCGGCGCCGCCGTGGGGGCAGGAAAGATTGAGTTCCAGCCAGTCCACCCCGGCCTTTTCGCATTCCCGAGCCACGGCGCGCCACTGGGCCTCGTCCGGCGCTCCCCCATAGAGCATGCTCGCCCCAAGGCCCCGATCGGGATAGCGCGCCTTGAGCGACGCCAAATCGGCCATCCAGGCTTCGGTGGCATGCATGGAGGCCAGCTCCATGTTGGTGAAACCCCAAATCTGGGACCCCTGCCGCAGCGCCCGGATCCGGGGAGTGACATTGGTCCGGGCGGGGTGCTCCTTCTGGGTGAGGGTTTTGATGATGGCTCCTCCCCACCCTGCGTCAAAGGCCCGCTCGATCATTTCCCGGCTCCTCGTGGGGGGCGCCGAGGCCAGCATAAAGGGATTTTTCAGTTTTTTTCCCAAAAACGTGGTTTCCAGCGTGGCTTCCATGGTATCCCTCCTCCAGAAATCGACGGAGCGAGCATAGCAGAAAAGCCTTTGCGGCAAAATGGGAGCGCCCGAAAGTTTCGGGCGCGCCAAAAGGCGTAGGGCCCGACGGAGATGTCGGGCCCTACGTTTTGATGCGACATGGGTTCGGACGTTCGGAGAGCGCGCTTACCCCCCCAGGTAGGCTTCCCGCACCCGGGGGTCGGCGATGAGCTCTTCGCCGGTGCCCTGGAGCACGATGTTCCCCACCTCCAGGACGTAGGCGTAGTGAGCCACCTTTAGGGCCGCGTAGGCGTTTTGTTCCACCAGGAGCACCGTTTTCCCCCGCTCGTTGACGGTGCGGATGATGTCAAAGACTTCTTTGACCAGAAGGGGCGCCAGTCCCAGGGAGGGTTCGTCCAGCATGACGAGGTCGGGGCGACTCATGAGGGCCCGGCCCAGGGCCAACATCTGCTGCTCTCCCCCCGACAGGGTGCCTCCTTTTTGCCAGGAGCGTTCCCGCATGCGGGGAAAGAGGGTATAAACCCACTCCAGATCATTTTCCACCTCGGCGGCGTCATTTCGGATGTAGGCCCCCAGCAGGAGGTTTTCTCGCACGGTGAGCTGGGGAAAGATCCGCCGCCCTTCAGGGGACATGGCGATGCCACTTTTTACGATGTCATCGGCGGAGCTGTGGATAAGGTCTCGATCCTTCCAGAGGATGGCGCCGCTCTTTTGACGTACCAGGCCCGCGATGGCCCGGAGGGTGCTGCTCTTTCCCGCCCCGTTGGCGCCGATGAGGGTCACCACTTTCCCCAGGGGCACTTCCAGAGAGATGCCCTGGAGGGCGTGGATGCCTCCGTAGTGCACGTGCAGGTCGCGAACGCTAAGCATGTTCCAGGGCCTCCTCTCCCAGATAGGCCTCAATGACCTTGGGGTTGGAGCGAATGTCCTCGGGGGTCCCCTCGGCGATGCGCACCCCGTAATCCAAGACCCAGATGTACTGACAGACCCCCATGACGACTTTCATGTCGTGCTCGATGAGAAGAATGGTCAGGTTGAAGCGCTGGCGGATGGATCGAATGAAATCCATGAGTTCAATGGATTCCTGGGGATTCATTCCCGCTGCGGGCTCGTCCAGCAGGAGGAACTTGGGCTCCGTGGCCAGGGCCCGGGCTATTTCCAGCCTCCGCTGGGCGCCGTAGGGCAGGGAGGGGGCCCGCTCGTCCGCATGCGACCTCAAATTCACCGCATCGAGCAACGCGAGGGACTTCTCTCGAATTTCTTTTTCTTCCCGGAAGTACCCGGGAAGAAAAAGGGGGGCGTGCCACCAGGGAAGCTTTTGGCGCACCTGGCAGGCGATCATGACGTTTTGAAGCACGGACTCGTTGCCGAAGAGGCGGATGTTTTGGAACGTCCGGGCGATCCCCGCTCGGCAGACCTCGTGGGGGGGTAGACCGGTGATGTCTTGGCCCTGAAAGATCACTTGCCCCTCGGTGGGGCGGTAAAACCCCGTGATCATGTTGAAGGCCGTGGTCTTGCCCGCCCCGTTGGGGCCGATGAGCCCCACGATGCTCCCTTCGGGGACGGAGATGGAAAAGTCGTTCACCGCCGTGAGGCCCCCAAAGCGCATGACGAGGTTTTTCGTTTCCAGCACCGAAACGCGCTCCGTCATCGGGCCTCACCCCGCTTTCCGAAGAGGCCGAAGAGGCCGCTCCAGCTCCACTCCCGCATGCCCATGATCCCCTCCCGTCGGAAGAGGATGATGCAAAGTAGCGCCAGGGAGAACACCACCATGCGCATCCCCGGGATGCCCGGAATGGTCATGGTCCCGATGTGCATGGGGGCCTCCACGAAACGGAGCCACTCCATGAGGATGGTGATGAAGACGCCGGAAATCACCGTGCCGGTAATGGACCCCAATCCCCCCGCCACCACGATCATGAGGACGTTAAAGGTGAGGAGAAAGGTGAACATCTTGGGGCTAATGGTGGTGAGGAGGCTTCCCAGAAGGGCTCCGCCAACCCCCGCAAAAAAGGCCCCCAGGGTGAAGGATATGAGCTTCCACCGGAATACGTCGATACCCATGGCCTTGGCGGCCACTTCGTCGTCCCGGATGGCCTTGAGGACGTTCCCCGCGTTGCTGTTGATGAGCCGGGCGATGACCACCAAGGTGACCGCGCACCACCCGTAGTTCCACCAGAGGTTGGCCTCCTTGGGGATGCCCTTGAGCCCCAGGGCGCCGTTGGTGATGGGGACGATGTTATTCGCCACCACTCGCAGGATCTCGGCAAATCCCAAAGACGCGATGCCCAGGTAGTCTCCGCCCAGGCGCAGCACGGGAAAGGCGATGAGAAAGCCAAAGACTGCCGCCACCACCCCTCCGGCCAAAACCGCCACGATGAAGGGAGCGTTCATCACCGAAAAGGGCCACATCATGGGCTGGAGAATGAAGGTGGCCGCTTTCTGAGACGCAGGAAGGATGAGGATGGCGCAGACGTAGGCCCCCACCAACATGAACCCCGCGTGCCCCAGGGAAAAAAGTCCGGTGAAGCCGTAGATGAGGTTGAGGCTCACCGCCAAGATGATGTTGATGGCCACGACGTTAAGCACCTGAATCTGGTACTTGTCCAGGTGACCGTCGGCCCACCAGAGGAAGGCGCCGAGGGCGCCCAGCAATAAAAGCGACAAAATCGTGTCTCGCGTGCGGTTCATCAGACCTTCTCCTCCAGCTTCTCGCCCATCAACCCCGTGGGTTTGATGAGCAGGATGACGATGAGCAGCACGAAGGCGAAGGCGTCCTTGTAACCCGAAAGGGCGGGGAGGAACGCCACCACCAGTATCTCTATGAAGCCCAGGAGCAAGCCACCGATGAGGGCCCCTTGAATGGAGCCGATACCGCCGAGGACGGCGGCGATGAAGGCCTTGAATCCCGGGAATATCCCCATCAGGGGGTTGATTTGGGGATATCTTAGGGCCCACATGATCCCCGAGGCCGCCGCCAGGGCGGATCCCAGGCCGAAGGTCAGGGCGATGATCTTGTCCACGGAGACCCCCATGAGGCGGGTGGTTTCGATGTCTTTGGATATGGCCCGCATGGCGAGGCCGGGTTTGGTCTTGTAGACGATCCATAGGAGTCCGGCCACCAGGAGAAAGGAAATGGCGGGCACCACCAGCGTCAAGCTGAGGATGCGCACCCCCCCCACGAGGAAGACCTGGGAGAGCCACTCGGGCTGGTGCACGGGGCGGGGGATGGCGGTGAAGATGACGATGGCCAGGTTTTCAATGAGGAAGGAGACGCCGATGGAGCTGATGAGGGCGGAAATCCGAGGGGCATCCCGCAGGGGACGGTAGGCCACCCGGTCCACCATGATGCCACAGGCGGTGGATAGGATGATGGCCCCGATGACCGCCACTCCCCAGGGGAGGGCAAAGAGGGCCCCGCCGAAGAAGACGAAATAGGCCCCCAACATGAAAATATCTCCGTGGGCGAAGTTGATGAGGCGTAAGATGCCGTACACCATGGTGTAGCCGATGGCCGTAAGGGCGTAAAGGCTCCCCAGGGTGGTGGCATTGCACAGGTGCTGGACAAACATTTCCAGGCTCATGAAATGCCCCCTTCAAGGCGAAAGACGCCCCAGGGGGGAGTTTATCCCCCCTGGGCGCCGCAGTTAACGAGTATATCCGGACAAACCGAAGGGAAGGCTACTGGGGCAGAACGGTGGTGACGAACGTGATCTTGCCGTCTTTCACCATCTTGATCCCCACGGCCTTTTCGGCGTCGTGGGTCTCGTTGATGGTGGTCTTGCCGGTGACGCCGTCGAAGTCCTTCGTGGCCGCCAAGGCGGTGGTGATGGCTTCGGGATCGGCGGAACCCGCGCGCTTGATGGCGTCGATGACCAGCATGTAGGAGTCATATCCCAGGGCGGAGTTGGCGTTGGGTTCCTTGTCGGGGAACTGCTTCTGCCAGGCTTCGGTGAAGGCCTTCTGGGTGTCGGACATATCGGGCATCTCGATGGCGTAGGGGAAGGTGGTGAAGGTGAAGCCCTCGATGGCCTTGCCGCCGATCTTCACCATTTCGGGGTTGTCCATGGCGTCGGCGCCGATGATGAGGAACTCCGCCCCCGCATCCCGGGCCTGCTTGATGATGATGGCGCCCTCGGCGAAGTAGGAGGGGATGAAGAGGATGTCCGCGCCCTTGCTGATGATCTCGGTGATCTGAGCGGTGAAGTCCTGGTCGCCGGACTGGTAGTTCAGCTCGGCCACCACTTCGCCGCCGATCTTCGTGAAGTGGTCTTTGAAGAACTTGCCGAGGCCCACGCTGTAGTCCTGGGCCACGTCAAGCAGGAGGGCCGCCTTCTTCTTGCCGTTGTCGAAGGCGTACTGGGCCACGGCCTTCCCCTGGAAGGGGTCGATGAAGCAGGCCCGGAAGTAGTACTTCTTGTTCTGGGTCACCAGGGGATTCGTGCAGGAAGTCCCCATGGCGGGCACTCCCGCCTTTTCGTTGATCTCGCCCCCCGCCATGGCGCAGGAAGAGCCGTAGGTGCCGATGACGGCGTTGACCTTTTCCTGCTCCACCAGACGCTGCATGGCGTTGGCACATTCCGTGGTGTCCCCCTTGTTGTCGAGGACCACCAGCTCCACCTTCTTGCCCAGAACATCGGAAACCAGAGAGTGCGCCAGGTTTACGCCGTCGAGCTCCAACTGACCGCCGAAGGCGTTCTGACCGGTGAGGGGAAGATACACACCGATCTTGATGACATCGTCCGCCGCAAAAGCCGCAGAAGCCACGAAGCATACCAACAACGCCGCCAATGCCCACTTGCCCAACTTCATGAGTACCCCTCCTTACAAGAGTTCGGCCGAAGCCGTGGCCCCCATTATACGGCAGAGAGCCCTTTCTGAGAACGCCCCGAGGGGAAAATACCCCCCGGGGGGCGAGTTTTTTCTTGGGGCCTTACTTCGCCCTCCGGGGGGGTCTCGCGGAGGCCCCATCACCAATACGCCCCCCCATCCGACGGGGACAGGGGCCCTAGGGGATGATCTTCAGCTCCCGCCCCACTCGGGCGAAGATTTCCACTCCCTGGTCCAGGTCGTCCCGGCTGTGGGCCGCAGACACCATGGCCCGGATGCGGGCGGTGCCCATGGGCACCGTGGGAAAGGCGATGGCGGTGGCAAAGACCCCTTCGTCGAAGAGTCGGGCGCTGAATTTCTTGGCCAGGTTACTGTCTCCCACGATGACGGGGGTGATGGGGGTCTCGCTCTTGCCCGTGTCGAAGCCCTGGGCCTTCATGCGATCCTTGAAGTAGCGCCCGTTCTCCCAGAGTTTGCGCACCGGTTCGTCGCTTTGTTCCAGGATGGCCACCGCCGCCAGGTTGGCCGCCGTGTCGGGGACGGTGAGGGCGCTGGAGAAGAGGTTGGGACGGGCCTTCTGGCGCAGGAACTCCACCACTTCGGCCCGGGCGGTGACGAAGCCCCCCATGACGCCAAAGGCCTTGGAGAGGGTGCCGATCTCCAGGTCCACCCGGCCGTGGAGGTGGAAGTGGTCCACGATGCCCCGCCCCGATCTCCCCAGGACTCCTTCGCCGTGGGCATCGTCCACGGCGGTCATGGCGCCATACTTTTCCGCCAGATCGACGATGGCGGGCAAGGGGGCCACGTCTCCATCCATGGAAAAGACTCCGTCGGAGATGACGAGCTTTCGACCGGGGTGGGAGGCATGCTCCCGCAAGCGGGCCTCCAGATCTTCCATGTTGTTGTGGCCGTAGCGGATGATGGTGGCCCGGGAGAGGCGGCAGGCGTCGATGATGGAGGCGTGGTTGAGCTCGTCGCTGAAGACCAGGTCGTCCTTTCCCACCACGGGGGGAATGGCGGTCATGTTCGCCGTGAAGCCGGACGACACCACGATGGCCGCCTCGGCTCCCTTGAAGGCCGCCAGGCGCTCTTCCAAGTCTTTGTGAATTCTCATGGTGCCCGCGATGGTGCGCACCGCCCCGGGACCCACCCCATAGCGATCTATGGCTTCCTTGACCCCGGCGCAAAGGCGCGGATCGTTGCAAAACCCCAGGTAGTTGTTGGAGCAGAGGTTTAGTCTGCGCTTCCCCTCAATGATCACCCAGGCTCCCTGGGGGCTTTCCAGGGTCCTGATATGGGTGAAGCGCCCCTCTTTTTTGAGCTGATCCAGCTCTTCTTTGACAAAAGCCATCGGCACGGCCATGGCCATCCCTCCCTTTTCTCTGGATAAAAGATTTATCCTTCGCTCCGTAAAGGGCCGCCTTCACAAAAAATGGAGGAGGCCCTCGCCTTCCTCCACTTTTTCTCAAGACAAGGCGCACTCCCTCCTGAAACTAGTACGTCCGGGGGGCCCTTTTTGCCGCAGCGCGCTTCTTCTTCTTGACTTCGCTCGGTTTCTCGTAGTGCTCGTGCTTGCGCGCCTCGCGCAGGACGCCCACCTTCTGCACCTCGCGCTTAAAGCGCCGCAGGGCGTCATCGATGGACTCATTGTCACGGCGAACGATCTGTGTCATGCTCGTTCCCTCCCTTCTCAATCACCGCACCGCATCACCCCGGAGGCCAACGAAAGGAACGCCCTCCCAGCAGATGCACGTGCAGGTGGGGAATGGTCTGACACGCCTGTTCGCCGCAGTTGACGACCAGACGGTAACCCTGCTCCGCGAAACCCTCTTCGCGGGCAACCTTCACCGCCGCCGACATGACCCGCCCCCAGAGCCCGGGGTCGTCCAGCGCCGCCGCCGACGGCACATGAACCCGGGGGACTATCAGGATGTGCCCGGGAGCCTGGGGATGGATGTCCCGAAAGGCCACCACCGCGTCGTCCTGAAAGACGAAGTCCGCCCCATGACGCTCCACGATGTCGCAAAAAAGGCACCTAGCCACGACGACACCCCCCTATTCTAGCTTGCCTCCGCCTCGGAGACAAGGGCCCGAGCCCAGGCCCGCACCGCCGGAGATGTATGTTGGGACAATTTTACCAAGAGATCCACCACGTCCCTGCTCGCAGAGCGGCCCTTCATGAGCCTCAGCAAGGGGACGAGCACTCGCTCTTCTTCCCGCCCCAGCAGGTGTTTAATGGTCTGATCCTTCGGCAGGGGGGCCAGGCGGGACCATTGGAGCAGGGCGTCTCCCACCACCGCCGGGGCCGGGTGAAAGAGGCTGGCCTCCAGGGTTTCCCACCCCGCGTCCCCCGCCCCCCGGAGCCACCGAAGGGCGAAAAGGGCGTCTCCCTCGTCCAGGAGCGCCACGCGGCTCTTCATGGCCTGAGCCAGAGCCGTCGTCGCGTTCTTTGGCATACGGCTCCCCAAGAGGCGCCGCAGAGTCTCGCCGGAGAACACCCCCTCCGCCAGGGCCTGGGCCAGGCCGGGCACCACGGCGGGATGGTCCCAACGCTCCATCAGGGCGTCCAGGGCCATGCATCGGACCACGGGGTGGCCGCTGGAGAGGCGTTCCAAGTGCAGCTCCACCGCGTCCTCCCGCCCGCCCACCACGGAGCGCCGCAAGACGTCCTGAAATCGAAGCTCCGCCTCGTCCAGGATGCCATCGACCAGGGTCTGGCGACGGCGACGTTTTTCCGTCTCCTCCCAGGCCTGACGACGCCCTTCGGCCCGGGATTCCTCCCGGCGAATCCGGCGCGATCGCCACCAGGTCCACCACCCGCCCAAGACCCGGGCGAACATCCCCGTCTTCCTCGGCGGAGCAGAAGGGGCCCTGCGGGCGCCCGCCCCTCCGGGGTCCCCTTCGATGGTCTGCCTGAGGGTCATGTACGCCTGGGTAATCTCCTGAAAACGGCGGGCCGAAGCGGGCCCCGCCACGTCGGGGTGACAGGCCAGGGCCAAGCGCCTGAAGGCCGACTTCACATCGTCCCAGGAGGCGTCGGGGCTCAGTCCCAGGGTGCGAAAGCTCATTTCCCGCTCCAAGTTCATGGTCGCTGCACCGCCCTCTCCAGTTCGTGGGCCAACTCAGACAATATACCTAGGGCGTCGTCCCGCGCCAGGACATCCGCCGCCTCACCCCCAAGGGACCGGGCCCGCCACAGGAGGCTGGCCACCCGCTCCTGCTGCTCCGGGGAAAGATGGAGAGACAATCGGGAAAAACGCCGCTCCAACTCGGCCAGATCGCGATCCTCGGCGGCGGGAGAGGCCCCCGGGGCCACGTCGAGGACCTCGTGGCGCACCACCATGCCCCTGAGTTTAACGTGAACGTGGAGCACCCCTCCGCCATCTACTTCGAAGCGGACCTCCACCTCGTCCCCTTCGCCCACATCCGAGACCCGCACCGTGCCCAAGAGCCTCCGCCGGGCCCTTCCCGAAGCCTCCACCACGGGAACCGACACCCCGCCGCCTTTCACCGAAGCAAAGCGGCGGGAAGCCGCACAGGGCAGAGGAGTCCCTCGTTCCAACAAAGTCACCACGTTCCCGTCCGCCGCCTCCACCCCCAGGCTGGCAGAGAGGACGTCAATGAGAAGCCTTTGGCCGCTTTGACAGGCGTACAAGGCCGTCCCCAACGCCACGGCCTCGTCGGGGGGGGTGCGAAAACGCGCGGGCTCCGCCACCTGTTCCGCCAACATCTGGCGCAGGAGGGGGATACGGCTCCCTCCCCCCACCAGCACCAGGTGATGGGGGTTGTGGCGACTCCAAAGGCGCCGCACCATGGAGAGGACCTCCAGGAGCAGGCGACGGGCCAGGGCTTCGAAGGCCTCCCGGGAAACGTCCACGCTCCCTTCCGGAGGAGCTCCCAACCCTCCCGGGGGATACCACGGCGTGCGCCGCGAGTCCGACAGGGCGATCTTGATTCGCTCCGCATCGTTCATGAGAAGGGCCCGCCGGGGGTCGTCTTCCCGAAGTCTGCCGGAAAAGGTCGACCTCCAGAGATGGTCCGCCAGGGCCCGATCCAGGTCCACTCCCCCCAGGTCCCCCCTCCCTTGGGACTCCACCACGTGCCACACCGCTCCGTCCCGCTCCACCACGGTGACGTCGGTGGTGCCCGCCCCGAAGTCCAGCACTAGGGAGCGCCCCTCCACCCCCGTGGCCAGGGCCGCCGCCGTGGGTTCGTTGACGATGCGCACCTGATCGAACCCTGCCCCCCGGGCCGTCCGGGCCATGGCCGCCCGCTCGGGGAAGCCAAAGTGGGCGGGCACCGCCAGCACGCAGGAGGTCAAAAAGGTCCCCGCGAAGGCCTCCGCATCCTCCCGGAGGGTGGCAAGCAGGGGGACGAGGAGATCCTCGGCGGCAAAGGTCCGCCCCTCCACCGTCACTCGCCAGGAAGAGGATCCCACGAAACGCTTCACGTTCCACCAGGCCCGCCCCGGCTCCTTCAGGGAAAGGCGAAAGGCATCCTCCCCGGTGATCCAGCGCCCCTCGTGCCACGCCACATAGGAGGGGGTCCGCTCCCCCCCCCATCGATGGGACACCACCACGGGGGAGGAATCTCCCCAACAGAGGGCCCCCACGGCGTAGCGCGTCCCCAGGTCAATGCCCAGCACGGGGGTTTCCGACGAACTCACCCCCGATCCCCCCACAAGACCCCTCGGTCTTCCCCTCGAACCCGCACGGTCATCAGGGACCCGGGATCTCCGGGGCCCTCTCCCCTCACCCGGAGAAAATGGGGGGATAGGCCCTGGACGGCCTCTTCCGATCCTTCTTCCACCAGAAGGTCCACCTCCTGCCCCACGAAACGCGCCGCATAGCGCCCTAAAAGCTCTTTCCCCAGGGCATCGGCTTCGCGACAACGCCTCCGGGCCTCTTCCCGGGAGGGGCGATCGGTCCACAGGGCCGCCGCCGTTCCTGGGCGGGGAGAATAGGGAAAGACGTGAAGGCGCCCCAGCCCCAACTGGGTCACCAGGTCCAACGTCCGCCGGAAGGCCTCTTCCGTCTCGCCGGGAAATCCCACCAAAAGGTCGGTGCTCACGTGGACCTCGTCGCCAAAGGCGCGCCGCAGGGCCTCCACCTGTCGGGAAAAATCCGACGCCACATAGCCTCGCCGCATGCGGCGGAGTACTCCGTCGTCGCCGCTCTGGAGCGGGATGTGCAGATGGGGGCAAAAGGCCGCCACGCCGCGAAGTTCTTCCAAAAGCCCTTCCGACAGGGCAAAGGGCTCCAGGGAGCCGAAGCGAATTCTCCTGAGTCCTTCGATCTCTCCCAGCCGCCGCACCAATTCCCCCAAGGAGCAGGCCCCGTCCCGGCCGTAAAGTCCCAGGTGCACCCCGGTGATCACCACCTCTGCGCACCCCGAGGCCACGACGCGACGGGCTTCGGCCCAAACTTCCTCCGGAGGGCGGCTCAGGGGACGCCCTCGCACCGAGGGGACGATGCAGTAGGCACAGCCGTGATCGCATCCGTCTTGGACCTTGAGAAAGGCCCGGGTATGGCGCATCGGACGCCCCAGCTCCAGGGGATCCCAGGGATCGCTCTCCCCATCCCCCCGACAAAGCTCCACCCCGCCCCCTCCCTTTCCCTGGGCCAGGCGCCGGGCCAAAAGTTCGGGAAGGCGGGCCTTGCGGCGGTTGCCCACCAACAGGTCCACCCCCAGGCCCCGCGCCTCTCCCTCGGCCATGACCTGGGCTTGGCACCCGCAGAGGGCCACCACGGCGTCGGGGCACTCCCGACGAAAGCGACGCACCAAGGCCCGTCCCTTGCGATCCGCCACGGCGGTGACGGTGCAAGACACGAGCAACGCCACATCGTAGGGGGGGGCGTCCACCAGCCGAGCCCCCGCCTCCGTCAGGGCAAAGGCCAGAGCATCCCCTTCGTACTGATTGGTGCGACACCCCAACACTTCCATGCGGACGGTGCGTCCCTCCAGGGTGGCGCTCATGGCGCTCCTCCTTCATGAAACACGGTGAACCAGGCGCACCCCACCGCCGCCGCCGTGGGGGCCCGGAGCACCCGCCCCCCCAGGGAAATGGGGAGGAAGGCTTTGCGGCGCAGCGCCTCTCCTTCCTCGGGGGAGAAGTCCCCTTCGGGACCGATGGCCAGGGCCACCTCGTCTCCGAAGACTTCCCCGGGGAGGGGGCGGGCATCACCCGAAAGGAACGCCGCAAAGCGATCCGGGGGAAGGGCGCCTTCTTCCAGTTCCTCCACCGATCGGGGAGGGGCGATCTCCGGGGGCTCGGGAGCGCCGCACTGCTTGGTGGCCTCCCCAACGATCCGACGCCATCGCTCCCGGCGGGCCGAAAGGCGCTCTCCCCCCAGCCGGGGCACGGACCGGACACACAGGAGGGGGATCACCCTGGAGACTCCCACCTCCGTGGCCATGCGTAGCAGGGCGTCCCAGGCGTCTTCTTTGAGCACCCCCGCCAGCAACGTCAACCGCACCGGGGATCCTCGGTCGCTGCGTCGGGACTCCTCCCAGCCGTACCACACATCGCCCCGACGTTCCAGGCGCAGCTCCACGCGATACCCCGGCAAGAGGCCTTCCACCCGGTCCCCGGAGGCACACCGCCGCACCATCAGGTGGTGGCCCTCCTCGGCCGCCAGGCGCCAGCGCCCGTCAGGCTCCCGAAGGCTCGCTTCCAGCCTCAGGCGCAACGGCAACCCCCCACCACTCCCCTCGAGATCGCTCTTCCTGCACGTCGAAGCGATGCTCCCGCAGCGCCTCGAGGAACCGCTCCCGCTCCTTCTGCACCATCCCCGAAAAAATAGCCCGACCCCCGGGAAGGAGGGCTTCTCTCAGGTGGGGAAGCATGGTCAAGAGGGGCTCCAGCAGGATGTTGGCCACCACCAGGTCCACCCGGTGGCGAAAGTCTTTCAGCAGGTCTCCCACCTCCGCCGTCACGACCTCTGGAGGGACGGCGTTGAGGCGACAATTTTCCTGTATCTCGGGCATCACGGCGGGATCCAGATCCCGGGCCACCACGCTCCGGGCTCCCAGTCGGGCCGCTGCTATGGCTAAAATCCCCGACCCCGTTCCGATGTCCGCCACGGCCTTGCCCTCCAAGGGCGTCGATTCCATCAGTTCCAACATGATCTGCGTGGTCTCATGGTACCCCGTGCCAAAGGCGCTCCCCGGGTAAATGTACAGGGGCCGACGCCCCGGGGGCTCGGCTCCCCGGTGCCACGGGGCCATCACCACCAGGGTCTTGCCCACCTCCAGGGGAGGAAAGGATTCTTGCCACGCGACGTGCCATCGCTGATTTTCCACCTTGCCCACGTCCACCACCGAAATGCGGGGCCAGGGCTCCAGTACTTCGTTTACGCGCTTGAGCCAGAACGCCACATCCTGAGAACTCCGGTAAAAGGCCCGCACCCGACAGCGATCGGTGCCTTCCTGGTGCTCCGCCCCGATGCTCCCCGACAGGTCCACCAGGGATTCCAGCACTTCGCCGTCCCCATCCCGTCCCTCCAGCGTAACGTACCACCAGAAGCTCTCCTCGACGGACACGAGAGTTCCCCCTTTCTTTTCGCCCAAGGCTCGAAAAGGGAAAGTCCCCTCTCTCCCGGCGGCATCAGGGGCATTGTACCACTAGGAAAAGGCATAAAAAAGCGGCCCCTCTCCCTAAGGCCGGGAAAAATTCCGATCCGTCGCGGCGCCGAAGCAGATCGTAACCCGTGAGGACGCGGGGCTTCTAAAAGAAAAAACTCCTCCCGACCCGGAGGTCGGGAGGAGGGGTAATTCGACCCCCTACCCTTCGCTACGGCCGAACCACCCTTTGATCTTTTCCAGAAGGCCCTCGTTTTCCTCCACGGGGACATCCATCTCCTGGGCCAGGGCCACCAGCAACCCCCTCTGTCGCTCGGTGAGCTCCCGGGGAACTTCCACCTTAATGTGGGCCAAAAGATCCCCCCGGCCGCTGCTCCGAAGGCGGGGCATGCCCTTGCCCCGGAGGCGAACCAGGTCGCCGGGCTGGCTCCCGGCGGGGATGGTCACCCGCTCGACGACGCCATCCAGCATGACGATCTCCGCGCTACTCCCCAGGGCCGCCTGGGGGAAGGCCACCGGAATCTGCACGTGGAGCGTATCCCCCTCTCGAAGAAAGCGAGGGTGCGTCGCCACGGTCACCACGAGGTAAAGGTCCCCCGAGGGGCCGCCATTGACGCCGCTTTCCCCTTCGCCCACCATCCTCAGCCGGGTTCCCGTATCGGCCCCCGGGGGGATGCGCACCTCCACCCGGTGGCGGTGCCGGGTGCGCCCGTCGCCGCCACAGCTTCGGCAGGGGGCGGCGATGGTCTTCCCCTTGCCTCCGCAACGGGTGCAGGGCACCACGGAAACAAACTGGCCGAAGGGGGTCCGTTGGGCGTGCTCCACCTGCCCCCGACCTCCACAGGCCGAGCAGGTTTCCGCCGAGGTCCCGGGTTCCGCCCCTTGGCCGCTACAGCGCTTACACGTCTCCCACCGAGGTATCTGCACCTCCTTGGGAACGCCGGAGAAAACCTCCTCCAAGGTGCAGGAAATCTCCATCTCCAGGTCGGCCCCTCGCCGAGGGGCGTTGACGTTCCTCGTCCTCCCTCGCCCCGCACCGCCGCCCCCGAAGAAGGAGTCGAAGATGTCTCCGAAGATGTCCCCAAAGGGTTCCCCGCCGCCGAAGGGCCCCGCGCCTCCCCCCGGCATGTCTCCCACGTAACCGAACTGGTCGTACTGGGTGCGCTTCTGGGGATCGCTCAGCACCTCGTAGGCTTCGCTGATCTCTTTGAAGCGACTTTCCACCTCTCGGTTGCCGGGATTGGCGTCGGGATGGTATTTGCGCACCAACTTCCGGTAGGCTTTCTTGATGTCCTCGGCACTGGCGTCCCGGGGGACGTCCAAGATCTGATAGTAGTCCTTATGGGTTCCCGGCACCGTGGCTCCCCCGCTTCCCTGTGGCGTGGCTTCTCACCGGGGGACGGCTTCCGCCGTCCCCCGAACGCTTCTCACCCCGGGTCATGATGGGGGCATCACGCTTCCTTGTCCGAAAATTCTGCGTCCACCGTCTCTCCCTCCCCCGAAGGGCTCTCCTTCGGGCCTTCCGGGTGGGGAGCCTCACCGCCGGACTGATCCTGGGCGGCGTAGAGCTTCTGAGAAAGGGCGTGGAGGCTCTTGGTCAGCGTCTCTATGGCTTGTCGGGTCCGGGCCAGGTCATCTTTAGAAGCCGCCTCGCGCAGGTCGGCGATCTCCTGCTCCACCCGGGCCCTTTCCGGAGCCTCCACCTTGTCCCCCAGGTCTTTTAGGGTCTTTTCGGCGTTGTACGCCAGGGAATCGGCCTCGTTGCGGGCCTCGGCGGCCTCCTTGCGCTGCCGATCCGCCCCCTCGTTCATCTCCGCCTCGCGCTTCATGCGCTCGATCTCTTCTTCGGTGAGCCGAGAGGATTGGATGGTGATGTGCTGGCTCTTGCCCGTTCCCTTGTCCTTGGCCGATACATTCAGGATGCCATTCACGTCGATGTTGAACGTCACCTCGATCTGGGGGACGCCCCGGGGTGCGGGGGGAATGCCGTCCAGGTTAAACTCTCCGAGCTTCACGTTGTCCGCCGCCATGGGGCGCTCTCCCTGAAACACCATCACCGTCACCGAGGGCTGACTATCCGCCGCCGTGGTAAAAACTTGGCTCTTGGAGGTGGGGATGGCGGTGTTCCGATCTATGATCTTAGTAAATACCCCTCCCAGGGTCTCCAGCCCCAAAGAGAGGGGCGTCACGTCCACCAGCACGATGTCCGTGCGCTCCCCCGCCAGGATGGACCCCTGGATGGCGGCCCCCATGGCCACGCACTCGTCGGGGTTCACGCCCTTGGTGGGCTCCTTGCCCAAAAGGTCCCGGAGCCTCTTCTGGACCATGGGCATCCGGGTGGATCCCCCCACCAGGAGGACCTTGTCCACCGCGCTGGCGGCGAGCCCCGAGTCTTCCAGCACTCGCTTGGTGGGCCCCACGACCCGCTCCAGAAGGTCCGCCGTCATCTCCTCGAACTTCGACCGAGAGATGGAGAGCTCCAGGTGCTTGGGGCCATTCTGATCCGCCGTGATGAAGGGGAGGGATATGGTGGTTTCGGGCATGGACGAGAGCTCCACCTTGGCCTTTTCCGCCGCTTCCCGCACCCGCTGCATGGCCATCCGATCCCGGGAAAGGTCGATGCCTTCCCGGCTCTTGAACTCTTTCACCATCCACTCCGCCACCCGGGTGTCCCAATCGTCCCCGCCCAGGTGGTTGTCCCCCGAGGTGGCCAGCACCTGAAACACGCCTTCCCCCACGTCCAGGAGGGAAACGTCGAAGGTGCCCCCCCCCAGGTCGAAGACCAGGATCTTGTGCTCTCCCTCTTTGTCGGCCCCGTAGGCGAAGGCCGCCGCCGTGGGCTCGTTGATGATCCGCAGAACCTCCAGCCCCGCGATGACCCCCGCGTCCTTGGTGGCCTGGCGCTGGGCGTCGGTGAAGTAGGCGGGCACGGTGATGACGGCCTGGGTGACGGGCTCTCCCAGATACTCCTCCGCATCGCGCTTCAGCTTCTGCAACACCATGGCAGATATTTCCTGGGGGGTAAAGCCCTTGCCCCCCATGGTCACCTTGGCGTCGGAGCCCATCCTGCGCTTGATGGACATGATGGTGTTATCCGGGTTGACGATGGACTGGCGCTTGGCGAGCTGCCCCACCAGACGCTCTCCCTCCTTGGTGGTGGCCACCACCGAGGGCGTGGTGCGGCTGCCCTCGGCGTTGGCGATGACGGTGATACCGTCTCCTTCTCGGACGGCGACGCAACTGTTCGTTGTTCCCAGATCGATACCCACAACTTTTGCCATTCTCGGTCACCCCATTTTGAGTTTCAAAAAAATACTTCCTGGAAATACCCGCATCTTTTCAAGAACTTCCGCTTATGAAAAGTTTTTCCCCAAAGGTCTACCGGGAGCCGCCATCGCTCGCAGGGGTGTGGGCCCCCACCCGCACCATGGCGGGGCGCAGGACCCGCCCCCCTAGGGCGTATCCGGGACGGACCACGTCGATCACCTGGTGGTCTTGGGCGGGATCTTTCACGGGCACCGTGCCCACCGCGTCGTGCCGAGCGGGGTCAAAGGCCCCTTCCGCCTCGACGAGGGATACTCCCAATTCCTGCAACGCCTCGAAGAACAACCGGCGCACCATGGCCACCCCCTGGCGCAGCCCTTCTCCTCCCCCTGAGGATTCCATGGCCCGGTCCAGATTGTCCAACACGGGCAAAAGGAGCGTCACCGCCCGTTCCGCCGCCAATTCTCGCTGCCTGAGCCCCTCTCGCTCGCTGCGCTGGCGAAAGTTATAAAAGTCCGCCCGGGCCCGGGCCACTTCCTCCCTTAGGGCATTTCTCTCGTCTTCCAATTGGGCCAGCTGTTCCCGTAGCACGGCGAGATCTCCGCCCCTCTCCATATCCTCAACTTCCCCCAAAGCCCCTTCGTTCACCGGTCCTTCTTCCATGTCTTTTACCATGCTTTCCGCCCCTCCGTACGTCTCACGGCACTTCCTGTGCCGCCCCGGCCTTTTCCGGCATATCCTGGAGCCCCGCGAGCATGGCTTCCACCACGGCGATGGCTCCCTCGTAGTTCATGCGCACCGGTCCGATGAGCCCCACCACGGCCCTTTGCCCTGCGGAGCTCACCGGGGCCAACACCAGCGAGCAATCCTTAAGGGCTTCCACGGGGTTTTCCTCGCCGATGGTCACCGACACTCCCTGCTCTTGGGCACAACGCTCCACCAGATGGGCCATGGATCGTTCCTCCTCCAGGAGGGAAAAAATTGCCTGCAGGCGGCCGATGTCGTGAAAATCCGGGAGGTTGAGCAGGCGGCGCGCCCCTCCCATGAAGATCCTGGTGGGCTGGGAGGAAAGGATCCCCTCGAGCTCCCTCAGGGCCACCCGGCACGCCATTTCCCGATCTCGAAGCTCCGCTACCACGTACTGAATAAGGTCGCGGCGCACGTCCTTCCAGGGGCGTCCCACCGCCACGGCATGGATGCGCGAGGCCAGGAGGTCCAGTTCGTCCTGGCTCATCTCACAGGGTAAGGTGAGGACCCGGTGGTGCACCAATCCCCCATCTAACACCACCACCGCCAGGACTCGGGTGCTTTCGAGACGGACGAAGTCCAGGCGCAGGAGCCCCACCTCGTCCAGGGGCGCCAGCGTGGCCACTCCCATGTAGGAGGTCACCCGGGACAGGAGATGGGAGATGTGCGACAGCACGTCCTCCAGCCCCCGGCGCTGGCTCCGCACCTCGGAGATCCACCCCTCCGCCTCGGGGGGAAGCTCCCGGTGGCGATGGAGAATGGAGTCCACGTAGAGGCGATAGGCCCGGGCGGTGGGCACGCGCCCCGCCGAGGCATGGGGTTGTTCCAGGAAGCCCATGTCGGCCAGATCGGCCATCTCGTTGCGGATGGTGGCGGCGCTACGCCCGGTGAGGTGCCGTTTGGACAGCACCCGAGATCCGATGGGATCTCCTCCCTGGATATACTCGTAGACCACCGCCAACACCACCTCAAGCTGCCTCTCCGAAAGCACGTCCCCACCTCCTTCCCGTCCTATTAGCACTCTTCACGAGCGAGTGCCAAGAGCTTTTTCTTACCGTAGACTACCAACGGCACCGCCGATTGTCAAGACAGGTCAAATTTTTTTCTGCCCTACACCTTTCTCTCCGGAGGAAAGGGAAGCTTTTCCCTTCGAAGGATCTCCTCTCCGTGCTAAAATGCAACCCAGGGGACGGCAGTCCTCGACTCCACCGGGGAGAGGGGAAAAAGACCCATGGGTGAGCCAAAACGCACCGAGATCATCCTGGTACGCCACGGCGAGTGCGCGGAAAATCGAGAGGGGGTATTCCGGGGACGGAGCGACGGGCCGCTCACCGAGCGGGGAGTGCGCCAAGCGGAGCTACTGGCGGAAGAAGTTGCCCGGTTTTTTTCCCCTTCGGCCATTTTTTCCAGCCCCCTGCAGAGGGCCCGGAATACCGCCCGGGCCATAGGAGAGCGCCTCGGCATTCCTGTGGAGGAGCGGTCCGGGTTCACCAACATGGCCCTGGGCCCCTGGGAGGGACAATCCAAGGATCTCATCCGAGAGACCTATCCGGAGGAGTGGGCCCTCTGGATCCACAACCCCGAGCGCCTCGCCCTGAAAGGGGCCGAGACCCTGGACGACGTCCAGCGCCGGGCCTACGCCAACCTGGACCACCTGGTGCGCCTCCACGAAGGGAAGGCCTTTGTGGTGGTATCCCACCGGGCGGTGCTGAAGCCCCTGCTGGCGGCATGCCTGGCCATTCCCTCCCCTTATTTCTGGCGCCTGCACCTGGACACGGCGTCCTACAGCGTCCTGTGGCATGAAAGGACCCGAGGATACACCTGCGCCCTGTTGAATCAGACCCGTCACCTGCCCGACCTGGTGTCGGAGTGGACCTAGACCGGAGGAAGACCATGGCCACGCCTGCCCTGGAGATTCGCCACCTATCCAAGCGCTTCGGATCCTTCGTCGCCAACGACGATATCTCCCTGGAAGTTCTGCCGGGAGAAATCCACGCCGTGGTGGGGGAAAACGGCGCGGGGAAATCTACGCTCATGAAGTGCATCTACGGGATGCACCGCCCCTCGGCGGGGTCTTTGGCCCTACGGGGGCAGGAAGTGGTCGTGGACTCCCCTCGCACGGCCAACCACCTGGGCATCGGCATGGTGCACCAGCACTTCATGCTGGTACCATCTTTCCCCGTCTATCGCAACGTGGTTTTGGGGGCGGAACCAGGCCAGTGGGGGTACTTCGACGAGGGGGCCGCCCTCCGTCGAGTGGAGGGGCTCACGAAGGAGTTCAACCTCGCCGTGGATCCTCGATCCACCACCGCCACCCTCCCCGTGGGGCTCCAGCAACGGGTGGAGATCCTCAAGCTCCTCCATCGAGGCGCGGACATCCTGATCTTCGACGAACCCACCGCCGTCCTGTCCCCCCAGGAGATCGAGGGTCTTTTCGCCATTTTGGAGAACTTCCGACGCTCGGGGAAGACGATCCTTTTCATCGCCCACAAGCTCCGGGAGGTGTTGGCGGTGGCCGATCGCATCTCGGTGCTCCGCCAGGGCAAGTTGGAGGGCACCGTACGCCGAGACGAAGTGAACGAAGCCACCCTGGCCCGCATGATGGTGGGGCGCGACCTCCCCGCCCTGGCCCCCGGAGCCCCACCGACCTCGGGGAAGGAGCTCCTCCGGGCGGAGGGGTTGTGGGCCCTGGGCCCCCGAGGAGAGTGGGCCCTGCGAGATGTGTCTTTTTCCGTGGCGGCGGGAGAGGTCTTGGGAATCGCCGGGGTCATGGGCAACGGCCAGAGCGAGTTGGAAGAGTGTCTTTGCGGCCTGCGGCATCTCCGGGAGGGTAAAATATTTCTGGGAGACCGGGACATCACCGAAGCTACCATGGCCTCCCGGCGCGAAGGGGGGCTGGCCTACGTCCCCGAGGACCGCCTCCGCACCGGCATCGCTCCCCTGGCCCGCCTCTGGGAAAATATGCTCCTGGGACACCAGCGCGAGGAGCGGTTTCTCCGGGGAGGTCCCCTGGGGTTTCTTCGCCCGGGGGCCATCCGCCCTTGGGTGCGACGGACCATGGAGTTATTTTCGGTGAAGGCCGCCTCCGACATGGTGCAAGGAGGAACTCTTTCAGGAGGCAACATGCAAAAGCTCGTGATGGCCCGAGAGATGGCCTTCGACTCTCCCTTACTTCTCGTGTCCCAGCCCACCCGAGGGGTCGACGTGGGGGGGATCGCCTTCATCCACGAGCAAATCCTGCGCCACCGACGCCAGGGAGGGGGGGCCCTCCTGATCTCCTCGGACCTGGATGAAGTGCTAGCCCTGGCGGATCGGGTGGCGGTGATGTACCAAGGGCGCATCGCGGCCCTTCTCCCCCGGAAGGAGGCCTCTCGCGAGCTGGTGGGGCGGTACATGCTGTCGGGGATGGCGTGAAGCGCCCCCTTGGTCCGGACCCCGATGACCCTTCGGGGGACCGGGGGGAAAAGATGGCCCTTTGAGAACCTAAGGGGAAGATCTTGCGTGGTAGGGGCGAGTAGGGGCGAAAGGATCTCGCCCCTACTTCGTTTCCCGGGAATGGGGACCCGGACTGAGGCCCGGGGGCCTTACGGCCCCGAAGATCGTTTTACCGCAAAGGTCGAAGGATCCTGGCGCTCCCCTACCTCCGCCCATCGCCTCGCCTTCCGGAGCGGAACGACCGGGGAGCCGAAGGACGGGGGCGATCCTCCCCCGAAGGACCCTCGGGCCGGGGACGACGGTCCTCCCGGGGGCGGTCGGGCCTAGGGGACCGGGGACGGTCGTCTCGCTCCCGCCTAAAGGTCCCTTCCCCTTCCCGATGGGGAGGACGGGGACGGTCGCTAAAGGGGCGATCCCCG
>CALMLW010000032.1 GCA_937868015.1 uncultured Synergistaceae bacterium | reverse complement strand
GAAGACCCCCGGGTGGTCTCCGTGCGGGCCGCTTCCTGGTATGACGGCTGGGGAAAGCTCTTTTACGCCTCCAGTGCGGGACTGGCGGGATGGCAGCGCTCCACCTCGGTGGGGTGCGGCCTCTCCGTGGTGCTCCAGGAGGGGGACGCCTTCGAGATGGGGGGATCGGGGGAGCAGGCTCGCTTCATGGCGGACCTATCCCTGGAGAAGATGGTCCGGGAAGGGGTGCGACGCACGGCCCTCTCCCTGGGGGGGGATCCGGTGCCCACGGGGCGCTATTCCCTGGTGTTGGATCCCGAAAGCGCCGCATCCCTGGTGGACGAAGTGGCGGAGCTCTTCCTGGGGTCCAACGTGCAGAAGGGGAAATCCCTCTTCCGGGGAAGGCTGGGGGAAGAGGTGGGAGAAGCGGTGCTCTCCCTGGTGGACGACGGCCGCCTCCCCCGGCGCGACGGATCGGCCCCCTTCGACGGCGAGGGCTTCCCCACGGGGCGGACCCTCCTGCTCGACCGGGGGAGGGTGAACGCCTTCCTCTACGACCTCGCCACAGCCCGGCGGGAGGGGGGGCGCTCCACGGGCAACGCCGTGCGGGGGATCTCCTCCGTCCCCGACGTGGGGGCCTCCAACGTCTTCATCCTCCCCGGCAATGAGGCCCCCGAGGCGATTCGGCGCCAGCGCGACCCCGCCCTCCTGGTGACGGAGTTCATGGGACTTCACACCCTCGACCCCGTGAGCGGCGAGTTCTCCCTTGGGGCCAAGGGAGTCGTCCTGCGTTCGGGCCTTCCCGCCGAGCCCTTTGCCGGAGTGACGGTGGCGGGCAACCTGACGGACCTCCTCCGGGGCATCGTTGCCGTGGGAAACGACCTGCGCTTTTTCGGCAGCACCGGCGGATGCACCCTCCTGGTGGATCGGGTGGCGGTGGCGGGGCGGTGAGATTTCCCGTCCCTCGGGCCCCGGAGGGCCTTCAACCTTGAATTCTGGCGGTGATCTTGGCATGGCGCGAGGCAAAAGATC
>CALMLW010000031.1 GCA_937868015.1 uncultured Synergistaceae bacterium | reverse complement strand
GCGTCTTCACCATCGCCACCTCGGGGCTACTGGGGAACCCCAGTATCAAAGTCACTCGGGGGACTTCTTCCGTCATGCTCTCCTCCGATGATACCGTTTCCGGAGATCTGCCGCCGTCTTTTGAATCCATGTTGGCGGAGGTACGGGAAGATTTCGGAGAGTTTCGTAAAACGTTCCAACTTGTGAACGCCATACTGGAAGACCCCGATCGCCAGAAAAACTTGAGCGACACCATCGAAGGGCTTCCCCTGCTCGTGCAGGACGGACGCCTGGCGTTCCAGCGCATCGCCCAGGTCTCCGAAGAGACGGAAGGGATGATCCGAGACGCCCGCAAAGACGTGGAACGCCTATCCCAGAGGATCGAGAGGCTGATATCCCATGCAGACTCCCTGGTACAGGAAAATAGGGAGCCTCTGAGGCTCTCCCTGATCCACCTCGAAGCCCTTCTGAAACACCACGAAGCCATCCTGCGGGAGTTTGACTTCGACGGCCTCTCGGGAAAGGACCTTCGCCGGGTGGTAACCAAGGTGGGAGATGCGGCGGAGGCGGTGGAGGCCTTGATCCGGACGGCGGAAGAGCAGCTCTTTTCTCCCTCCAGCGGGGACAGTTTGCCGGAAACCATGGCCCAGGCCCGCCAGGCCATCACCAAGGCCCAAAAGGTTATTGCCGACCTAGAAGGTTTCGAGATCGAGGGGCGCGTGGGCATCCACTCCGCCACGTCGGGGCTCCAACCGGAAGAAAATCGAGGCATGGTGGATGCCCGTTTCTGGATCGGGCACCGGCGGTCCCCCTGGGGCTTTGTCCTAGGGGTGGAGGATGTGGGAGGAGAAGAGGGCTTTTCCGTCGCGCCAGGGTATCATTTTTCTTGGGGAAGAGTATGGGCAGGAGTTGTTCGGGGACATACCGGAGGAGGGATTTCTTGGCGCCCCGCGCCCCGGTTTCCCCTCACCCTTCAAGGGCAGTGGTGGGACGAGGCCGGAGGGACCTGGTCCGCCGAGGCCCACGTGGATCTAAACCCTTCGGTGGGAGTTTTTTTCAAGCACCTGGAACGGGACGAAGATCCTCGCCAGTCCTGGGGCATCTCGTACCGATTTTGAGGGACGCCTATGTTCATTG
>CALMLW010000030.1 GCA_937868015.1 uncultured Synergistaceae bacterium | reverse complement strand
CCCCCTTGCACATCGGGCCCCGCCGGTCTACACTGATCGCGCTTCGAACCCACACGCATGGGGACATTTTTTGGGGGATGATAGGAGGTTTCCGAGTGGAAACGAATCAGCAGCAGTACGGCTTTGACCTGGAGCGGTACATGCCCCGGGAACGGTTTGAGCGCATCAAAGCCTTCGTCGCGGACAAAGACACTCCCTGTCTGGTCATCGACCTTCGCCGCATCGCCGCCAAGTACGACGAGCTTCACCAGTCCCTGCCCTACGCCAAGATCTACTACGCCATCAAGGCAAACCCGAACGACGACGTGCTAAAACTCCTCATCGACCGGGGATGCTGCTTCGACTTTGCCTCGATTTACGAGATGGACCAGGCGCTGCGTCTCGGGGCCACCCCGGACCGCCTGAGCTACGGCAATACCATCAAAAAAGAAAGAGACATCGCCTATGCCTTCTCCAAAGGAGTTCGACTCTTCGCCACGGATTCCGACCACGACTTACAAAAATTGGCCCGACAGGCCCCGGGATCCCGGGTCTTCTTCCGGATCCTCACCGACGGGAGCGGGGCGGATTGGCCCCTGTCTCGCAAGTTCGGCGCCCATCCCGACGCGGTCTACCGCCTCATCCTCCAGGCTGCCGACCTGGGGCTCCAGCCCTATGGCATCTCCTTCCACGTGGGGTCCCAGCAGCGCGACATCGGCCAGTGGGACCACGCCATCGCCCACTGCCGATACCTCTTCGACGCCGTCCGGGATAAGGGGATTTCCCTGGGCATGATAAACCTGGGAGGGGGGTTCCCGGCGGAATACGTGGCGCCCACACAATCCACCGCCACCTACGCCCAGGAGATCACCCGATTCTTGAGGGAGGACTTCGGGGACAACTTCCCGGAGATCCTGGTGGAGCCCGGGCGATTCATCGCCGGGGACGCAGGGGTGATCTTCACCGAGGTGGTCCTCATCTCCCGGAAGTCCGGCGTCAGCCCCAATCGGTGGATCTACTTCGACGTGGGCAAGTTCAACGGCCTCATCGAGACCATGGATGAATCCATCCGCTACCCCATCTACTCCGAAAAAGAAGGCCCCTCGGAGGAAGCCATCCTGGCGGGACCCACCTGCGACAGCATGGATGTCCTCTACGAGAATCGCAAGTACGCCCTGCCTCTGTCCCTCTCCGAAGGGGACCGGGTGGCCATTCTCACCACAGGGGCCTACACCCAGAGCTATTGCGCCGTCAACTTCAACGGCTTCCCCCCGCTCCAGATGCACGTCCTGGACGACTGATCCGTTCCTTCCCCCGCAAACGATTCCGTGAGGGCCGCAAGGCCCCTCGGGCGGAAGAGGGCCCCCGGGCCTTCTTCCGCCTTTTCCGCCTTTTTCGTGACCCCGCCGCCGAAGCCCTCCGTTCCCTTCAGGCCGCAAAAAAAAGGAATCCCCCGAAGGGGATTCCTGGGCCATCGCTAAAGGGCCTTATTTCATCGTGACGCCGAATTTCTGCCGGAGTTCTTCGACCTTTTTGTCGTAGGCCGCCTTTTGGGCTTCCATGAGGACCTTCTGCTGCAACCCCTCCCGCACTTCTTCGAGGGGGGCCACGCCAGCGGGTTTTTTCTCTTCCAGCTTGATGATGTGCCAGCCGAACTGAGTCTTCACGGGTTCGCTCATATCGCCGGGGTTCGCCAATTCAAAGGCGGCCTTTTCAAATTCCGGCACCATTTGTCCTGCGGAGAAAAAGCCCAGATCTCCCCCCTGTTCCTTGGAGGGACAGGTGGAGTACTTCTTGGCCCCCTCGGCAAAGTCCAGCCCTCCCTTGAGCTCCGCGACGATCTGCTTCGCCTGGTCTTCGCTGTCCACCAGGATATGCCGGGCCCGGACGCTCTCAGGGGTCTTGAACTCGTCCTGGTGTTCGTCGTAGTACTTCTTGATGTCCTCGGAGGTGACCGTCACCGCGTCGAGGACTCCTTTGAGGGCGTAGTTCCGGATGGCGTCTTCCGTCTTGCTCCGGATCTCTTTCTGCACGTCTTCCTGCTTATCGACGCCGCTCTCCACGCCCCACTGGAGGAAAAGTTCCCGATTCACCAGCTCCTCCAGGAGCTTTTTCCGGCCGTCCTCGGTGGAGAAAAAGGCCGCCCGCTGAGGATCGAGCTTCGCCAATATGCCATCCACATCCTGTTGCTTGATCTCCGTCTTGCCCACCACCGCCAGGACCTTCTCGGGATCGGCCTGGACCGTCCCGCCCACCGAAACATCCCCCGAGGTGTTCGCGAAAGCTCCCCCCGCCAGAAGGGAAAAACCCAGGGCCAGTGCCGCCAACGTACTTCGACGCATCATGCAAAATTCCTCCTTGAGCAATATGGGTACTCTTGAAGCGCGGTAAGTTTACCACGTCCGGAGGGCCTTTGGGGAGGTCATTTGGCGGGTTCTCAAGGGAGGGCCGTCATGGTACCATGGCGGGGATGGTATGCAATGATCGGGGCATGACCCTTCGAAGAGGGGCCCTAAGAGGGAGAGGAATAGATCATGAGGGAAAATGTTCGGACGCTGGCGGCGGACGCCAGCCTGCTTTTTGTCGCCGCCGTCTGGGGGCTGGGCTTTGCCGCCATGAAGGGAGCCCTGGAGTCCTTTCCCCCCTTCTGGCTCTTGACGATCCGCTTCGCCGCCGCCGCCCTCCTCATCGCCTTGATCTTTCCCGGCCGGGTACGTCGCATCACCGGGAAGGACCTGCGAGGGGGAGTGATCATCGGCACCTTCTTGTTCCTCGGGTTCGCCACCCAGACTGTGGGGCTCCTCTACACCACCGCCAGCAAACAGGCCTTTCTTACGGCGGTCTACGTGGTGCTGGTGCCCTTTTTTGCCTGGGCTCTAAAACGAGTCTTTCCCGGGATACGTCCCTTCGGGGCCTCGGCCCTCTGCCTCGTGGGCATGGCCTTTCTCACCTTGGACCTAAAGGGCGATTTCGTCATCAACTACGGCGACATGCTAACCCTGGCCTGCGCCGTCTTTTTCGCCGCCCACCTCCTGGCCATCGAACGCTTTGCGCCCCACTTGGATCCCATTCTCCTCGCCTTCGGCCAGATCGCCACCACCGCCGCCCTGAGCCTGGTTCTGGCCCTCCTCTGGGAGACCTTCCCCACGACGATCTCTTCCACGGGGTTTTGGAGCATGGCCTACTGCGTGGTCTTTCCCACAGTGATGGCCCTCCTGATCCAGAACACGGCCCAGCGATACACGCCCTCCACCCACGTCTCCATATTGCTAAGCCTGGAGTCTCTCTTCGGAGCCCTGGCGGGGGTTTTCCTACTGGGAGAACACCTTTCGGAGCAGATGATCCTGGGGTGCGCCTTCATATTCGCCGCCGTGCTCCTCACCGAGGTCGACCCCATGCCCCTGGTGAGGCGCCTGCTTCCAAAAACGGACGCCGCACCCTAGAAACCACAAGCTCCCCCCCGGAGTTTCCGGGGGGGAGCAGAAAGCTTGTCTTTGCCTTTTCCAGTTTACTCGTACAGTTTATAGGCGCTCTTTTTTGCTCCACAGATGGGGCAGGCCTCGGGGGCTTCGTCCTCGGCGATGTGACCGCAGACGGGGCATAGGAAAAACCGAGCGGCCTTGGCCTTCTCTCCCTCTAGGTTCTTCAGGGCCTTTTCGTAGAGCTCGGCGTGCACCTCCTCCGCCGCCTTGGCGAGCTTGAAGGAGCGGATGGCGGCGGCGTTGTTCTCGGCCTCGGCGTCCACAAGGAAATCGGGGTACATCTTGGTAAACTCGTAGGTCTCCCCGTCGATGGCGGCCTGAAGGTTCGCCGGGGTGTCTTTCAGTTTGCCCATGGCCTTGAAATGGGCCAGGGCGTGGATGGTCTCCGCCTCCGCCGTGGCGCGAAAGAGGACGGCCACCCGATGGAACCCTTCCGCCTCCGCCTGCTGGGCAAAGGCCAGGTACTTGCGGTTCGCCATGGATTCTCCCGCGAAACCCTCGCCAAGATTTTTCATGGTTTTGCTTTCGTCCACAGAAATCCCTCCGATTGTCGAACTAAAAACCTTACAGACATGATAGCCCCTTCGTCGATTCTGTCAAGTCCCGTGGGGAAAAGACCCAGGGACTGCCCCCCACGGTAAAAAGGCCGGAGCGCCTTACGCGTCCCGGCTTCTTCGTCGGCTGTAGTGTCCCTTCATGGCGAGGTCCAGGATGACCGCCCCCACAAACACCGCCCCTTTGATCGATATCTGCACGTAGCTCGCCACTCCCTGCAACCGCAGGCCATTGTCGAGAAAGCCCATGATGAGCGTGCCGGTCACCGTGCCACCAATGCTCCCCACGCCGCCGAAGAGGCTGGTACCGCCGAGCACCACCGCCGAAATGGCATCCAGCTCCATGCCCGTCCCGATGGCAGGTTGGGCGCTCCATAGCCTACCCGCCATCAGAAGCCCCGCAAGCCCGGCACAGAACCCCGAGGTCATGTACACCGCAAAGGTCAGCCCCGGGGCGGAGAGCCCCGCCAACCTAGCCGCCTCCGGGTTATCTCCCTGGGCCCGCACGTGCGGCCCCAAGGGCGTTTTCGCCAGCACCACCCAGGCCACCGTCGCGAGCAGTAAAAAGATTAGCGCCGTAATCGGCACGGCACCCCACGACGCCCACCCCGCATGGGTAAAGCCCGGCGAAAGGCCCGAGACCGGACTCCCTTGGGTCATAAGCAGCGTTATTCCCCGAGCTATGGCCATGACGCAGAGCGTGGCTATAAAGGGCAACATGCGCCCCCAGGCGATCAACGCCGCCGAGAGGGCTCCGGCCATCATCCCCGCCCCCAAACCAAGAGCCCAGGCCAAGGGCCAGGGCAACCCCATCGCCGTGTTGGCCAGGGCGCCCACCACCCCGGAGAGGGCCATCACGCTCCCCACGGCGAGATCGATGCCGCCAGTGAGGATGACAAAGGTCATGCCGACGGCACAGACCCCCAGCACCGTCGACTGAGCAAGCACGTTCGCCACGTTCTTCGGATCGATCACGTCGCGATCGACCAGCGCGAGAAGGACCACCACCACGATCAGCACCGCCAGAGAACCGAACCTTTGCCACTTACCCGCCATGGACTCCGCCCCCCGCCGCCGCCAGCATCACCTTTTCGCCCGTCGCATCGCCCCGATCGAAGGACGCAGCGATACCTCCGTGGCGGAACACCAACACCCGATCGCTCATGCCCAGAACCTCGGGCAAATCGGAGGAAATCATCAGGATTCCCATGCCCCGATGGACCAGATCGTTCATGATCTCGTGGATCTCCGCCCGGGCTCCCACATCCACTCCGCGCGTCGGTTCGTCGAGGATGAGCACCCGAGGCGCCACCGCCAGGCCCTTGGCGATGGCCACCTTCTGCTGATTTCCTCCGGAGAGGGCGAAAACGGGATCGAAGATGTCGCGACACTTCACCGAAAAGTTCCGCACATGGCGGCGGGCTGCCTCGTCCCGCTTCTCTCGGTCGACAAAGGGCCCCCGGCGCAGGCCGTGCAGGAGCTCCATGACCGTGGCGTTATCGCGAATGGATCGATTGAGGAAGAGCCCCTGCCGCTTGCGATCCTCGGGCACCAGCACCATCCCCCGATCAAGCGTCTCCCGAGGGCCCCTTAGGGCAAGCGCCCCTCCCACAAGGTTCACCTCGCCCCCGTCAACGGGATCGAGCCCCACGAGACATCGGGCGGTTTCCGTCCGACCGCTCCCCACCAGCCCCGCCACTCCCACGATCTCCCCCTCACGCAGCTCGAAGGATACATCGCGCAGGACTCCGCGCCGCGAGATCCCCCGCACTTCGAGGAGCACTTCGCCGGGATCTCGAAAGCTTCGCGGAAAGAGCACCTCCACCCGACGGCCCACCATACAGGCCACCATGCTTGAAGGGTCGAAGTCCCCGATGGCTCCCCTCCCGGTCACCTCGCCGTCGCGGAGTACGGTCACGCGGTCCGCGTGGGCAAAGATCTCCTCTAGCCGGTGGGAAATGTATATGATCCCCACCCCCCGGCTCTTCAGATCGTCGATGACCCGAAAGAGATTTTCCGTCTCCCGGGCCGAAAGGCTCGACGTGGGTTCGTCCAAGGCCAGTATGGAGACCTTCTGCGATAGGGCCTTGGCGATTTCCACCAGCTGCTGCTCCCCGGTGGAGAGCTCCCCCGCAGTCCTATCGGGGTCGATGTCGCACCGCAGGTGGGCCAGCAGGTCTTTTGCCATCTCCCGCATACGGCGAGAGTCGACAAAAACCCCCCGGCGTAGCTCCCGGCCTAGAAAGATGTTCTGCGCCACGGACAGGTGCGGCGCGAGGCTAAGCTCCTGATGGATGATGCCCACCCCCGCCCGGAGGGCATCCCCCGGGCCACTCCAGGCCACCCGCTCGCCGCGCACGAGGATCTCGCCCCCCTCGTCGGGGGGCACCACGCCGCCCAACGTCTTGATGAGGGTCGATTTGCCCGCCCCATTTTCGCCCACCAGCGCGTGGAACTCTCCCTCCTCCAGAGAGAAAGAAATCCCTTTCAATGCGTGAACACCGGGGTAGCGTTTGTGGACATTCCTCATCTCCAGCAGTGCGCTCATGACATTCCTCCACGGAAAAAGGATGACCGCCGCCCTATCTAACACCCGGGGTGGGGCCGCCCGAAGGCCACCCCACCCATCTTTTTTCTATTCCTTCACCACAAGCTTCAGGTCGACGGGGATGAACTCGGGAAGCGATGCTCCGCCGAGGAAGGCCACGGCCTTCTCCACGCCCGTGGATCCCATGAGCGCGGGCTGCTGCGCCACGGTGGCCGCCAGCTTTCCCTCCTGCACCGCCTTCACCGCGTCATCGACCGCGTCGAATCCCACGAAGACGATGCCCGTACGCCCCGCCGCTTCCGCCGCCGCCACCGCACCGAGGATCATCTCGTCGTTGTGTGCAAAGACCCCCGTGATTTCGGGCTGCGCCTGCAAAATGTTCTCGAAGACCTTCAACCCCTTGTCGCGGTTGAAATCCGCCGCCTGAGCGGCGACGATCTTGACGTCGGCGAAGGCCGCGATGGCATCGTTAAAGCCCTTGCCGCGATCGCGCGCCGCCGACGTGCCGGGGATGCCCATCAATTCGACCACGTTACCCTTATGGCCGATGGCCTCGGCTAGGAACTCCGCCGCCATCTTGCCCCCCGCCACATTGTCGCTGGCGATGTGGCAGACCACCTTACCCCCCGATGCGCCGCGATCGATGGTAAAGATGGGAATGCCCGCTTCGTTGGCCTTCATGATGGACGGAGTTACCGCGTCAGAGTCCGTGGGATTCACGAGGATAACGGCCACCTTTTTCTGGATCAAGTCCTCGATGGCCGCTGTCATCTTGGCCGAGTCGTCCTGCGCATCGAGTACCACCAGCGACACTTGGGCCTTCGCCGCCGCTTCCTCCGCCCCCTGCTTCAGGCTGACGAAAAAGGGGTTGTTGAGGGTCGAAACCACGAGGCCGAGCACCGGCTGATCTGCCAAGGCCGGAACCGCCATCAGCCACAACACCGCAAATGCCGCCATCATCTTCTTCACTTAAACGCACCTCCTGTTTTTACCCGAGCGGTCCTGCCGCCCTCTTCGCCGCCGCCGCCATCGCTGAACAACTCCGAACGTTGCGCCCTCCGCGATCTCCTCCCCTAACCCCGTAGCGCCTGCCCCGTGCGTCCATAGAGCACCAGCGCCGCAGCGATGACCACCCCCTTTACCACCTGCTCCGCAAAGGGATTCACGTTCAACATGTTCATCCCACTCTCCAACACCGTCATGATCAGCACGCCGATCACCGTGCCCACGAGCGACCCTCGACCGCCGGAGAAGCTCGTACCCCCAAAAACCACCCCGGCGATGGCCCCGAACTCGTAACCCACGCCCGCCGTGGGCTGCGCGGAGTCGATACGACCCGCCAGCAGCAACCCCACCAGCGCCGACGCCACACCGCAGAGCACGTAGACTTGGGCCGTCACGCCGGGGACGTTGACGCCGCTGCCCCAGGCCGCCCGGGGGCTAGACCCCACGCTTCTCACCTGATCCCCCCAGGGCATGAGCTCCAGAAGCACCCACACCACCAGGAAAAAACCACCAAAAACCCAAATAGGGAGGGGAAGGCCCATCCACCCACCGATCCCAAGCCATCGAAAAGAGGCATCGAAGCCCGTCAAGGGCTTCCCCCCGGTGACCATAAAGGCGAGACCCCGGGCGAAGCCCATCATCCCAAGGGTCATGATAAAAGGGGGAAGGCGAAGTCGCGCCACGCCCAGGCCGTTAACCATCCCGAGCAACGCCCCGGCGGCCAGCGCCGCCCCCCAACAGAGCGGAAAGGTCACCCCGGCCCTGGCCGCCCCCGCTCCCGCCAGGGCGGACACCGCCACCAGGCTGCCCACCGACAGATCGATGCCACCGGTGAGAATCACCAAGGTCATGCCCAGGGCAATGAGCCCCACCATGGAAGATTGGCGAAGGATGTTAATTAGGTTGTTTATTTCGATAAAGCGCGGTTCATGCCAGCCCAGCAGGGCCACGATCCCCACGAGGATCGCCAACAACACCGGAAGACGGGATGAGGAGGGGGTGCGCCGCATGATCATGGGTCGTTAGAAGGGAACGCCGCAGCGCAAGAGCACATTGGCATAAGGGGTGAACTCGCCGGTACGCACCACCAGCCGAGCCCGAGTCACCCTATTTTTGAACTCTTCGTGGGAGGCAGATTCGCACGCCACCGCGCCCAGGATCCCCCGCAGACGGGCAAGCATCTCGGGGCTCCGAGTCGCCGCCTCCTCCGCCACCAAGGCTCTCTCAAAGACCATCTCCCCCAGAATAACTTCGACCACGTCGATGAAGGGCGCTCGCCCCGGCGCATAGGCCAGGTCCACCCGGGGCATCTCGGGGGGGATGGGAAGACCGGCGTCGGCCACACAGATCTCGTCCAAGTGTCCACAGGCGGCCAGGAGAGCCGCCAACTCGGGATGCAAAATCCCCCGTCGCATCATGATCTCATTCCTCCCTCGCCCCCTGCCCATCCGCGCCGCAGGGCGTGCACCTCTTTCCGGCGCGGCAAGCCGGGCTGCGCCCCCAGCCGCGTACAGGCCAGCGCTCCGGCACATACCGCAAAGGAAATCGATTCGCGAAGCGAAAGCCCCTCGGCCAGCGACACCGCCAGCGATCCCACAAAGGCATCCCCCGCCCCGGTACTATCCACCGCCTCGACGCGCGGCGCCGCCACATGCTCTTTGACGCCGGGGCGAAATAGCCAGGCCCCCTCGCTCCCCACCGTTACCACCACCGCCCCCACTCCTGCTTCAAGGGCCTTCGTCGCCCCCGCCTCGAGATCGGCGGTCCCCGCGAACTGCCCGAGCTCGATGCCGTTGGGGATGAAGACATCGACGAAGGGAAAGAAGTCCCCGGGCAGCGCATGCCAGGGGGCGGGGTTCAAAAGCGTCATCGCCCCCGCCTCTCGGGCCACCCTAAGCCCCTCGCCCAGCGCCTCCAGCGGCGTCTCTAGTTGGAAGAGGGCGCAGTGGGCCCCCTCGAAAGCCGACCGCGCTTCGCGCACATCCCGCGCCGACACCGCAGCATTCGCCCCGGAAGCCACGATGATGCCGTTGTCGCCTTCCACCACATAAATCGACGCCACCCCCGTGGGGTGTTCGTCGTCGAAACGGACCCCCCCGACGTCTACCCCCTCGACGACCAGGGCTTCGACGAGCCGACGACCAAAATCGTCCCGCCCCACTCGACCCACCAGGGCCACCGAAGCCCCCATACGGGCGCATGCCACCGCCTGATTGGCGCCTTTTCCTCCCTCGGCGGTGGAGAATGCTCCCCCGAGCCACGTCTCCCCCATCTGGGGCAAGCGCGCCGTCCGCATCACCAGGTCCATATTCAGGGAGCCCACCACCACGACTTTCGCCATCCTCGCCCCACTCCTCTCCCCCGTGCCCCGTCAGGGTCCCTTCACGTTTGACAAAAACTACCCCGTATCGTAGCATGAGGGCCGTCGGTGGCACAATCGCTTTACGGCCGATGGGGCCCGCCTAGGGCTCCGGCGGACCGGTCGTTTTGGTTTTGTGCCTTTTTTTGCCGTCTGCGGCGGCTTTCGCCGTGAACCGACGGGCTTTTCCCGCACGGCGATCCTGTGAAGGGAAGTGACCGTTTTATGAACCCCGATTTCGATCTACGGCACCGCCGGGAAGGTACGGCCTGCGCCAAGTGGGACGGGCGAAGGGAGGTCTTTGGCACGGAGGACGTGTTACCCCTTTGGGTGGCCGACATGGACTTCGCCGCTCCGGAGGCGGTGATGGAGGCCCTAAGGTCCCGGGTCGATCACGGCATCTTCGGCTATCCCCTCCGGGCCCAAGGAGCCCATAATGCCTTCGCCGCATGGATGGCCCAGCGCCACGGATGGGCCGTGGACCCCGACTGGATTTTAGAGGCCCCCGGGGTGGTCCCTCTGCTGGCCCTGGCGGTGCAGACCTTCACGACCCCCGGAGATGGGGTGGTGATCCAGCCCCCCGTATACCCCCCCTTCAGGAGCGTGGTGGAGCGCCAGGGGCGCGAGGTGGTGGAAAACCCCCTGCGCTGGGACGGCAAGCGCTATGTCATGGATCTGGAGGACCTGGAGCGCCGGATCACCCCCGCCACCCGCCTGCTGATCCTTTCCAGCCCTCACAACCCCGTGGGGCGGGTCTGGGAACGCCAAGAACTAGAATCCCTTGGAGCCCTTTGCCTTCGTCACGGCATCCTGGTCCTTTCGGACGAAATCCACCAAGACCTGCTCTTTTCCCCCCACCGCCACATCCCCTTTGCCTCGCTGGGAGGCGATGCGGCCCGCATCGCCCTCACGTTCACCTCCCCGGGAAAGACCTTTAACATCCCCGGGCTCCGGTCGGGGATGGCGGTGATCCAAGACGAAACGGTACGCCGCCGGATGAAGTCGACGCTGGAAGCCCTCGACCTGGAGATGTGGAACGTCCTCGGCATCGCCGCCACCGAGGCGGCCTACACGGCGGGAGGGCCCTGGCTCGACGCCCTCATGACCTATCTGGACGGGCATCGTCGCCTCATACAAGAGGAGCTGGCCCGCACAGTTCCCGAAGTGGGGTACTCCCTCCCCGAGGGGACCTACCTGGCGTGGCTCGACTTCCGTCCCCTCCTTCTCTGCGGAGAAGAGCTCCGGACCTTCCTCGTTCATCGGGCCCACCTCGGCCTCAACGACGGCCGGAGCTTCGGCCCGGGGGGCGATGGCTTTGCCCGGCTCAACTTCGCCTGCCCCCGGACCACCTTGATGGAAGCCCTCCGGCGCTTGGCCGAAGCCCGTTCATCGCTCTAGCCCAGATACCTAAAAATAGAGCCCGAATCGCCCGGGGGCGGACCACCGTCCGATCCCGGGCGATTCGGGCTCTACGGGCGGCCCTCCTTCGGGGACTTACCCTTTAAGAGGTTCCCCCGTCTTCCGCTGCAACGCCACCCAACCCTCTTTGACCAGCAAAACCGCCAGCACCAGGAGCACGGCGGAAATGCCCGCCAGCAGGGGGTTACCCAGGTTGGCCTTGATGAGGAGCACCAAGGCCGCCACGGTGGTGACAAACATGAAGGCCATGGGGGCCAGAAGGAACGTGGCGCTCTTGCCCAGGCCGTGTTTCACCCACACCCCCACCGCCAGCAAGGTCAGAGCGGCCACCAACTGGTTCGAAGCACCGAAGACGGGCCATATGAGGGTCCAGGCGGCCTTGCCCCCGGTCCGGAAGAACACCAGGAAGAGGGCCGCCGCCACGCCCACCGCCGTGGCGGTGTAGCGATCCACCTTCATGTCAAAGAACTCCTGGAACTGGTAGCGGGCCAGGCGGGTGGCCGTATCGAGGGAAGTCAGGATAAAAGAGTTCAGCGCCAGAAGGCCCAGAGACGCCCCCACTTTGAGGTCGATGCCCAAAAGGGACGCGAACTTGCCAATGCCCGCCCCGTAGATCGCCATGGGGTTCACGGCGCTGCCGTCGGCGGGGAGCCCCGCGATGATGATGGTGCCCAGGGCGATGACCGCCACCACGCCCTCGATGAGCATGCCGCCGTAGCCGATCAGCAGGGTGTCGCTCTCTTTCTTGAGCTGCTTCGCCGTGGTGCCGCTTCCCACCAGGGCGTGGAATCCCGAGATTGCGCCGCAGGCGATGACCACGAAGAGGAGGGGCCAGATGAATTCCCCCTTGGCGTTGGAAAATCCCATAAAGGCCGGGAGCACGGGCTCGAAGCTCTTGCCGAAGATCATCCCCACAGCGCCGATGAGCACGGAGAAGTAGAGCAGATAGGAGGCCAAATAGTCCCGGGGCTGAAGAAGGAGCCACACAGGGAGCACCGACGCCAGGAAGATGTACGCGATGAGAATAATGCGCCAGAGATCCAGCAGGGACGCCTGCCCCTCCTTGGTGGCCACGTCGTAGCCGAAGGAGAAGAGTTGGGCCACCCAGGGGGAGCTGCTGCCGTAGAACACCGCCCCGATGACGATGGGGAGCATGATGAGGGTGCACCAGAGCAGAGAGAGTCCCTTGCGGTAGATCAGCACGCCGAAGATGATCGCCAGCAGCATGTACAGCGTGCCGGAGAACGCCACCGCCGGATCTTTGGCGAAGGTCCCCGCCGCCAGCTCGAGAAAGACCGCCACGACCAGTATCAGGGCGAGCCAGGTGAAAGTCAGAAAAAGTTTCTTACCCCGATGGCCGATCCAGCGCTCCACCACCTCGCCCACGGAGAGCCCTTTATGCCTGATGGATGCCACCAGGGAGCCCATGTCGTGCACGCCTCCCAGGAAGGCCGACCCTATGAGACACCAAAGGTAGGCGGGGAGCCACCCGAACATGGACGCCGCCGTGATGGGGCCCACAATGGGTCCCGCTCCGGCAATGGAGGAAAAGTGATGCCCCAAAAGCACCGCAGGATGGGTAGGAACGTAGTCTATGCCGTCGAAATAGACCTCGGCGGGGGTTTTCCGGCTGTCGTCAAGGCCGTAGAGCTTCACCTGGAAGCGCCCATAGAGCACGTAGGCCGCCAGAAAAAAGACCACCGTCACGATAAACATCGTCATCAGCACAGGAAAGCACCTCCTAAAAATAATATCATGACACCCCGACCCCGTCGCTCTCCGTCCCGTCGCCTTTGGTTCCCGTCACCTCCCCTTTTCGCCGGATTACGTAGCCTTCCAGCGCATCTACCAGCCCCGTGAGGTCGGCAAACTTCCGATGACCCCGCCCTCTGGGGCGGTAGCACAGCACTTCCACGAAACCCCGAAACCCCCACCAAAAAGAGCGTAGCCGAAAAGGGTCCTCTTCGTCCCCCACCAACACGTAGCGCTGGGTCATCACCTCGGGCAAGGGACTCGCCTCCCGGAGGATCTCTTCGGCGCTCTCCCTCCCCCGGTGTCCCCAGAGGATGTGATCCCACACGGCGTAGCGGGCCACGTCCCCCAAAAGCCCCCCCTTGCGCATGATCACCTTCCTACGGACCCCTCGAAGGTGGCCATGGCTCCAGGGTTCAAATCCCCAATGAGCCCAGTACTCCGGCACGTCGTCCCACGGCGAGATTTTCATGACCCCCTCCCCGTCGCCCTCTATCCGCCCGGAAGGCTCCGGAACTTACTCCCGGACATCGTACTCCCTTCCGGCCCCCTTGCCTAGGGTACGGACCCTTTTTGATCGCCTCCACCCCTACCCTGGCACACCAGGAGGCGATCTTCTCTTTTAGAAGGCCATGACACCGGAAATATCATCCGACACAACTCTGTCCTGCGAAAAATGTCAGGCGTGAGAACGAGGGGAAAGACCGATCCCATGCTACTCCCTCTATCACTTCGCCGTCAAGGCTCTTCCCTTGCCCCTGCCATCATAGGGCCCGAAATCTCTGGGAGAAGGGGCGGGCGCGGCCTGAATAGAAAAAAACTAGGAGGTCCGGGCAAGGGGCCGAGGGCGCGGAAAGGCCGATTCCAGCCCGAGAAGGTCATATGCGATATAGGGCTTGACGGGGCTCGGAGAGGGAGGGTATAATTCCTTCCGTTGTGGGCGACTAGTTCAGCGGAAGAACGCTTCCCTCACACGGAAGAGGTCACAGGTTCGAACCCTGTGTCGCCCACCATAGATTGCAAGGGTTCGCGGGTTTTTCCCGCGAATTTTTTTTCTCCAGACCCCACGGGGACTCCAAAACAAAAAAATTAACTACTTTATCATCTTCTTCCCCGTGTGGCGTCGAGGACGTGGGCACATTCGTCGCTTTGGCAATAAACAAAAGCCTCTCCCACCGCCGTCGCGACGTCGTTCCCGCCCCCGGCCCCGTCTAAAACACGCCCACCATCGGCAGATGGCCGGTTCTATCGGAGGGAGTGGGGAGGGAGTGGGCATGCCAGGGGAACCCCCGGCGCACAAAGGAGGATGGGGAAAACCCCACCCCCCAGCGGTGGAAAACTTATTGCCGATCTGGGGATTCGCGTCTCGCGAAAGATCCCGAAAGCCTTCGCCCTCCGAGGCCCTTCCCCCGAATCGCCCGCTCCTCTTTCAGGCCCTAAGGGATTTTCGGGGGGACCTCTCGGAGGGGCAAGGGGGCTTCCAAAATGAGGGCGTCCTCTCCGTTATCGCTGTAGTATCTCTTTTTAAATCCCACCTCGACGAACCCAAAGTGGGCATAGAGCGTTGCGGCGGCCACATTGGATCGCCGGAGCTCTAAAAAGGCCCTCCGACAGGGTACCGCCGCGCCGATCTCCCCCAGGGCCACCAGGAGCTGGCTCCCCACGCCAAAGCGCCGGACGTCGGGGTGCACCGCCAAGCGGAGGATATGCAACCGATCCCCCGTCCAGGAACAAGCCCCGTATCCCACGAACTCCCCCTTGAGACGGGCCCCCAGGTAGAGCGCCCCAGGACGATCCCTTCCCAGGTCGGCGGCAAAAATCCCCCGACCCCAGGGATGGGAAAAAGAGAGGTGTTCCAGGGCCTCCAGGGCATCCACGTCCTTTAGCGCGCAGAAGTCGATATCGGCAAGCACCATGGGAGGTCCCCCGGAGGCCCTGGGGTCAATCGATCCCTAGAGCCCCCGCAGGATGGTGGCTTCCCGGGCGGGACCCACTCCGATGAGCACCACGGGGATACCTGTGGCTTCCTCCAGGTAGGTGACGTAATTCTGGGCCGCCTGAGGGAGCTCGTCGAAGCGGCGGCAGGAGGAAAGATCTTCCTGCCATCCGGGGAGGGCGCGATACACTGGAGTGGCCTGGACCAGGCGGTGCGCCGCCCCGGAGAAGCGATCCGTGGATACCCCGTCGATCTCGTACGACTCCGCCACCAGTATTTCTTTCATTCCCGTGAGGACATCCAGTTTGGTGAGGGCGATGGCATCCATGCCATTAACTTGCACCGCATAGCGCAGGGCCACCATGTCCATCCAGCCACAGCGCCGGGGGCGCCCCGTGGTGGCACCGAACTCCCCTCCCTTTTCCCGGAGGTAATTTCCCGTCGGGCCCAGGTCCTCCGTGGGAAAGGGGCCCTCTCCCACCCGGGTACAGTAGGCCTTGGTGACGCCAATCACCCTATCGACCTTTCGAGGTCCTATCCCCGTACCGGTGCACCCCCCCGAGGCCACGGGGTTTGACGAGGTGACGAAGGGGTAGGTGCCGTGGTCCACGTCCAAAAGCGTGCCCTGGGCTCCCTCCAGCAGCACCCCCTTGCCTTCGTCCAAGGCTTCGGCGATCACCAAGGATGCGTCCCCCACGTAGGGGGCCAGGCACTTTCCCCATCCCAGGGCCTTTTCATAGATCTCGTCGAAGGCCAGGGGACGCCGGTCGTACATCCGGGTGAGCAGGCGGTTTTTGCCCTCGAGGTTGAACGTCAGCTTGTCTCGAAGAACATCGGGGAGGAGCAAGTCCTCCATGCGGATACCCACTCGGCTGATCTTATCCATGTAGCATGGGCCAATGCCCCGTTTGGTGGTGCCGATTTTCTTGCCACTGCTCCGCTGGCCTTCCTCCGCCTCGTCCAGGAGCTTATGATAGGGCATCACCACATGGGCCGTGCCGGAGATGACCAGACGGGCCCGATCCCTCCCTTTGGCCTGCAGATCGGCCAGTTCGGCCAGGAGCTGCTCCGGATCCACCACCACACCGCCCCCGATGACGCACACCTTCCCGGTGTAGAGCATCCCCGAGGGAAGAAGGTGGAATACGAATTTTTCCGATCCCACGATGACCGTGTGCCCGGCATTGGCCCCCCCTTGGTAACGGGCCACCACTTCCACTCGATCCGCCAGGGCGTCCACCACTCGCCCCTTTCCTTCGTCTCCCCACTGGGATCCGACGATGACTTCCACTCGTCCCTTCATGCTTGTCTCCTCCTTATGACGGCAAGCCTGCGATCCCCTACGGACGACCCAGGCACGAGAATAGCTCCGGCACGGTGACGAAACGCACCCCTCCAAATTGCGCCACGTCCAATTGGGCCAACATCTTCAAGGTCCCCGACCGGATGTGACAGATGCCCACCGCCCATCCGTGGCGCTTGGCCAACATCACCAGTCGATCCAGTTGTTCTTTCATGAATTTTTCGTCGTTATAGTGATCGATAAACACGCTGTTATACGCCGCAGGGACGCCGTGATGTCTGGCGGTTTTGTAGGCCACGGAGCCCCGGATGGTCCGGCTGTCGATAAAGCCCAGCCGTCTTTCTCCCAGGGCCTTCACGAAGGGCACCATGAGGGCCTCGTCCATGGTGGAAAGGGATCCCCGGTGGTTGTTCATGCCCACGGCATCGGGGAGCTCTTCCAGGGCCCGTGCCACCGCCTTTTGCACCGCCGCTTCGCTTTGCCCCGATACGATCCAACTAAGGTCATACCAACGCCCCTCCTTTTTGTCCCCCGTGGCCTGCATGGGCATGTGCACCATGTAGGGGATGTTCGCCTCGTCGGCCACCTTGCTGCAAGGACGGGTGCCCTTCAGCCCGGGGATAATGGCCCAGGTGAGGGGTATGGGGATTTTAGCTAGCTTCCGGGCCATGGCGGCGTTGTAACCCACGTCGTCCACCACGATGGCCACCCGGGGAAGGTCGCAGGATATCTCCCGGGCGTAGCGGTAAGGCACCTCTCCGGAAAGGTGCTTATTTCCCTCCTCCAGCAGAGAGGGCTCCAGTACCCACCCCGCTCGCTGGGACGACAGAAGATCTCCCAGATCGTCGCTGGCGATGAGGGTGATGAGGGTCTCTTCTTCCCCCATCTCCACCGCTTCGTGGATGGATTTCTCCCAGTCGTCGTAGTGGTCCAGATGGGCTCGACGCCACTGGGCCATGCCCAAAAGGGTGCCCCCCAGGGAAAAGATAAAAATCACCACCGCCCAGGCATAAAGTCGCTCTTTTCGTTTTTTCAGATACCCGCGCATTAATCACCCCTGCCAAAGGGCCCCTAGGGGCGAGGAACCGTCAGGATGCGCCGCAGCTCTTTTTCCGCCGCTCGAAGCTGCTGGTCTTTGCTGAGCTCCCGATCCATGGTCCCTTCCACGACGATGTCCGGCGAAAGGCCCACGTGGTCGATGACAAACCCCGAGGGAGTATGGTACTTGGCGATGGTGACATATAGTCCTGAGCCGTCCTGAAGGGGAAAAAGGGTCTGCACCGATCCCTTGCCGAAGCTCTTGGCCCCCATCACCACGGCCCGGCGATGGTCTTTCAGTGCCCCGGAGACGATCTCCGAAGCGCTGGCGCTTCCTTCGTTGATGAGTACCACCACGGGTTTGTCCCAGAGGGTACCCCCTGTGGCGAAGATCTGATCCGTGGCCTTGGGGACCCGGCCCTTCATCCCCACGATGATCCCCTTGTCGAGGAACATGTCGGAGATATCCACCGCCGCATCGAGCAATCCACCGGGGTTGTTGCGCAGGTCGAAGATGAGCCCCCGGGCCTTCTGGGCCTTGAGTTTCTCCAGGGCCTCCCGCATCTCCGCCACGCACTTCTGGTTGAAGTGGTTCAGCCTGATGTATCCCAGGTCTTTGGAGAGGATCTCAAAACGCACCGCCTTGATGTTGATGATCTCCCGGACGAGGTCGAAGCGAAGGAGCTCGTCTTCCCCTTCCCGACGCACCCAGATGGTGACCTTGGTTCCCGGCTCTCCCCGAAGATGGCTCACCACCTTTTCCTGGTCCCAATCCAGGATATAGGTGTCGCCGATTTTGACTATCATGTCTTTGGGTTTCAATCCCGCCCGGTCGGCGGGAGTGCCGTCGATGGGGCTGATTACCAGGGTGGCCCCGTCGCGCTGGCCGATGTAGATCCCCAGCCCGCCGTATTCCCCTTGCATCTCGATCTCTTCCTCGTGGAGCTGTCTTGGATCGGTGAATCGGGTGTACGGGTCTCCCAGGGAGGAGACCATGCCCCTCAGGGCCCCCCGCACCAGCACATCCTCCGACACCGGTTCTTCGGCGTCGACATAGTAAGTCTCCAGTATGGCCCGGGCTTGCTTGATCAGCCAAAGGGACTGGGCCCGGAAGGGGACGATCTGCCCCAGGTCCACATCGGCGGCGTACGCCACCACCCCTCCCGCCAGCGCCACTCCCAGGAAAACCCCCAAAATCACATCACGCCACCGCTTCCCCATGCCTCTCGCACACCTTTCTTCCTCCGCGCTCGCTTCTTCACTCCATGAAAGTCGAGTCCCGTGGGGCCCTTCGCCCCCTCTTTTACCCTTAGGATCCCATCAACGGCTAAGGTAGCGCAGGGGTTCTTTGGCGTTACCATCCACCCTCACCTCGAAGTGAAGATGGGACCCCGTGGAAGTTCCCGTACTTCCCACCCGTCCCACCACATGTCCCCGCCGCACCCGCTGGCCTTCTTCCACGTTGATGCGAGACATGTGGGCATACACCGTGGAAAGGCTCCCTCCGTGGTCCAGGATGACGATCTGACCATAGCCTTTGAGCCACCCCGCATAGAGCACTTCTCCGTCCGCCGCCGCCTTCACCGGGTCTCCCATGTTTCCATCGATGTCGATCCCCGTGTGCACCGTGCGGGTCTTGAAAATGGGATGGATGCGGCTGCCAAAGGGGCTGGTGATCTTCCCCCGATGGGGCCACATCAATGGTCCCGAGGGAGCCGAAAGGAGAAGGGTCTTGTCCCCCGTCTGGTCCGCCCGGTCCTTGCGGGATTTTTCTGCCATACGCTGGCGCTCCTGCAAGAGGGTGCGGATGATGCGCTCGATTTCTTCCTCTAGCCGGGCCAAATCACGGGCCATCGTGGCGTGCTTGGCCTTCTGGCTTCGCAGGTCCTCCAGGGCGGCGTTCCTCAGGGCTATGCCCTGCCCCAACCGTTGACGCTCCTGTCTCATGCGATCCTGTTGGATCGCCAGCTGGGTCTTGTGTCCCAAGAGCTTGGCCCGCCCCTCTTCCAGGCGCTGTTGGGCCTGGACCGCCGAGGCAAAGAGCCTTCGGTCTTGGTCGGTCATGCGATTGAGGCAAAAGGTGGTCAAAAGGGCATCCTGGGCGTCCTGAGCCCCCAAAAGCATGTCGATCTTGGCCCCGTCGCCGTACTTATACATGGCCACCAGCCGCGCCGCCAGGGTGCCCCGAATGGCTCCGATCTGATCCTCCGTGGCTCGGATCTCCGCCTCCACCTCCGCCAGCTTATTTTTTGTCTGCCGGGTCCTGAGCTCCAGCACGTTGATCTGCTGCTGGGCTTCCCCGATCTCGTCCGTGAGCTTGGAGAGTTCGGAAAGGGTCAACTTTTCCTTTTTCTGGGTCACGGAAACCTGACCCTTGTGGAACTTCAGGCGCTTCTGGATGTCGGCCAGGCGCTTTTCTTCCGTCCGGAGGCGCTTTTCGAGGTCTTCGGCGCTGGCCGCATCGTCAGCTTTGAGGTCGGCGCTGGCGGCCCCCCAGGCCTGGCCCCGCAAAGCCCCTACGGGAAGGGCCCCCAGGAAAAGGGCCCCCAGGACCACGACCCTGGCGCAAATCATCCTTACTCGGTCGGCTTTTCTCGAACCCTCGGCGGTGAAAGCCATGGCCACTCCCCTCACGGGCTAAATCGGGCGAAGGGCCCGGCGAATGAAGCGGTCCACCGCAAGCCAACTGCTCACCCATCCCACCGTCATCCCCACTCCCACCAGGATGAGCCCCAGGCGCGCCAGGAGGTCAGGGTCTTTTACCATCTCGAGAAAGGGCACCGAGGTCTCCACGCCCCCCACCAGGGCCCGGTAGGCCCCTCCCAGGAGCCCCAGAGCCCCCGCCGCCCCCGCCACTCCGAGAATCATTCCCTGGAGCACGAAGGGCATGGCCACAAAACTCGGCGTGGCCCCCACCAGGAGCATCACCGAGATCTCTTCTTTTTTTGAGTACACCGCGATGCGTATGGTGTTAAAGAGTACCAGGGCACTGGCGGTGACGGCGATAATCAAGATCACCAGGGAAAACTCCACCACCACCCGGGAGACCCGGGCCAGCCGGGAAGCCAGTGCGCCGGGATAGACCACGTCGTCCACAGAAGACAGGGTCAGCAGATCCCGGGCCACCCCCGGCACGTCCTGGGCCCGCTCCACGCGGATTTCCAAACTGGGGGGAAGGGGGTTTTCTCCCAGGATCTCCAAGGCCTGGGCCTGATTTTGTATCGATTTTTTCAGGCGGTCCATGGCCTCGGCGGGGGTCACCTCCCGGACCTCCGCCACTCCGGGATACTGCCGCACCTTTTCCCGCAGGGCCTCCATGTTTTTATCGCTTTTTAAAAAAGCGTGGATCACCAGTTCTCCCTCCACCCGAGCCACCAGGCGGCTGGTATTCACCACCAGAAGGGCACTCCCCCCCACGAGAAAAAAGACCGCCGTGGCGGTGACCAACGTGAGCAGGGCCAAGCCCCAGTGGCGTCCCAAAAGGCGAAAGGCGTCCCTCAGGGCATATCTAAAAGTCCCCATCGACGTCGTACCTCCCCCGCTTTTCGTCCCGGACGATCCGACCGGCCCGGAGCTCCACCACCCGCTGGCGGTAGGCATCCACCAGGTATTTGTTGTGGGTGGCCATGATCACGGTGCTCCCCGAGGCGTTGATGGACAGAAGAAGCTGCATGATGTCCTCGGCGGTGCGGGTGTCCAGGTTGCCCGTGGGCTCGTCCGCCAGCAAGACGGCGGGGGAGTTGATCACCGCCCGGGCTATGGCCACCCGCTGCTGCTCTCCTCCGGAAAGCTGAGGAGGCCTGAGAAAGCGGCGGCGCCACATCCCCACCCGCTCCAACACCTCCCCCACCCGCTCGGAAATCTCCCGGGGAGGCACGCCGATGACTTCCAACACGAAGGCCACGTTCTCCATGACCGTGAGGTCGGGGAGGAGCTTGAAATCCTGAAAAACCACCCCGATGTCCCGACGGTAGATCGCCAGGCTCAGCGTGGGGATCTTTTTCAAATTATAAGATCCCGCATAGATCTGCCCCCGGGTGATCTGGGCCTCCCGGGAAATGAGGCGCAAAAGGGTGGTCTTCCCCGATCCGGTGGTGCCCACGAGGTAGACAAACTCCCCCTGGGGGATGGATAGGTACACGTCCTCCAGGGCGCGAATGTCCGGGGGAAAGATCTTGGAGACCCCCTGAAGGCGGATATCCATCAACCGCCCCTCCTCATGCTCCAGGCCTGCACCGCCGCCCCCACCATGTGCTGCCGGGTGAGGGCGTAGTACTCCCGGAGTTCCGCCTCGGTGCCACTTTGGCCAAAGTGGCCCTCCAGGGACACCGAGAGCACGGGGATCGGATAGCACCGCCCCATGAGCTCAGCCACCGCAGCCCCCAGACCGCCCTCCGTCACGTGCTCTTCCGCCACCACGCCGCACCCCGTCCTTCTACCCGAGGCGAGGATCAGGTTTTCTGGAAGGGGCTTGAACGAGAGACATTCTATCACTTCCGCATCGATCCCCTGAGAAGAGAGGATTTCCGCCGCCCGGAGGGCTTCACGCACCAGGGCACCGTAGGTACAGATCGTCACCGCGCTTCCGGGGCGCCTGATCCGCCCCCCCGCCAGGAGGTCTTCCCGGGGAGAGGTTCCTCCGGACCCCGAAGAATCCCCCCCCCAGGGTTCCCACCGGAGGTACACGGGGCCGTCGTGGGGCCCCGCCAGGATTTCGGCCAAAACCGATGCGTCCGAGGGGAAAAAGACCCTCATGCCCGGCAGTGTCCTCATGAGGGCCAGGTCTTCCACCACCTGATCGGGGGCCCCCAGATCTCCTCGAAAAAGCCCTCCCCCGCTCCCCAAAAGGAGCACCGGCAGGGATGGAAGGGCCACGGCGGCGCGAATCTCGTCGTACGCCCGGGTCACTATACGGGGCGACCCCGGCCCTACCATGGGGAGAAAGCCTTCCAAGGCAAGGCCTGCGGCGGTGAGCACCACCGATCTTTCCTCGCCGTCCACGGCCAGGAACCGCTCCGGGAACTCTCGAAAAATCGCCCGGGAAAGGGCGTCGGCGGAGGAAGATGAGACCATCATCCATCGTTCGTCCCGCCGGAACGCTTCGACAAAGGTCCTCTCCACGGCTCCGGAGGCGTCAGAAAACGAATGGAGCACCGGAATCCCCCTCTTTTTTGCCGTCGATCTCCCGCAACGTCTCCCCTAAGACGCCCCGGTCCCAGGGACGTCCTTCGTGGTGAAAACGCTCGTCCCGCTCCCCTTCCAGACGTACTCCCCGTCCCAGGGTGGTTTCCGCCAGCACCGCCAGGGGCTCCGAAGTCCTCTTTCGTTCCATGTCTTCCACCTCGCGGCTCAGGACATCCACGCAGTGCCCCGTCGTCCGAAGGACGCGCCACCCCCTTTGGATCAAGGCGCTTTCCGCCTCCGATGGGGACCACGCCGAGGAGATCCCCTCCGACGAGGAGGCCACCACCGCCGTGACTCCACCCAACCCCCAGGCCCCGCATCGCCGAACGCCTTCCCAGAAAAGCCCTTCCTGCCACGCCGCCCCGTCCAGCAGGCACACCACGCGGCGAGGGCTTCCCTTGCGGCGAAGGCCCAGGGCCATGCCACACCCCACCCCCAGGGCCCGTCCCCGCTCCGCCAGGGGGGCATCCACCCCCGGGATGGAAAGCCTGGCGGGAACCCCCTGCAGAATGGCCCCCAGGCGGGAGAAGTTCCACAGCTCTTCCCGGCTGAAGTACCCCCGTCGGGCCAAGGTGGCGTAGAGGGCCGGGGCCCCCGCCCCGGTGCCCAGGACCAGGCGATCCCGGTCTTCTCCCCGGGGGTTCCGGGGGTCGACGCGAAGGTAGGACCAGTAAAGCCACGTCAAAAGGTCCGCCAGGGCAAGGGAAATCCCCAGCCCTCCCCTTCCCGTCAGGGAAATCATTCGGACCACGTCTTTCCTGATTTCCCGGGCCGTTTCCGCCGCGCTCGGAGCGCTCGTCACGCCTCCACCTCCCGCCGCCTCGCTTCCTGCGAGCTCGCCAGCCACGCGCTCTCCAGGGCCGCCTTCACTTCTTGCCGGGCATCGCCGGGGTCTTTTTCCGCCCCCCCAGGCTCGGGGAGAGGCCCCTCACCGTACCAGACGGGAAAACTCCAATCCCGGGCGAAGGATTCCACCTTGGGGTCGTAGGGCACCGCCACAGCGGGGCGACGCATCACGGCGGAAATCACCAGGAAGTGAAGCCGCATGCCCACCGCCATCGCCGCCCCGCCGAAGAGTTCCCGGGCCTGGACAAGGTCGGTCAAAGTCACCACCCTGGTGCAGGGAAAAACGCCGTCGCGTCTGAGGTCTTCTAAAACCCCTTCGTCTTCGGGGGCCAGGGCCACCCCCACCAGGGAGAGCCGACGCCGAGAGGCCTCCACTGCGGCGATCTTGGCGCAGTCCCGGGAAAGGCTTCCGCCCCAGGGGCGCAGGTTGACCAAAAGGTCTTTCCCCGTCTCCGCTGGCGACGGGTTACCCTCGTCCGCTAAAAGAAAGGCCCCATCGGGGGAACGGCGACACTCCATCTCCCATCGGCGCAATAGGGCCTCCGAGGGGGCGTCCCGCACTCCGCGAAAGGCACAGCGCCCCAGGGAACGGCGCGCCAAGGCCCGTCCTATCCAGCTCTTCAAGGGGCCCACGGACTGGCCGAAGGCCCAGGGACGGCACCCGGCCATGCGGGCGAGGTGCACCACTCCCGCATAGTATAGGACGGATCGAAGGCTGGTGACATCCTGAAAGAGTCCCCCGCCCCCCAGAAGCAGGGTTTCCGACCGTTTCAGCGCTCCCCAGACCTCCCGGAAACTCCACCGATCCACGGAGGCCACTCCCAGATCCCGGGCACTCCTTTCCGGGGCCGCACTCAAAATCACCAGGCGTTCCCGGGGCACCCCGCACTCTTCCATCCCTCGGACCAAGGCCTCGGCCAAGAGCTCGTCCCCAAAATTTCCAAAGCCATAGTAGCCGCAGAGCGCGGCGGCCCAGGATCGGGAGGTCATGCCATGATCGCCGGGGCCAGGCGTCGCCACAGGGGAAGGATGATCCATCGCCCCACAGCCACCAAAAGGCCCCCCACCAAGAGCCCTCCCAAAAATCCATTGCCCACCCGCCAGAGCGTGAAGTACAGGGGGGTGTGGAAGTGACAGAAGCTATTCAGGGCCGAGGCGAAGGCGAACACCGCGCAAAGGCGTAGTACCTCCCGGTAACGAGGGGATAGATCCGCCCGGCGGACGGCATACCAGAGCACCAAGGCGGGATAGCCGAGAAATACTTCCTTGTTTCGGGGACGGGCCACCAAGATCTGCTCCAGCGAACTTCTGAGGGCCATTTCCCACTGAGGAGCCAGGGAGACGTTGTCGCTACGCACCGCCAGGATTGCCAACCCCACGAAAAACCCCCCGAGGAGCGCCAGCTCCCCCCAGAGGGGGGGACGGGAGAGGACGCTCTTCAGGGATTCGGGATAGATTCGCCGTCGAAAGTCGTGGAGCAACACCAGCAGGGGGGGAAGCAGGAGCGTGGCCTTGACCCCCGAGAAGGTCTTCAGTCGGAGCATGTACTCCGGCACGCCGAAGAACGCCGCGATGGCCATTCCCCCCGCCAGGAGCACCAAAAGGGCCTTGGCCAGGGCCTGAAGGGGGGTGCGCCATCCCTCCAGGGCTTCCAAAGAAGCCTCGGTGACGGTAATCACCGCCACCGCCGCCCCGATCCACCGGGCCACTCCGGGCATCCGGAGCGCCATAAAGGCCAAAAGCGCGGCCCCGACGAGGAGCACCCCCAAGCTCGCCCCGGGAATCCCCCGATCCTGAATCCCCCGGAAACGCCACAAGAAGTGGATTCCTCCGAAGAGAGCCCCCAGGGCGCAAGCCCAGGCACCGAAGAAATCTTGGGCTCCGGGGGAGTAGGGGGTAGGCCAGGTGAGGGCGTACCCCGCCCGGCGCAGGGCCTCGGCCACACTTCCCAGATCCTGCTCCAGCTTCGTCAGGCGAGACCCGGACTCCAGAAGGTAGGGGCGCATGAGCAACAGGCGCACGGATCGTTCCTGGGCGGCCCGGATCATACGATCCACCAAAAGGGGGCGCCAGAGGCGTTTGGAGATCACCTCGTCCTGGGTCACGCTATGCAGGGGAAGAAGGCGGGGGAAGGCCCCCGACTCCAGCGCCGCCCCCCCGATCTGGGCGGAGAACTCCACCTGGGCCAGATCCACCCCCCGGGATTTCAGCACCTTGCCCAGGGCCCCCAGATCGGGGTATCCCGCCACCACCGCTCCCGAGGGGGCCAAACAGACCACATGACGGTGGTCCGCCAACACCGCGTCCGCCAGGGCGGCCACTCGCTCCGGAGCCACGCCGGGGGCCGGAGCGGGGCGGTAGATCGTGGGAAGCCCTTGACTTTCGGCAAAGGACAGCCCCTCCACATCGGGGAAGACCCCCGCTTCGAAGAGCTCTTTCACCCCCTGGGGAAGGACCCACACCTTTCCCGAACGCCCCCCGCGTTCCGTCGCGTCGGGGAACTTGAGGGCCACGTATTTTTCCACCGCTGAAGCCAAGGCACCAGATCGGCCGGAGAGCCATAGGGTTCCTCGATTAGGGGGGAGATCGATGGACTTCGATCCCGCCTCGCCGGGCAGGCTCCCCAAGGGGCCATACCACAACGGCAAGGCCCCCTGGGATAGTTCTTCCCCCGTGAGCTCCCCCACCACGACACCTTGGAGTCCCGCCCGCTGCAATCGCTCCCGCACCGCCTCGGGGGGCAGGTGCTCTTCCGCCGCCATGGCGACGATATCTCGGTATTCCACTACCAACGCCACCTGGCGGCGCTCCAACTCGGCGCCCCAACGGTGACCGACGCTCCACAGGGCCGATAAAAGGGCCAATCCCAGGCCTCCGAAGAACAAAATCCGTCGGCTCAAGCTCCCTCACCTCCCGGGGTCCACTGGCGCTCTAAAGACACTCCCCAGCCCTCCAGAAGGACGCTGACGCGCCCCAAAGGAAGCCCCACCACGTTGAAGTAACACCCATCGATGCCTTCCACCAGAAGGGCTCCACGCCCCTGAATGGCGTAGGCTCCCGCCTTGTCGTCCCCCTCCCCCGTGGCGACATAGGCCCGCACCGCCCCGGGATCGAGGGACCGAAAGCGCACCCGGGTGACTTCCACGGCGCTGCTCTTCCGGGGTCCCCATTCCAGAGCCACCCCGGTCACCACCCGGTGCTCCCTCCCCTGGAGAAAGGATAGCATCCACTCCGCCTCCTCCCGGTGTCGAGGCTTTCCCAGGAATCGATCCCCCAGGGCCACCAGGGTATCCGCCCCCAGGACCAGCGCCCCGGGGAAAGCCCGGGCCCCGGCGGCCGCCTTGGCCTCGGCCAGACGCCGGGCCACGGCCTCGGGGCTTTCCCCCGCCTCGGGGGTCTCGTCCACCTCCGTCGGAACCACAGCGAAGCTCCATCCCAGCTCCTCCAGAAGGGCCCGACGCCGGGGGCTTCCCGAGGCCAGCACCAACGGAGGCAAGGGGCTCATCTCAATAAAAGCCAAAGCCCCACCACCCCTCCCAACAGCGTACCGAGGTTTATCCGGAAGAAAAAAGACAGGCCAAAGCGCACGAAGAGCAGGTCGACCTCTCGAAGGTCAAACCCCGCCCGGGCGAAGTCCCGAAAGAGGGTATCCAGCCCGTCGAAACGCTGGAGGAACACCCCCACCACGGTGCCGAAAAATACCAAGAGGATCACAAGCCACCAAGGGATTCCCCGCGACGCCATCCTTTCCCTCCCCGTCTAGCCTTCGAAAGCCGTCACAAGCCGCGACGCCCCCGGTCACACCCCGGGAAACAGGAGGGAAAAGACCACGGTACTCCCTCCCAAAAGGGCGCAGTAGACCGCAAAGCCCCGCCAGCGTCCCTGGATCACCAGGCGACGGAGCACCGCCAGGGCCATGAGCCCCGTGACAAGGGCCACCGCCATGCCCGCCCACCACCCCGAAGGGAGGGACGCCCCGAAGGCTCCCCATCCCCCCAGGTCGCGACCCTCTAAAACCGTGGCCCCCAGGATGGCCGGGAGAGAAAGGAGAAAGGAAAACCTAAAGGCCTCTTCCCGGGGAATCCCCAAAAACACGCTCGCCGCGATGGTGCTCCCCGACCGGGAAATTCCCGGAAAGGTCGCCACTCCCTGGGCCAATCCCACCAGGAAGGCATGGCCCAGCCCCAGACGACGGCGCCCCTCGGAAGCCCTCATGGCGCCCTCCAGGAGGGCCGCCGTGAGGATCAACCCCAGGCCCACGACCATCGTGGAACTTAACGCCTTCTCCACCAGCGGTTTTAGGGGCAATCCCACCAGGGCGGTGGCCATGGTGGCGGCGATGACCGCCCATCCGTAGCGCCACCCGGGCTTTCGCCCCTCGCTCCCCCGAAAGCCCGCTAGCCACTCCATCCCCAGGCGCCCCACGTCGTTTCGGAAAAAGATCAGCGTGGCCATCATGGTGGCCACGTGGAGCATCAGGTCGAAGGCCAGGGCGGGCTCACGCCACCCCAGGATCCTCTGCATGATCACCAGGTGAGCGGAGCTGCTCACCGGGAGGAACTCCGTGAGCCCCTGGACAAAACCCAACACGAGGCTATCACCGAACACGCCGCCTACGCCCCTTCCTCCACTATGGTTACCATCGGAAGGATGGTGGGAGAGCTCCGGGAGTATCCCCGAAGCACCGAACGCACCCGGGAACCCACCGCCTCCGCCAGCTCCTTTTCCGACCGGTCTCGACGGCGGGAGACCCCCTCCACCACCTGGACCACGGCGTCTCCCATTTCCTTGGTCAGGGTGGCCGATTCTTTCACGTGCACCGCCCCCCGGCTTTCCACCAAGGGCTTCCCTCGGAGGCGAAATTTCCGGTCCACCACCAGAGACACCACCACCACTCCTTCTTCGGAGAGCTCTCGCCTCTCCCTGAGAAGGCTTCCTTCCACCTCTCCCAAGGCCATGCCGTCCACCAAGATGCCTCCGGCGGGAACGGTCCCCTTGGCCTGGGCCTTATCCCGGGTGATCTCCAGCACGTCGCCGCTTTGGAGCACAAAGACGTTTTTGCCGTTCACACCCACCTCTTCGGCGAGCTGGGCGTGTCGCACCAACATGCGGTACTCCCCGTGGACGGGCACGAAGTACTGGGGCTTGACCAGGCTCAGCATCATCTTCAGCTCTTCTCGGGAGGCGTGCCCCGAGACGTGCAACTGGCGGTCCTGCTCGTAAAGGACCTCGCATCCGCAGACGAAAAGCCGGTTTATAGTACGGCTCACGAGCTTCTCGTTGCCCGGGATGGGCGTGGCGTTGATGACCACCAGGTCCTTGGATCCCAGGTTCAGGAAGCGATGCTCTCCCTTGCTCATGAGCACCAGCCCCGAGAAGGGCTCTCCCTGGCTCCCCGTGGTGAGCACCGCCGTCCGATTCGCCGGAAAAGAATCCGCCTCGTGCTGGGGCAGGAAGAGGTCGTCGTCGGCCTTGATGTACCCCAGACGCCGGGCGAGCTCTACGTTATTCACCATGCTCCGCCCCATGAGCACCACCTTACGGTTGAACATGGCAGACACGTCGCACATCTGCTGCACCCGGTGAAGATTGCTGGCAAAGGCCGCCATGATGATGCGCTTGGATCGGTGCAATCGGAAGATCTGCTCCAGGGTGCGCCCCACCATGCGCTCCGACGGCGTGAAACCCCCTCGCTCCACGTTGGTGGAATCGGAAAGGAGCAGAAGCACTCCCTCCCGCCCCAGCTCCGCAAAGGCGCTATAGTCCGTCGGACGGTCATCGATGGGGGTGGCATCGAACTTGAAGTCCCCCGTATGCACCACCGTCCCCAAGGGGGTGCGGATGGCCAGCGCCACGCCGTCGGGGATGGAATGACACACGGCGATGAATCGCACCGAAAAGGCCCCCAGCTCCACCACGTCGCCCGCTTTCACCTCGTTCAGCTTCGCTCGATACGCCGGCGCCACTTCGGCGAGCTTCCCCTGCGCCATGCCCAGCGTCAGACAGGTGCCGTAAAGGGGCACATCCAACTTGGGCAGGACAAAAGGAAGGGCCCCAATGTGGTCCTCGTGGCCGTGGGTGAGTACCAGTCCCCGGATACGGTGCTTGTTTTCCTCCAAGTAGGAGATGTCAGGGATGACGAAGTCGATGCCCAACATCTCCTCGTCGGGGAACATGAGCCCCGAATCCACCACTACGATGTCATCGCCGCACTCCAAAACATACATGTTCTTCCCAATTTCCCCCAGACCTCCCAGGGCGAAAAAGCGCAAGGTATCCTTGCCGCTACCCGCCTGAGAAGCCTTCCTTCTTCTCGCCCGCGCATTCGATCGAGTCATGCATCCTCCTCTGAAACCATTAGGGAATTTTATCCCGTTCCGCCGTTTTCTCCGGGGCAGAACTCCCGGTTTTATCCGTTATTTTTTGCGACCCCCAAGGCCCGGGGTCTTCCGTCCCCGCCGCGCCTCAAAAAGCTCCGGCGACCCCGGGCGCCCCCTTTGCTCTCTTTGCCTACGCCTGGGGGAGTTATCAAATCCCCGCTTCTCCCCCCCGGAGACGGGAGAAGCCTCGAACAGGGGCCCGAGCCCTTTTGCCTCCCCGATGACTTAGTTTTTTCGAAGGCCACACCACAACAGCGGTGACCCAGGTCACCCACATTCCTCTCTGGGCCATACTACCCATCCCCGCACTTCCGGTCAAGCGCTCTCCGACGGGGATGGCGTTCGGAGGGAAAAAACCGTATAATGCGGGGAGTAAGGCCCCATTCCCGAAGGAGGTGAGATGGCATGCGAACGTTCCGGTGTCTTGAATGCAAGCACGAATTCCAGGAGGAGGACCAAAAGCCCCAGGCGCTCAAATGCCCCAAGTGCCTGAGTCGATTCGTCCAGCTCGTGGAGGGTGCCCCATTGAAGGGAAAGCAGTGGGGAAGCAAGAGTTACAGCGTCCGTTAGACGAAGAAAGAGCACGGGAGGGGGTAAAGCCCCTCCCGGTTTTTTTCCCGCCCTCCCTTTCGCGCCGAGGAGCCGAACGAAAGAAGGCCTACTCTCCCATCCCCCATCCCCGGGGGTACAACCCCGGGAGCTCTACCGGCAGTCGCCCCTGGGGCGCCACCCGGCCCAGGAGGACCCCCCCCAGGGCTCGCAACGAAGCGGGGCGATCTCCGTAGCTGCACAGATATCCCCCCACAGCGGGGACGGCCCGTAGGTCGTAGGGGGAGCGCAGGGCCAAAAGGGTCACCCGGACGGGACCTAACTCTTGCACCAGGGCCTGCCAGGCGGGGGTCCTTCCCAGGTCATATCCCCCCACCACCACCCGGGGGGCATCTCCCACCCGCCGGATCACCTCGTCCCTCTCCTCCGGAGAGGCATCCCGAGACATGAAAATCGGCGCGAGGGCCGGACAGGCCTCCACCAAGACCTCCGCCGCTTTCCGCCGATCGGAGGGCCAAACCAAGGGGACGCTCCCCTCGCCCCTTTCATCGGGGCCCAACACCCCTCCCCGCACCAGCGTAATGCTTTTTTGGGCGATGCGATCCGCCACCGCCAGACTTTCCGGGGCCGCCAAGAGAGGGAGATCTCCCTCCCGGGGCCAGGGGTCTTTCACGATCCCCAGGCGAGCCTTTGCCCGAAGGACGCGGAGCACTGCGTCGTCGAGGCGCTTTTCCGGAATCCTCCCCTGGCGCACCGCCCGAATCAACGCCTGGGCGATCTCCCGCTGTTCTTCCGGATCGTGCCCCTTATCCGCGCCGAAGACGAGCACGTCACACCCCGCCTCCAGGGCGCGCACCGCCGCCTCCGGGGTGCCCCACGTCTTGTCCAGAGCCCCCATGCCCAGGGAATCGCTCACGATGAGCCCGTCGAAGCCCTGGCGACGCAGGCGTCCCAGCACCGCCGGGGACATGGTGGCAGGCAGGGAATCTCCGCTTTCCAAGGCGGGCACCACCACGTGAGCCGTCATGATGGCGGGGACTCCTTCCCGGATCAAGGCATCGAAGGGGGCCAGCTCCACGCGCTCCAGGCGCGCCAGGTCTCCGCTGATCCTGGGAAGCCCCAGGTGGGAATCCGTGTCCGTGTCCCCATGTCCCGGATAGTGCTTGGCGGTCCAAAGAACTCCTGCGGCGTAGTGGGGACGCCCCAGGGCCGCCCCCAGCCGGGCCACCTCCTCCGGGGAAGAGCCAAAGGATCGAATGCCGATGACCGGGTTGGCGGGGTTATTGTTCACGTCCACCACCGGGGCGAAGTTCCATGTGATCCCCAGGGTGCGAAGCTCCTGGGCCTCGATGCGCCCCTGGGCCTCCGCCAGGACCCCATCTCCCGTCGCCCCCAGGGCCATGTTGCCCGGGAAAACCGTCACTCCATCGACCAGGCGGGACACCACCCCCCCCTCTTGGTCGATGGCCACCCAGGGAGGCACTAGGCCTCCTCGGGCGGAAAAATTCTGGATATCTCGCACCAATCTCGCCACCTGGCCGGGGCTTTCGATGTTTCCCGTGGAGGAGTAGAGGATCACCCCCCCCAGGCGAACACGGCGAAGGCTATCCCGGAGGTCTCCCGAGAGCTCCGCCCCTCGAAAAAACCCCACCATCACCTGCCCCACCTTTTCTTCCAGAGACATGCCTCGGAGCAATGTCAGCGCCCAATCCTCCCGGGCCTCCCCCCGGGCCCCTCCCACCGCGACCCCCAGTGTCACCAAGGCCCCCGCCACCATCGCCTTCCACTTCACCGATCATCGCCCCCATCGTCTTTTGTCGACGCCATTTTCCGGGGGAAAAGTGTAGCACACTCCCTCGGGCTCCGGGGGCCCATCTCCCCCCTTACCCTCCTGACCTTTTTCCCGAGGGGCGGTCCGGAGGTCAATTGAGGCAAAGGAGAAGCCATGGTATAAGTGATGTAGGTGGCACGGAAGGACTCCCCTTCGGCCGTCCAATTCGAGGGTGGAGGATGGGGCCCCAGCGCCCCCCGACGTCCGCCGCACGACGAGGAGGAAAAAACGGATGGTCATTTTAGCTCTTCTTGGGGCCCTGCTAGGGGCCTGCCTGGGATCTTTTCTCAACGTCGTGGCATCCCGATCCCTCGCGGGGGAGCCCTGGGGAGGGCTCTCTCGGTCCCATTGTCCGCACTGCGGCAGGGAACTCCCCTGGTCCGAGCTCGTCCCCTTGCTTTCCTTTGCCCTCCAGAGGGGCCGGTGTCGGGGTTGCACCCGGGCCCTCTCCTGGCGCTACCCGGCGGTGGAGATGGTCGGGGCCCTCCTGGGAGGGGCGGTGTGGGGGCGCTGGGGGCTCTCTCCCTGGGCCCTGGCCCTCGGGACGGTGGCCGCGTTCTCGCTGTTCCTCAACGCCCTCACGGACCTGGAAGAGGGGGTCATCTTCGACCTCTTTGCCCTATCACCCGGCGCCTTAGGCCTGATCCTCCGGGTCGGAGGAGGGAAAGACGCCTTGATCGACGGCCTCCTCGGGGCCGCCCTGGGCTTTGGCATCATCGCCGTCGTCATCGTGGCTAGCCGCGTCCTCAGCGGCCAGGAGGGCATGGGATGGGGAGATGGGTCCCTCATGGCGGGCCTGGGAGGAATCCTGGGGTGGAAGATGACCGGGGTGGCCTTCTACGGCGGCATCATGGCGGGGGGAGTGGTGATCGTCCCCATGATGATCCTGGGCAAGGTGCACCGCAAGGACGCCATTCCCTTGGGACCCTTTCTCGCCCTGGGGGGGGTGGCGAGCCTCCTAGGGGGGCCCTCGCTCCTGGCCTGGATGGGGTGGGCTCCGGGGTGGCCCTGGTAGGGGGCGCCATCCGGCAGGATTGGGAAATGGCGAGGACCTTTCGGGAGACGGGGGGCAGCCCCCGGAGATCTTTCGGTGGCCGCATAAGACTTTGTAAAAATTCGATATTAGTGGGAGGAGTCCAACAGCATGGCAACGGAAGATCGTTACCGTAAGACCTTTCCGGTGACCTGGGATCAGCTTCACCGGGATTGCCGAGCCCTGGCATGGCGCCTCATGGGGCGCCGTCCCTGGGAGAAGATCGTCGCCGTGGCCCGGGGAGGGCTGGTGCCCGCCGCCATCGTGGCCCGAGAGCTGGACGTCCGAGTTATTGACACGGTGTGCGTCTCCAGCTATACCTTGAGAAACCAAGGAGAGATTCAACTTCTCCAGGACACGGCCCATCTTCGAGGGTGTTCAGAAGATTGGCTCATCGTGGACGACCTGGTGGACACGGGCAATACCGCCCGGGTGGTGCGGCGCATGTTCCCCGAGGCCCACTTCGCCACGGTCTACGCGAAGCCCGACGGCCGTCCCGAGGTGGACACCTACATCACCGAGGTGAGCCAAGACACCTGGATCCTCTTCCCCTGGGACGCGGAGATCCACGTGGAATTCGTCTCCCCCATCGCCCAGCAGAGTAAAGACCCCGCCTGACCGTTCCCCAGCCTTGGCGAGAAGGCATCGAAGCCCCCGGGGACAAGTCATCGACCGAGGGACGGGAATTTCCGGAGTGGTGGGGCGGGAGAATCAACCTGAGGATCGTGGGCCCTTGGATGTTCCCGCTCCCTCCATGATCTCCGCTCCGTCAGACCACCCGAAGGGGCAAAAGAGTGGAGGATGGAGTGTGGTTAAAAAGACCAAAGGGATCCCGCTGAAAGATGCGCGCCCCCAGCAGAAGAAGGGGGTTCACCGCCGTGAGCCCCTGTGGATTCTGGTCGTGTGTCTCTGGTATACGCCGATCTTTAATCTAAATGACCGGGGCAATGCGAAAGTAGGGAAAAAAGAAAAAGGGCTCACGAGGAAACCCCGCGAACCCTTGCTATTACTGGTGGAGCTGGGGGGAATCGAACCCCCGACCTCTTCCATGCCAAGGA
>CALMLW010000029.1 GCA_937868015.1 uncultured Synergistaceae bacterium | reverse complement strand
CGGGTTCGCGATCCAGCACCAGATCCGCCGATTCGGGATGAAGGCGATCCACCAGATAACGCAAGAGCACCTGGGAAGGGGCAACCTCCGCCCCCCCGCCGACCGGAGCCTCCTGAGAATAGGCCCCCGCCGGAAAAAGGACGAGGATCATCAGGCTCACCGCCCATCCCAGGATCCCTCGCCCGATCTTCACCATGCCGCCGGTCCGAAAGTCCCTCATGCGACGTCCCATCCCCTTCACTCTCGCACCCCCTCGGGGAGACGGTCGGCCATGCCCCGCCAGTCGAATTCTCGGGCCAGCGCCAGCGCCGCGTCGGGGGAAAGCCCTTCATACTCCACCACCAGGGCTCCTCGGTCTTCCGATGAGAGGATCACCACCACCGCGCCCCCCTTCGTCTCTTTTTCGCTCCGAAGCACCACATCAAAGCTCCCTTCGGCAAAACGCTCCAGCCGAAGCCCGGCACTTTCCATGAGCGCCACCCCCGGGAGCATGCCTCCCAGGTAGTTTTTAACCTCAGGCCCCACCAACACCCGGACCTCCGCCGTCTCGCCCCCTCGGGCGTAGCTCCTTCCCAGCGAACCCCCTCGGCCGTCGGCGTCGAGCTCCAGCACCAAAAGGTCGCCTTCCCATCCCACCACTTCCCGGAGAAGGGGCGCCAAGGGCTGGAAGGACGAAGGCGAGATCTCCTCCCCGAGGGCCCTTTCCTCTCCTAGAAAAAGGGCCCCCACGACCATCAGGGCCCGCGCGCCCCGGCGCCACGCGCTCCTACCGCCTTCACTCCACAAAGACCCCGGGGAAGGGTCGAGCGAAGGGATCGGGGAGCATGCCCTCTCGGTCGTTCCCTCGGCCCTCTCTTCCACAACCCCACCCCCATCGTCTCGGGATCCCATGATCATTCGGGCCATTCTACCAGAAAGGGCCCCTCTCGTCAGGGGAAAAATCGGCATAAAGGCTTACAGGGCAAGCATTTATAAATTCCCTAGTTGCCAAAGAGCCCCCTTTTGCGTAACATATCGCCCATGCCCATCAACCGGCACTCACCCGAAAGGAGAGGAGTGAAATCTTTTGAAGCAAAAAATCGTCCCCCTGGCTTTTTTCTTGACGTGGGTTCTGGCATTCGCCCTGGAGGGCGGTCATCCTGCGGCGGTTGCGGCCCAGGCCTTTTTCACCGATGACCCGGAATACCTTTCCATGCAACGCCTCGGAGATCGAAGGTACGCCCCCGAAATGGCCTCCATCATCGCCCATTTCTTCCTCAAACGCAACCCTCGGCTGGATTTTCCCACCGCTCACGCCTTCGCCCGAAGGATCCTCAAGGCCTCTAAAATGCAGGGAGTGGACCCGATGCTCGTGGCGGCCATCGTGGTCAAGGAATCCAACGCCAATCCCAAGGACCGAGGAGGAGGGTGCATTGGCCTCATGCAGATCAAATGGAAGGCTCACCGCACCAGCATCCCCAAGGCCTTCCCCCACGTCAAGAAAGAAAAGGATCTCTACAGCCCCTATTACAACATCGACGTCGGGACGTACCTCTTTGCCAACTACCTGAAAATGAGCCACTTCAACACCGATGCCGCCCTGAATCGCTACAAGGGCGCCGACAACGCCCGGTACAAGCGCCACATTCGCAGTCTTTACGGGCAACTGGTGGCATCCCTTCGAAAAGAAATGCCCGGCATGGCCGCCGCTACGTCGACGACGCCGCGCCCCATCATCTCCGTCGTCCCCATCCGCCCCCTGTCTTTCACCCAAACCCCCTACAAGAAGTCCCCCTAACCTCCGCGCCACAAAACAAGGCGGAAAAAGGGAGCCCGGCGCCCCTTTTTCCGCCCCCTTAGGAAATTTATTCAGCGGGAAGCCCTCAGGGAGTCAGGGCGTCCAGGGCCGAGCGCATCTCTTCTTCCGGCACCAGCCCCTCGAAGGTCTTCACCGCATTCCCCCCTCGGTCGAAAAACACTGTGGTGGGAACTCCACGAACCTGGAAGGCGTCGAAGAGCCCCGGCTCTCCGTCGGTGTAGAAGGGGATGTTTCGCACCTCCCAGGACTCCAGAGCCCGGGTAAGGGCCTTGACGTAGACATCCCGGGGCTTCCAACCCGGGGCCACCCCCATGATGCGCCACCCTTTTAGCGTATAGGAGGCATAGAGGGCATCGAGCTGGCGCAGCTCGGTCTTGCAGTAAGGGCAGTTCGGCGTAAAAAAGACCACCAACGTGGGCCCTTTCATGGAAGACGTATCCAAGGGAGCCCCGTCTTCCAAGCTCTGTAGCACGTACCCCCCCAAAGACCCCGCCGACTCCGCCGCTTTAGTCCCGGCCCCCGTCGACCCCAGCACCACTCCCAGGAACACCCCCGCCAAAATAAGCTTCTTCCACACCGTATCGCACGCTCCTTTAGAGGTCCCCGATGGGGTAGTCATCCCTGTTTTTTCGTTCCCTGGGCCGCCACCGCCGCCGCCGCCCGGGCCGCCGCTTCGGGGTCTCCCAGGTAGAAGTGCCTCAGGGGCTTGAGGTCGTCGTCCAGCTCGTAGACCAGGGGAATGCCCGTGGGGATATTGAGCCCCACGATCTCTTCGTCCCCCATCTGATCCAGGTACTTCACCAGCGCCCGGAGGCTGTTGCCGTGGGCGACGATGAGTATGCGCCTCCCCCGCTGGACCTCCGGGGCAATGGTGCGCTCCCAAAAGGGCACACACCGGAGCACCGTGTCCCGAAGGCACTCCGTGGCG
>CALMLW010000028.1 GCA_937868015.1 uncultured Synergistaceae bacterium | reverse complement strand
TCGTGCGCCTGACTTCGGACGCCCCACGATCCCGGGACGAGTTTATCCAGGGCCTCCAGGGACGGGGCATAGGCACCAGCGTGCACTATATCCCGTTACACCTCCACCCCTATTGGCGAGACACCTATGCCCTGCGATCCGGGGACTTTCCCCGGGCCCAGAGGGCCTACGAGGGCGCCGTGAGCCTGCCCATCTACTCTCGGATGACGGATCAAGACGTGGAGCGCGTGGGGCGGGCGGTGCGCGAGCTTCTGTCGTGACGGGGAGCTCCATGCCTCCTCTTCGCCGGGTGCTCTTTATATGTCGTTACTTCCCCCCCCGATGGAACATAGGCGCGGTGCGAAGCTGGGGATTGACCCGATACCTGCCCCAGTTCGGATGGGAAACGGTGCTCTTTGTGCCCCCTTTGGAAGAAGGGCGTTGGCCCACAGGGATTCGCATCGTCGAGGCGGATTGGCTGTCTCTGGGATACCGGGTGAAGCGTCTGGTGGGATTCCCCCTGCCCTGGCCCCGTCGAGATCTGGAAGACCTGGTGCGTCGGGAGGGCATTGAAGCCATCCTTTCCACGTCGACGCCCATGATGGCCCATCGGGTGGGGGCCGCGCTTAAAAAAAGCCTGGGGATCCCCTGGATGGCGGACCTCCGGGATCTATGGTCTCAAAACCCCTTTTCCCGCCGAGGGGCCTTCGGAAGGTGGCGGGAGCGGCGGGAAGAGCTCCGCATCCTGGCGGGGGCTGATGCCCTGGACACGGTGACGGCTCCGGGGGCGTCGCAGCTCGCCGCGCTGCACCGGCGTCCCGTGTGGCACATCGCCAATGGCTTTGACCCCGAGACCGTTCGCCCCGAAGGGGATTCTGGGGGCGGTCGGTTCACTCTATGTTACACGGGGAGCCTTTACGCCGGACGTCAGTCCTTTTTGCCCCTGCTCAAGGCCCTGGCGATCCTGCGGCAAGACGACCGATTGTCGCCGGGGGATCTGGTGTTGCGCATTTTTTCTCCCCCCTCCGAAGAACTGCGCCGCCAAATATCTTCGATCGGCGTGGAGGACTTCGTGATCCAGGAAGGGATGGTATCCCGAGATAGGGCGCTGGAGGCCCAGCGCCAGGCGTCGGTGCTCGTCCTCCTCAATTGGGAAGGGAGCGACGCCGAGGGCATCATGTCCGGAAAGATCTTCGAGTATCTGGCGGCCCGGCGGCCCATCCTGGCGGTGGGGGGAAACCGGACGGTGGCCACAGATCTGGTGGCCCGCACCGAAACGGGGTACCATGAGAACGACCCCGGAGCCCTGGCGGAGCTTTTACGGCGCCTCCGGAGATCCCATTGTTCTGGGGGGATCCCCTTTTCTCCCCGGAAGAGCGATGTGGAGGCCTGCTCTCAGGTGGAGATGGCCCGCAAGGTGGGGGCGGTGCTCGATGCCCTCACCGGGAAAGGAGACGCGTCATGGGTGCCTCGGGCGATACCTTGAAGATCGTCCTCATCCTTCCGGAGCTCGAAGAAGGAGGAGTGGAAAGACACGTGGTGTCCCTATCGGCGGCCTATGTGGCCCGGGGACACGAGGTGTGGGTGGTTTCTCGGGGGGGAGCCCTGGTGAGGGCCTTGGCACCAGGGGTCAGGCATGGGACAATGCCGGTGCACGCCAAAAACCCCTTGACGGCGGCGTGGAGTGCCATAGCCCTGGCGAAGGAGATTCGGAGAGAGAAGTGGCACATCATCCACGCCGAGTCCCGGGTGCCCGCCTGGGTGGCGTGGTGGGCCTCCGCCTTGGCGGG
>CALMLW010000027.1 GCA_937868015.1 uncultured Synergistaceae bacterium | reverse complement strand
ACCAGCGACGGAATGGCCATGACGATGGTGATCAGCGTCAGGACCTTCATGACGATGTTGAGATTGTTGGAGATGATGGAGGCGAAGGCGTCCATCATGTTGGTCATGATGTTGCTGTAGATCTGAACCATCTCGAAGGCCTGATCGAATTCCACGCTCACGTCTTCCAGCAGGTCTTCGTCTTCTTCTCGCGTTTTTATGAACTTGCTCACCTGGCGGTTGGCGCAGAGCCGCAGGAGCTTTTGGACCACGGCCCGGTTGGATCGGATGGAAGCGGTGAAAAACGTGAGTCCCTTTTGCAGGTCCAGCATCTGGAAGAGTTCCTGATTTTTCATAGAGGCCCTCAGACGGTCCTCGATGTCGTCGGAACGGCGGTTGATCTGGCCGATGTATCGCAGATAAAGGGAGGCGGTGCGGTATAGGATCTGAAAGAGAAATCTGGTGCGTTTGAAGGTGCAGAAGTGGCGGGAGGCGGCGCTGGCGACATCCTGGGGGATGGCGTCGTTTTCTTCCAGGCATATGGTGATGATGTGGCGCTCGCTGACGACGATGCCTGCGGGGATGGTGTCGTAGCCGCCCTCTTTGCTCACCTTCGGCAGGTTTATCAAAGTCAGGACCGCCTCGTCATCCACCTCCACCCGGGAGGTCTCTTCTTCGTCCAGGGGGGCGGCCAAAAGGTCAAAGGGAATGGCGGTAGCCTCCGCCACGGATCGCAGCTCGTCCCGGGTGGGGGCCAAAAGGTGGATCCAAGCCCCCTCCTCCAGGGTGTTCAGCGTGAGCTCCCGGATCACGTTGCCAGCGACGCTTTTCATCACTTTTATCATGGGTTTCCCTCCCCTTTGTTGCCCCAGGGCCCCGGGGGCACGCCACGCCCTTCTCGGGCGGGGAAGATCGTCCCCCGCAAGGGCTGCGGTGTCTTGTGTACGGGTTCGGGAGTGGGGGTATGGAAGCCACGCCCGGCATCGCCGGACGGGCCGATCCGGCGGGATTAGCGATCTGGCAAAAGGGTCTTGGATCTTACGGGCAAACTGTCGCCTTCCACGAAGATTCCCCCCTGGGTTTATGGAATGGGGTGTGATGTCATCGCCACTTTATCCATATCCGGGAAAGGCGTCAAGGCCCGAAGGGGTCCGCCAGATCTCTCTTCGGTCCGAGATCTTCGAGCAAAGGAGGCTTCGCAGAAGAGAAAGATTTCCCTTCCAAAAAAATTCGATAAGGTACCCCTTAGGGGTGGGTTTTTGTTATACTGATCGGCAATGTGGTGCCCCGGGAGATTGAGAAGGGGTTGTCATCTTCCTAAAGGTGAGGGGGAAGGGCCGTTGGCCAAAATACTGGTGGTGGACGACGCTCCGGTGGTTCGGCTTCTGCTTCAAAATCTGCTCCGCCCCATGGAAGACAAGGGCGTAGAGCTCCTTTTCGCCGACGACGGGCATGAGGCCCTCTCCGTCATCAAGAAAGAGCGTCCCACCCTGGTTTTTTTGGACATCATGATGGCGGGCAAGAGCGGATACGATGTCTGCGAGACCGTCAAGAAGGTCTGGGGCTTCGATGACGTGCACATCGTCTTCCTGACTTCCCGGATCCACCCCTCTGACCGGGAGCGGGGGAGCCGGGCGGGGGGGGAGGGACACATCGCCAAGCCCTTCGATCCGGAAGAGATCCTGGCGAAGGTGCGGGAGTTTCTTCCCCTGGACTGATGGGGATGGGCAAAATCAGGGGCGTCCTAGGGGATTGGGCCTGGGGGTATCTCGAGTCCCCGAAGGGCTGCTTTAGACTTAGGACCGGGGGGGCTCTAGAGCCCCCCCGGTCCTAAGGTTTAAGGCCCAAAAGGCGCCGCCACCACGGCGACCGGGGCGTGGGCTGGTCGAGGATGCGCACCACCGCCTCTTTTTCCTGGATCTGGCGCACCATGGCCAGGTCTCCCTGGAGTTTTTCCAGCTGATCCTTTACCACCAAGGGCGTGGTCTTTTCATCTCCCGCAAGGAAAAGCAGCGATTCTACCCGATGGAGCTTCTGCTCCAGCTCCTTGATGCGCAGGCGCTGGTCTTCCAGGAGATTTTCCTGAGAGGTGCTTTTTTCCTCCAGGAGGCGGACGCGCTCCTGGTCCCGGTGTTGAACGGCTTCCAGCGCCTCCGCCATGCGCTCCATGGCCGTCTGGACCGTGGAGAAAAATAGGGCCACCGACGCAGAAGAGAGGGGGAGGATCTCCGGGGCCGCGCCCTGATGGGCGGGAGCAGGGACGGAGGGGCCCCCTCCGGGGGATGTATGGTCGATGCTTTTCACCGTGGGAGTGGTCTCAAGCATCCGCGCCACTTCTTCCGTGGTCTTTCCCTCTCGGTAGGCGGTCCCGATGCGATCAAAAACCTCCACGGACTCTTCGGCAAACACCCACCGTTTCCCGGATTGCTCCTGGAGAAGGTGTGGCGCGAAGTTTCGCGCATATCGCCGGAGGCTGCTTTCCGCGATGCCTGTGCGCCGGGAAATCTCTGCCAGAGAAAGCCATTCCTGTGCCATGCGTCCACCGCCTGTTCTCTACCCCGAGTCCGATCCCTTTGGGGGTTTCCCTTTCCCTTTCCCCATCCTACCATAAAAACGACCCCGGTGGTGGTAACATGCCCTGGGGGGTTTTCTTCCGACCTCAAAAGTAGTATACCAGGAAAACTTCCCGATGAGAGGGAGCCCCGAAGGGAGCCCGTCCGAAGGCTTTATCCCCCGGGGGGCGCTCCGAAGGGGACGAGGGGCAGACGAGGGACAAAGGAGGAGGAATCTCCGTGTGGAAAGCTTTGAAACATCTCTCCCTAGGCTTGGCTCTCATCGTGGCCGCCGGAGGAGTGCTTTTGTTCTCGGACCAAGGGGGCCGGGAGGGGCGACGGGGCCCGGAGCATGGCCCGGCGGAAGCCCTCCACCGAAAGGTGCGAGCCGGAGAGAAGGTACGAGTGGCCCTTCTCAAATGGGTCTCCAGCGTGACCCTGGATGAGACCCTTCGGGGGCTTCTGGAGGGGCTGGCGGAGCGGGGCTTTGTGGAGGGGCAGGGCATGGAACTCCAGGTCTTTTGCGCCGAGGGGGACATGCCCACGGCGGTGAGCATGGCCCAGAGGGCCTTTGGAGGGGATTACGACTTGGTGCTCACCGTGAGCACTCCCATGCTACAGGTGGCGGCCTCGGCGAATAAGCAGGGCCGAAGGGTGCATATCTTTGGAGCCGTCACCGACCCCTACGCCGCCGAGGTGGGTATCAGCCGGGAGGACCACCGAAAGCATCCGGCCTGGCTCACGGGGGTGGGCACCTTTCAGCCCGTACGGGAGACGCTGGAGCTGAGCCGAAGGCTCTACCCGGGGCTAACACGCATCGGCACGGTGATGAACCCTTCGGAGGCCTGCTCTCAATCGTGTTACGGCGTGGCTCGAGAGGTCTGCGAATCCCTGGGGATAGAGCTCGATGTGGTCACCGTGGACAACTCGTCGGCGGTGTACGAGGCCGCGTCGGCCCTGGTTTCCCGAGGGGTCCAGGCCCTGGTCATCGGAGGGGATAACACGGTGGAGTCCGCCTTTGACTCCGTGGTCAAGGCGGCGGATGGGGCGAGGATCCCCGTGCTGGGGTATGCCTCCATGTATGCGGGACGGGGAGCCCTTGCGGGGCTCGGGGCCAACTACGTGGATGTGGGGCGCGTCCAGGGGCGCCTGGCGGGAGACATCATGAAGGGGCTCTACCCCGGGGACATCCCCGTGGAGAACGTCATGCCCCTGAAGCTGTCCCTGAACCGCCAGGTGGCGTCCCGGCTTCGGGACCCCTGGGAGCTCCCCCCCGAGGTGGTCCAGGGGGCGTCGTTGGTCTACGGCGAAAGCGGGGCGCTGGAGGTCTCGGTGG
>CALMLW010000026.1 GCA_937868015.1 uncultured Synergistaceae bacterium | reverse complement strand
ATACCTTTTCCTACAAGAACCACGGGAACCAGGTGCTTTTGGAGGATCGCGCCGGGGGGCTGTGGTGCGGCACCCTCCGGGGGGTGAGCCGCCTCGAAAGCGACGACCGCCGGGGGGTCTTTTTTACCACCGTGCCTTTTGCCGACGGCGTTCCCCGGACGGTGTACGCCCTCCTGGAGGACCGAAGGGGGAAAATTTGGGTGGGGACCGACCGGGGCCTTTCTCGGCTAGATCCCTCTAGGGGCGTCATTGAAACGTGGACCGTGGGGTCTTTGGGGGAGCTGGAGGGAAAGGCGGTCTTCTGCCTTTTAGAAGACCGGGACGGAAACGTCTGGGCCGGGGGGGACTCAGGGCTCCACGGCCTTTTGGCCTCCGGAGGGGTGCGTCACATCCCCCCCGGGGACCCGGAGTCGGGCCTCCCCGACATGGCGATCCACAGCCTCACGGAGGACCCCCGAGGGGGATTGATCCTGGGGAGCGACCTGGGATTCCCGGGGCTCTGGCGCTGGGATCCCGCCTCGGGGCGGTGCACCGTCCACCGGCACGACGCAGGCGACGTCCGGAGCCTGGGGTCGAGCTCCCTGGCGGTGCGCGCCACCCTGTGGGATCGCCAGGGAATCCTCTGGGTGCTCCACGGCACGGGAAGGCTCGACGGGGGTACCTCTTCCGGGGGGCCCTTTCGAGTCTGGCGCCGGGAAAAGGACCCTTCCGAGGGGCTCGCGGCGGACATCGTGGGGGGATTGGTGCGGGACGAAGAGGGCATCTTGTGGATCGCCACCTTCGGGGGGTTGGACCGCTACAATCCGAAGGAAGGTTCCTTCCGGCGCTTTTGTTCCTCGCCTGGCGAGACAAATACCCTGCCCCACCGTGCCACCACGGCCCTGGCAAAGGACCGCAGTGGTCGCCTGTGGGTGGGATCTCCAGCGGGAATCACTCTCTTCGATCGCGCCTCGGGGGAGGTGGTGCGCCACACGGCCACTTCCACGGTCTACGCCATCTGCCCCGACGCCCATAGCGACGATATCCTCTGGCTGGGGACACCGGACCGGGGACTTTTGCGCTACGACGCATCCTTCGGCACCTGGCGCGCCCTGTCGCCGATTCTACCCTCGGCGGAGGAGCGGCGGGTACACGGCAAGGTCTGGAGCGTGGTGAAAGACCGGGACCACCCGGAGCTGCTCTGGA
>CALMLW010000025.1 GCA_937868015.1 uncultured Synergistaceae bacterium | reverse complement strand
ATACCTTTTCCTACAAGAACCACGGGAACCAGGTGCTTTTGGAGGATCGCGCCGGAGGGCTGTGGTGTGGCACCCTCCGGGGGGTGAGCCGCCTTGAAAGCGACGACCGCCGGGGGGTCTTTTTTACCCCCGTGCCCTTTGCCGACGGCGTCCCCCGGACGGTGTACGCCCTCCTGGAGGACCGAAGGGGAAAAATTTGGGTGGGGACCGACCGGGGCCTTTCCCGGCTAGACCCCTCTAAGGGCGTCATCGAAACGTGGACCGTGGGGTCTTTGGGGGAACTGGAGGGGAAGGCGATCTTCTGCCTTCTGGAAGACCGGGACGGAAACCTCTGGGCCGGGGGGGACTCGGGGCTCCATGGCCTTTTGGCCTCCGGAGGGATGCGTCACATCCCCCCCGGGGACCCGGAGTCGGGCCTCCCCGATATGGCGATCCATAGCCTCACGGAGGACCCCCGAGGGGGGTTGATCCTGGGAAGCGACCTGGGATTCCCGGGGCTCTGGCGCTGGAATCCCGTCTCGGGGCGGTGCACCGTCCACCGGCACGACGCGGGCGACGTCCGGAGCCTGGGGTCGAGCTCCCTGGCGGTGCGGGCCACCCTGTGGGATCGCCAGGGGACCCTCTGGGTGCTCCACGGCACGGGAAAGCTCGACGGGGGCACCTCTTCCGGGGGGCCCTTTCGGATCTGGCGCCGGGAAAAGGACTCCTCCAAGGGGATCGCGGCGGATGTCGTGGGGGGATTGGTGCGGGACGAAGAGGGCATCTTGTGGATCGCCACCTTCGAGGGGTTGGACCGCTACGATCCAGAAAAAGACTCCTTCCGGCGCTTTTGTTCCTCGCCGGGCAGGGAGGGGGTCCTGCCCCACCGCGCCGCCACGGCCCTGGGAAAGGACCGAAGGGATCGCCTGTGGGTGGGATCTCCGGCGGGGATTGCCCTCTTCGACCGCGCCTCGGGGGAAGTGGTGCGCCACACGGCCACCCCCACGGTCTACGCCATCTGTCCCGATGCTTACAGCGACGATATCCTCTGGCTGGGGACGATGGACCGGGGGCTCTTGCGCTACGACGCCTCCTTCGGCACCTGGCGCGCCCTGGCGCCGGACCTGCCCTCGGCGGAGGAGCGGCGGGTGCACGGCAAGGTCTGGAGCGTGGTGAAAGACCGGGACCACCCGGAGCTGCTCTGGA
>CALMLW010000024.1 GCA_937868015.1 uncultured Synergistaceae bacterium | reverse complement strand
CCGATGTGGTGGTCCTAGGAGCGGGCACGGCCAAAGGGGACAGAGATCATGCGGCCTCGGTGTTGTCATCTCAGGGGAGGATCCTTTTCCGGGGGTTGCGCCTACGTCCCGGGCGCCCGGCGATGATGGGGATAGTGGGCGAGGCACCGGTGCTGTGCCTGCCGGGCTTTCCCCTTTCGGCGGCCGTGGTGCTGTGGAGCGTGCTATTTCCCCTGATACGCCTTTTCGAAGAGGGGGATTTTTCTCCGGAGACGGTCCTGCGTGAATCCTTGGGAGCCTCGGAGGAGCCCGTGTCGCTTCTCATCCCCCACTCCTCCCCTCAAGGGGTGGCCGAGTGGGTGCGGCTCCAGGCGGTGGAGATCGACGACAAGCGATGGGCCTGGGTCGGTACCGCCGGGGCAAGCGTGCTGACTTCCCTTGCCGATGCGGACGGCCTGGCCCTGATCCCTCCGGAGGCCCTGGAGCTCCCCAAGGGGACCCCCGTGGTGATGTGGCGCACCCGAGACATTACCTGGAAGTCTCGCATCCTCTTCCAGGGGTCCGACGATCCCGGCGTCGACGCCCTGCGATCCTTCGTGCGACAGCAGGGGGGAGATATGGCGGTGCGAGGAGTGGGGAGTCTGGGTGGATTGGCGGCGCTGCGCCGGGGTGAAGGTCATGCGGCGGCGTGCCATCTACTGGATGAAACCACGGGGGAGTACAACGACGCCGCCATCGCGGCGCTGCAGCCGGAGCCCTGGGATCGACGCCTTCTCTATTGGCGTACCCAGGGGCTGATCGTTTCCCGGGGAAACCCCAAGGGGATAGAGAGGGCGGAGGATTTGGGCCGGGCCGGAGTAACCATCGCCAATCGTCAGCCGGGGGCGGGGACCCGGGTTCTTCTGGATTACCTCCTGAAAAAGGCCGGAGTGTCCCCCGAGGGGGTGCGAGGCTACGACGTACAGTGCGCTACGCACTTGGAGGGGGCGGCTCGGGTAGCCTCCGGGATGGCGGACGCGGTGTTGGGCCTTAGGGCCGCTGCTGAGGCACTGGACCTGGGTTTTGTCCCCCTGGCGGAAGAACCCTTTGAATTGGTCATCCCCTGTCGCCACCTATCACACCCGGGGATTTTGGCCTTGTTCCGCGCCATGGAAGACATATCTTGGAGGAGGGCCGTGGAGGCCATGGGAGGTTACCGATGGCCCTCCTGACGGACCGTTGCGGGCGCACGTTGACCTATCTACGGGTATCGCTGACGGATCGATGCAACCTGCGCTGCAGGTACTGCATGCCCGAAGAGGGGGTGCCGGAGGTGCCCCACGAGGAGATCCTTTCCTTCGAAGAGGTGGAACGCCTCTGTGCCCTCTTTTCCCTGATGGGCATCCGCAAGGTGCGTTTTACTGGAGGAGAGCCCTTGGTCCGCCGGGGAGTGTTGGCCTTTCTCGCGTCCTTTCGCCGCCAGCTACCCCACCTTCGATGCGCCTTGACCACCAATGGCCTTCTGCTGGCTCCCATGGCGCCCGATCTCCTTTCCCTGGGCCTGGCGGGCATAAACGTGAGCCTAGATACGCTAAATCATGATAA
>CALMLW010000023.1 GCA_937868015.1 uncultured Synergistaceae bacterium | reverse complement strand
TCTTCTTCGTTCATGTCCCCCGAGACCCCGCAGAGGACCATCTCCGCAGGCCCTTCGCCCCCTTCCCCCGCCGCCAGAGGGGCTTGGGAGGAATCGCCATGGGCCCGGCGCACCCGGCGATTTTCCAGCCCCTCCCGCAGAAAGCCCTCCAGGGCCAAAAAGGCCCCTTCGTCGGGGAGGAAGATGGTCCTATCCCGGGTTTCACCCTGGAGGGTCACCCGCCACCGACCGTCTTCCAGGTGCCTCGCCAGGGCAAAGGATCGCACCCTCTCCATGGCTTCCAGTGCTCTGGGGGCCGGAGAATCGCTCTGGCGCATGAGGCACTCCGACCAGTCCAGCTCGACCCAGACGTAACTCCCCCCCTCCCGGAAAAGGGGGTATACCCGGTCGTCCCGGTAGGCCACCTCCGAGGGGGCGTCGTCTTGGGAAGGGCTTCGGCCCGGGATCTCCCCGGAGGGCAGGTAGAGTGCCGGGGGGACGGCCCATTTTACTCCATTTTTTTTCATGGTTTCCACCGCGCGCCAGATCTGGTCGGGAAGGCTTCCGGGTTTCATGTCGGCCCAGGGGCCCTCCCCCCGATCTTCCGTCTCGGCCAGTTTCTTTCCCCCATCGCCCAGGAAGGTCTCCCGCTGAATCCGCCATCGCTTTCCCTCGGCGCCAAAGAGGAAGGTGGTCACGCGCCGCGCCACCGTCGAGGCCTCCTCGGGGGCGCGGTCCAGGGCCTCCAGCTGGGCCGCCGCCTCGCGCCGCAGTTCGTCGCTTTTCAGATCGACCAGCACAGTGGCGCTCGCCGGATCGGTGCTTCCGTCGCAAGCCACCAGAAAGACTTCCATGCCTCGGTCCCGATGGATCGGGATCCCCTGGGCCTCCGCCGGGCCCCCCGCGACGCCCACCGCCACCAAAAATCCGAGGATCGTTCCCCACATCGTCGTCGCCCGTCCCAGCCTTCGCACTCCATCAACTCCCTTACGTCGCTTCTCATGCTTTTTTATGGAATTTCCTAGAAGAACCCCAGGTGATCCCCGAGGATCTTGATGCCCATGGCCACCAGTACCCCTCCTCCGACGATCTCCCAGCGTCCTCCTCCTTCGCCGCATAGGCGCTTCGAGGCCAGGAGCCCCGCCATGCAGGTGAGAAAGGTCACCATGCCGATGACGGTCACCGTGCGGTACACGGCGATGCGGAGCCCGATGAAGCTCACCCCCACCGCCAGGGCATCGATGCTCGTGCCCACCGCCAGGGCTAGAAGGCGCCTACCCCGGGTGGGGTCCCCCGAGAGGGTCTGACATCGGCCGGGGGACCGCATCTTGGCCCATCCCTCCCCGATCATGCGTCCCCCCACCAGGGATAGAAGTCCAAAGGCCACCCAGTGATCCACGGGGGCGATGAGGTCCGCCGCCAGATCCGCCGCCATCCACCCCGCCAGGGGCATGAGGGCCTGAAAGATCCCAAAGGTCCCCGCCACCCGCAGCGCCTGGGGCCAGGAAATCTGGGGCACGGCGAAGGGGATGGCGCAGGAGACGGCAAAGGCGTCCAGGGAAAGGCTAAGTCCCAACGCCAGGGCAAGGCCCCAGTCCATGGCAAAAACCTCCTCATGACCGACGGGGTAAGGGCAAAAAAACCTTCGGGGGACGAAACGCTTCCCGGAGGGAGCCCTCCACCCCCTGCGCAAGCCCTTGTGCGGGGCGAAGGGGATCTTTTAGACGTTCTCTTTGCGGATGTCCGCCCGCTGGCCGCCGGTGAGGCGTTCCAATTCTCCGGGGGGCACGGGGAAGAAGGCGTGGTCCGTGCCCGCAGCGGCCCACACCACGGCGTGCCGGTAAAGGTCTTCGTCCAGCAGGGCGGGGAGCTGCTCCGGATACCCCACGGGGGGGACTCCTCCGATCCGAAAGCCCGAGTAGGAGAAGACCCATTCCGCATCGGCCATCTTCACCTTGCGGGCCCCCCGGAGGCGCTGCACCTTCCGAAGGTCCACCCGGTTCACCCCCGACAGGAGTGCCAGCACCGGAGCGCCATCCACCATCAGCACCAGGCTCTTCAATATCTCTTCCGGCGGAGCCCCCACCGCCCGGGAGGCGTCTTCCACGGTGAAGATGGTGTCTTCCGTCTCGTGAATGGACCCCCTGTATCCCGCCCGTTCGAGAAAGGCCCGCACCCGGACCACCGGGTCGGAAGGGTCGTTTTGCCGCATCAAGCCATCAACCTCCCTGATTTTCTCCCCCGGAGGGGGGCTCCCCGGGAACCTCCGGGGCGTCCTCCGGGGAAAGGTCTGGGGAAAGCCCCGCCTCCGGCGGGAAGTCCTCCGAGGCCAAGGGGCTCTCCCCTCCTCGGCTCCCCTGGTCGGGGGAGCCGAGGAGGGG
>CALMLW010000022.1 GCA_937868015.1 uncultured Synergistaceae bacterium | reverse complement strand
TGGCGGCGGCGGAGGGGCTTTCGGCCCACGGCGCGGCCCTTTCGGCCCGGAGGAAGCCGTGATCCGGGCGCTTCCGGGGTGTCGTACGGTGGGGGGGGGGCGCGCCGAGGCCATGGCGGGGGCCCGGGACACCTTCCTCGACGTCTTTAGGAGCTTCGGCTATCGCCTCTTTTTCCCCTCGGGGCTCCAGTCCCTGGAGGATGTCTGGCCCCGGGTGACCCCTGCTTTTCGGCGGCGCCTGGTGACGCTCCTCTCCCCCGGAGGAGAACCGTGCTGCCTCCGGGGGGATCTCACCCTGGCGGCGGTGGCCCATCTGGTGGCCCATCACGAGCCCCACGAGCGCCCCTTGCGCCTTTGCTACGCCGACCGGGTGTATCGGATTCCGGGGGACTCCGGCGAGCCCCTGGAGCGCTTCCAAGTGGGGGCGGAGCTCCTGGGGTGGGAGGGGCATGGGGCCGATGCGGAGCTCCTGGCCCTCCTCATGCGATCCCTGGCGCGCATGGGGGCGACGGGGTGTACGGCGGTGCTGGGGGACGTGACGCTGGTGGAAGAGGCCCTGGAGGCCCTCCCCGCCCCCATCGGAGCCGCTTTAGGGGAGGCCCTGCGGCGCCAGGACCTCACGACCTACCAAGGGATCATGGCCCGGGCCGAGCTCCCCGCCGAGAGGCGCCCCCTGCTGGAGGAGCTCCCCTGGCTCAAGGGGGACCGCACGGTGCTGGACCGGGCCGTCCGCCTCGGGGTCGCCCCCTCCCGGGTCGCCCCGCTGCATTTTTTGGCCGAAACCCTCGAATCCCTGGAGTGCGGGGCGGACCTTCGCTTCGACCTGGCCCTCTTCCGGGAGTTGGGGTACTACAGCGGCCCGGTGTTCGAGATCTACGCCCCCTGCGGAGGACGTCCCCTGGGGGGTGGGGGGCGCTACGACGGCCTGCTGGCATCCCACGGCCTGCTGGGGCAGGCCCTGGGGGTGGCCCTGGACCTGGAAGCCCTGGCGGAGGCTACCTTGGAAAAGAAAGAGGGGCGCCCCGGCGTGATGGTATGGGGGGGCTCCGGCACCTCGGCCCACACCATGAAAGTGGCGGAGCTCCTCGTGGGCCGGGGATGGACCGTGGAGCTGAGCTGGATCGAGGACGCGACGGCCTCTCGGTCCCTGGCCCGGATCAAGAAGTTTCGCTGGTGGGTGGATGGGGCGGCGGAGAGCGTCACCTTCCTCCGGAACTCCCACACGGTGCCCCTGGAACGATGGCTGGCCAAACCGGAAGATCAAGGGGAGGATGGATCATGCTGACCGTGGCCCTGCCCACCGGAAGGGTGATGGAAGAAGCCCGGACGCTGCTCAAAAACCTGGGACTCCCCACCGAGGCCCTGGGGCAGGGGGGACGGGACCTGGTGGTGGAAGAAGGCACCATGCGCTACCTCTTGGCAAAGCCCACCGACGTCCCCGTCTACGTCCTCTGGGGCGCCGCCGACCTTGCCCTGGCGGGAAGCGACGTTTTGCGGGAATCGGGGGCGCCCCTGGTGGAGCTGGGGGATACGGGGTATGGCCGATGTCGTCTGGCGGTGGCGGGCCCCCCCGCCATCTCGGCCCTCTTTTCCGGGGCGGGAAATCGTCGCCAGGGGTTGCGGGTGGCCACCAAGTACCCCCGCATCGCCGAGGGGCACTTCTCCGCCCGGGGCACCCAGGTGGAGATCGTCCCCCTCCACGGCTCCATCGAGCTGGCCCCTCGCCTGGCCATGGCCGACTGCATCCTGGACATCGTCCAGACCGGCTCCACCCTGCGGGCCAACGGCCTGGTGGTGCTGGAGGACGTGGGCCCCGTATCCCTGCGCATGGTGGCCAGCCCCCGGAGCGCCCGCCTGCGGTGGGACCTCATCGCCCCCTTGGTTCGGGCGATGGAAACGCACAGAAAACGCTGATAAAAACCCTTAAAGGGCCGACGACGGGGCGCCTGAGGCGCCCGGACGAGGAGGATTCTTTTGAATCACGTCAAGCGCATCACCCGAGAGACCTCCGTGGAGCTCTCCTTGGAGCTGGCCCCCGGCGATGGGGTCATCGAAACGCCCTGCGGCTTTCTTAACCACATGATCACCCTGCTGGCCCACCACGCGGGGTGGCAGGTGCGCCTCGCGGCCTCGGGAGATCTGGCCGTGGACGCCCATCACCTCACCGAGGACGTGGGGATCGCCCTGGGGCAGGCCCTCCTCCAGGAGCTGCAATCCGGACCCCCGCGAAGGCGGTACGGCGAATGCATGCTTCCCATGGATGGCACCCTGGTCCTGGCGGCGGTGGACCTCAGCGGCCGGGGGTTTTTGGCCTGGGAGGGGACCTTCCCCTCCCCCCGGTGCGGCGATTTCGACACCGA
>CALMLW010000021.1 GCA_937868015.1 uncultured Synergistaceae bacterium | reverse complement strand
TTAACGCCGCCGCCTTTCACGGCGTGGACGTGCGGGCCTACACGACGGAGGTGGACTCGGTGCAGTTCTGCCTCTCCAAGGGACTGGGGGCCCCGGTGGGGTCCATGCTCTGCGGGAGCCGGGCCTTCATCGACCGGGCCCGGCACTGGCGCAAGGCCCTGGGGGGCGGCATGCGCCAGTCGGGGGTGCTGGCGGCGGCGGGGATCGTGGCCCTCGACACCATGATCGGCCGCCTGGGGGAAGACCACGAAAACGCCCGAATGATGGCCTCCCTGCTGCAGGAGGGAGGGCTTGCCGTCTGCCCCAACCCCTACCCCACCAACATGGTCTTCGTGGAGCTCCCCGGAGATGGATCCCGGACGGAGGAAATCCTCCGCCGATGCCGAGAACGGGGGGTGCTCTTCGGCACCATGGGCCCCCGCGTGGCGCGTTTCGTGACCCACGGGGATGTCTCCCGGGACGAAGTCCGCGCCGCCGCCGCCATCGTGCGGGAGGAAGTGGGGCGAGGGTGAGGTCGGCGAGCCTTCCCCGGGCCCCGGAGGTGGAATCCTGGGCTGCGGACTGCCTGACTCAGGCGGTGGCCCAAGGGGCGGCCCAGGCCGACCTGCTCTTCACCGCCGGGGCGGGAACTTCCCTGGTGCTCCGCGACGGCGAGGAGGAGGAACGATCCCGGGGGGTCTCCTGCGGCGTGGGATTGCGCACCATCCTGGGGGATGGGCGCCAGGGAGTGGCCTTCATCAACGGCTTCGACCCCGCCATGCGCTCCTGCCTGGTGTCCTGGAGCCTGGCCAACGCCCGGGATAGCACGGCGGACGAAGCGGTGGGCCTCTATGAAGGCCCCTTGGGGGCGTGTGACGCCCTGGAAATGGAGGATCCGGCCCTGGAGGCCCTTTCCCCCGCCGACCGCTTTGCCCGGGCCGCCGAGATCACCGACCGGGCCCGGGGCGAAGACCCCCGGGTGGTCTCCGTGCGGGCCGCTTCCTGGTATGACGGCTGGGGAA
>CALMLW010000020.1 GCA_937868015.1 uncultured Synergistaceae bacterium | reverse complement strand
CTGTGGAAGACGATACGCCATCCGGAGATCCGCCGGTACGGCACCTGGGACTGCGGGTACGGCACCCTCAGCCCTCGCATGCAGTACTCCGCCCGGGGGTTCGCCAACCCCTTGGTCATCGTCTTTCGCGCCCTCTTTCGTCCCACCAGGGAGCTCTCCGTCGTACCGGGGCCTTCCCCCTATCACCCCCGGGGGGTGCGATACACGACGCGCACGGAGCGCCTCTTCGAGAGCCGCCTCTACCTCCCGGTGATGGACCGGGCCTCCCGCCTCTCTCGCCTGGCCCGGGGGTTTATCCAAACCGGGAGCATTCACCTGTATTTGGTGTATATTTTTGTCACCCTGCTGGCGCTCCTCCTCTACGCCCGCATCGCCTAGCGCCCGCCATCGTATGTGGCCCCGCCATCGCCTTTCAAGGGACTTCGCGCGCACGCCGGAAGGAGACTTCGCATGCGAACGTTGATGGAGTTAGTGTTACATCTGGCCCTCGTTCTCGCCCTGGCCCCCCTCCCCGGGGGGGTGATCCGCAAGATCAAGGCCTTCGTCCAAAAGCGTCAAGGGCCGTCCCTGTTCCAGGAGTACCGAGATCTCCGAAAGCTCTTTCGCAAGGACATGGTGATTTCGGATCGAGCCTCCTGGGTCTTTTTCGCCGCCCCCTTCGTGGTCTTCGGATCGTCGGTGGCGGCGGCGGCCCTGGTGCCTCTGTTGCCCTGGGCCGGGGGAGCGGAATTCCCCGGGGACGTGTTTCTGGTCATTTCCCTTTTGGCCCTGGGGAGGTTTTTCCTGGCCCTGGGGGGGATGGACCCTGGGAGCACCTTCGGAGGCATGGGATCGAGTCGGGAGATGACGATCTCCGCCCTGCTGGAACCCGCGTTCCTCGTCTTCACCCTGGCACTGGGGCTCCAGGCCGGGGCACCCTCTTTTGGGGTGATCCTGCGCCACGCCGCAACCCTGGGGACGGCGGTGTGGCACCCTTCGTTCTTGCTGCTCCTTTTTTCCCTCA
>CALMLW010000019.1 GCA_937868015.1 uncultured Synergistaceae bacterium | reverse complement strand
TTTCCGCCTGGTACATGGTGGGGGCCCTCTTCATGGTGTGGCTCTTTAACGACCTGGTCTTTCGTCCCATGCTCCTGAGCGAGACCGAGGTGCCCTACAGCACGTTCCTGCAAAACTTAGCCAGTGGCGACGTGAAGGGAGTCACCGTCACCGCCGACCGCCTCATCTACGAGGTGCGAAGCGACGGAGGCAAGGCCCACGTACGCAACGTCGTGCGCGTGGAAGATGGGGAGCTCATATCCCGACTCTTGGAGGCCCGGGTGCCCTTCGAGGCCCAAAACCAGACCCGCAGCGCCCTGGAGGTCCTTCTGGGATGGGTGCTCCCCTTTCTTCCCCTGCTACTCATCTGGTACATCTTCTACCGGCGCATGGGGGACGGAGGGGGCATGAGCTTCATGTCCGTGGGCAAGAGCAAGGCCCAGGAAATTCACGGAGAGATCACGGGCATCACCTTCGCCGACGTGGGAGGGGTGGGGGAGGCGGAGGTGGAGCTCCGGGAGATCATCGAATTCCTCAAAGACCCTTCGCACTTCAGCCGTCTGGGGGCCAAACTTCCCAAGGGAATTCTCCTGGTGGGGCCTCCGGGGACGGGAAAGACCCTCCTGGCCAAGGCCACGGCGGGAGAGGCGGGGGTGCCCTTCTTCTACCTCACGGGGTCCAGCTTCGTGGAGATGTTCGTGGGGGTGGGGGCCTCCCGGGTGCGGGATCTCTTCGAACAGGCCAAGAAGAAGGCCCCCTGCATCATCTTCATCGACGAGATCGACGCCATCGGCCAGGCCCGGAGCACCGTGGCGGCCTTCGGCGGCAATAGCGAGCGGGAAAACACCCTGAACCAGCTTCTGGCGGAGATGGACGGCTTCGCCCCCAACACCGGGGTGGTCATCATGGCGGCCACCAACCGGCCGGAAATCCTCGATCCCGCCCTGCTCCGCCCCGGGCGCTTCGACCGTCAGGTCCAGGTGGTGCTCCCCACGGAGACGGGGCGGCTGGACATCCTCAAGATCCACACCAAGGACATGCCCCTGGCGGAGGATGTCCATCTGGAGCGCCTGGCCAAGGTGACCCCGGGATTTTCCGGCGCCGATCTGGCGAACATCGCCAACGAGGCGTCCCTGCTGGCGGTGCGGCGCAACGCGGAGAAGATCTCCATGGGGGATTTCGATTTGGCCATCGAACGGGTGGTGGCGGGGTTGCAGCGGAAGACCCCTCTTCAGGAGGACGTGCGGCGCAAGGTGGCCTACCACGAGGGAGGGCATGCCCTGGCGGCGTGCTACCTTCCCCATGCGGACACCGTGCACAAGGTGAGCATCATCCCCACGGCCAAGGGGGCCCTGGGGTACACGCTCCAGATGCCCGAGGAGGACAAGTTTCTCCTGGGGGAGGAGGAGCTCCGTTCCCGCATGGCGGTGATGCTCGGCGGACGGGCGGCGGAGCTTTTGGTCTTCGGCGAGGCCACCACGGGGGCCTCCAACGACTTGGAGCGGGTGACGGAGCTCGCCCGGCGCATGGTGACGGAGTTTGGCATGTCGCCCCGGCTGGGTCCCGTGCGCTACGCCGCCGCTGCGGGGGCCTATCTGGGGGGAGGGGTGGCCAGCCGGACCGACCTGAGCCCCGAAACCGTGGAGATCATCGACGGGGAGATCCGCGCCCTGGTGACCTCCGCCCAGGATCGGGCCCTGGAGGTGCTCCGGGAGCACCGGAGCGTCCTCGACGCCGTGGCGGAAGAGCTCATAAGCCGGGAGGCTATCACGGGGGACCGCATCCGGGAGATCGCGGCGGAGAAGCGGGAAGAAGCTCTTCCCGCCGCGCCCATGCCGGAGGAACCGCTTCGGAGCTGATCTTTTGCACGTCGCGTTTCCTGCCGATGCTTTCGAGGAAATCCCTCTACTGGTTGTAGGGGCGAAAAATACGCTCGCCCCTACAGTGTGGTGTATCGTTTTCTCTTGTTTCGATGCAAAAACATGCCTTTCGGAAAGCTTTCTTCCCCTGACCTTGTGGTTCCTCTTATTGCTTTTCCTGCTTGCGCTTTTGGATTTCTCCCGTCATGGGGATGAAGTACACCCCCATGTCCTTTTTCGAGCGCACCTTGCCCTCCGCGTCCTTGGTGAAGACGTAGAGAAACTGCCCCTTCTTAAAGGGCTGACCGATGGGGATGATGAGCTTTCCTCCGGGCTTGAGCTGCTTCAGGAGCTCGGGGGAGGCGTACTGGGCGGCGCAGGTGAGCATGATGACGTCGAAGCCCTCCTCCACCTCGGGCCATCCGAAGTACCCGTCCCCCACCCGGGTGTGGACGTTGGCGTATCCCAGCGGGGCGAAGATCTTTCCCACCC
>CALMLW010000018.1 GCA_937868015.1 uncultured Synergistaceae bacterium | reverse complement strand
TGATGGACATTATCCACGTCCCGTTCAGGAATGACAATACCACAGGCTGGTCACATCTAAGGGGATCCTCCCTTGAAGGGCGCTTTTTGTGCGTGGTACAATGGCACGGTGGGTTTTTAGGGATTGGGAGAAAGTCGAAGTCGTCCGAAGGGGCCTAAAGCGCCCCCCCGGGATCGCGAAAGGGGGCGGACTTTTTAGGAGAGGACGAGGGAAGACTTCTAAAGACGGCAGAAAGGGGAAGCGAGCTCATGGCGATCGGACGAAACATTTCCACGCGGGCAAAAATATTTCTCCTGGTGGGGCTCATGGCCCTTCTCCTGGCGGCGGTAGGGTATATCGGCTACTCCTCGAGCGCCGCCGCTACGGCGGCCCTAAAAGACCTCTACGAAAACCGCGTCGTGGCGATCCAGACGATCAACGATTCTCGGAGTCACGTCCGAGGGGTGCAGGCGAACATCCTGGCCCTCATGCTCACGGAGGACCCGGGCATATCCGCCGCTCGGCTAGAAGACATTGAAAGAAGGCGGGCCATCACGGACGAGGATCTCCGGGTCTATGGTAATACTGTGCTCCTTCCCTTCGAGACGGATCATCTGGCCCGGGCCAAGGATACCCTGGCGACCTACCGGGAGGCGTCCCAGAAGATCATCGCCCACGCCATGGGGGGCAAGGACGCCGAAGCATGGGAGGAGTACATCCACGGCGGGTTCGAGGGCCTTCTGGAGAAGTACAACGACGAGCTGGTGGCCCTCGCCGAGTTCAACGAAAAGCTTGCCAAGGAGACGAGCGAAGCCCTGATCGCCCAGGGGGACCGCGACGCCCAGTGGATGCTCGCCATCCTCGTGGGTTCCGTGGTGGTCTTGGGGGTGCTGGGCTTTTTCGTGGCGCACCTCGTGGCCGCTCCCCTGGGGCGCCTTCGGGAGGGCGTGGGGCGCTTCGCCGAAGGAGATCTCACGGTGAGCTTCGATGCGGAGGGCAAAGACGAGGTGGCCCAGGTGGCCCAGGCCCTGGCCAAGATGGGGGAGACCCTGCGTCACACCGTGGGGCGCATCGCCTCAGGGGCTCGTCTCTTGGGGGAACGCTCGGGAGAGCTGGCTGCCCTGTCCGAAGAGGCCAACGCCAGCGTTCATGAAGCCGGAGGCCGGGCCGACGAAGTGAGTGCCCAGATGGAGGGCCTCGCCGCTGGCACGGAAGAGATCAACGCCTCGGTGGAAGAAGTGGCCGCCGGAGCCCAGTCCACAGCCCAGAAGGGCACCGACATCGCGGGCCAGGTGGAAGAGGCCCAGAGGATCGGCGAAGACGGGGTGGAGGCCGTGCGGCGGATGGTGTCGAGCATCGACGGCATTGCCCACGACGCCCAGGAATCGGCGGGGGCCGTGAAGGTCCTCGGCGAGAGGGCCCGGCAGATCCAGAGCTTCGTGTCCCAGATCGGAGGCATTGCGGACCAGACCAACCTCCTGGCGTTGAACGCCGCCATTGAGGCGGCCCGGGCCGGGGAGGCGGGCCGGGGATTTGCCGTGGTGGCCGAGGAGGTGCGCAAGCTTGCCGAGGAGTCGAACGTGGCTGCCCGGAGCATCGCCGACCTGGCCGGGGCCATCACCAAGGACCTGGACGAGGTCCTCGCGGCCTCCCACAAGAACGCCGAAGAATCCCAGGAATCGAGCGTTTTGGCCAAAGACACCGAGGGAAAGATCCGGAAGATGATCGAGGCCCTCCGGGCCATCGCGGGCTCCACTCAGGACCTGGCGGCGGTGTCGGAGGAGCAGGCGGCCTCCAGCGAAGAGATCGCCTCGTCTGTGCAGGACATGTCCCAGAAGGTGGCCACGGGGGCCAATGCGGCGGCGGCGGCCAAGCAGGACATGGAAGAGGTGGCCCACGCGGCGGAGAAGGTGGCGGAAAATGCGGAGGAGTTGACCCACCTGGCGTCGGATCTGAACGGCCTGGTGGCGATCTTCCGCACGGAGGAGTCCGCCATCCCCCGGGCGGCCCTGGCGGCGGCGCCGTCTCGCCCGGCGGCTTCCGGAGCCGTGTCGAAGCCCCGCCCGGCAGCTTCCGGGGTCTCACCAAAGCCCCGCCCGGCGGCGGGCACGACGCCTTCTCGGAGGAAGTAGGGTCCTTTTTTGCGCAAGATCCATCGCCCCGGCCCCGGCATATGCCGGGGCCGGGGCGATTTAGCTTCGCTTTCAGGTAGCTCCTTTTGTCTTTAGAGCAGCCGGGTGCTTTCTGTGGGGCGGGGGGCCTTGACCACCAGGATCCGGAGCACGCCGCCGCTTTCGTTGTACCAGCAATGGGGGATCTTCGCCGGGCTTTCGATGAGCGTGTCTTTGCCCACCTCTTGTTTTTCGTCCCCTATTTCCACCACTCCCGTTCCCTCCAGCACGTAGAAAAACACGTCCACCGGGGTGATGTGCTTTTTTAGCGCCTCGCCGGGTTCCAAGGTGATGTGCACCGCCTGAGCGCTTTCCGCGTTGTAGATCATGCTCGCCTTGACGCCGTGGGGATTGGGCGATCCGGGGGCCGTGGGGGCGTGGATGGTCTTCATGGGTCATGATCCTCCTTGGGTGAATTTGTTATATGTGAAGATGTCCTGTCCCAGATTCCGAACCGGAGTCCGTCGATCCTAAGGGGCCTTTCGGGGGGAGGAAAGGAGGTAATCCCTCAGGGCCATCGCCTGGTTGTGCTGGGGGTCCCGGGCGGAAAAAAGCAGCGTCACCCGCCCTCGGGACGCCAGGTCCCGAAGATGTTCTCCCACGGCGGGGCTCCCGTCCAGCTCGGCCCAATATCGATCCCGAAACTCTTCCCACCGGGATCGGTCGCGGTGAAACCAGGTCCGAAGGGCGACGCTGGGGGCGGCCTCCCGGAGCCACAGATCCGCCCGAAGGCGCTCCTTGGTCATGCCTCGGGGCCACCAACCGTCCACCAGAACCCGCACCCCGTCGCTTTTTTCGACGGGATCGTAGACGCGCTTCAGCTGGATATCCATCGCCGCCCCCCTTGGTGACCTGGGGCGACCTCAGCGGAAGCCGTTTTCCCGGTGCTTTTCGGCGATGGTGTCGGCGAGGCGGTCCAGGGCCTGGAAATCCTTCTCCCGGGGGAGCCCCCGGCAGATCACGGGATCCAGCACCTCGACGCGGAGATTCGGGATCATGGCCGCGAGGCTTTCCACCATCTTTCCTCCCCACCCGTACGATCCGACGACGGAAAGATATTTGGCCTTGGGCTTCAGGGCGTTGGCCAGCAGGGTGGCGTAGGCGGCGGCGGGGTGGGGCCCCACCAGGACGGTGGGAGAGCCCACCACCACTGTGGCGGCGTCCACCAGGGCCATGGCGAGCTTGCCGATGTCGGTGACGGCGAGGTTGAAGGGTTCGACGCGCACCCCCCGCTCCACCAGGCGGGAGAGGAGGTGGTCCACCATATGCTGGGTGCTTTCATGCATGGACACGTAGGGGAGGACCACCAGGTTGTGAGGCCCCCCCAGGACCCAGTCGCGGTAGGCCTCCATGATCCATTCCGGGTGGTCGTAGACCTGGCCGTGGCTCGGGGCGATCATCCGGATGTCGTACCCCTGGAGCTTTTCGATGTTTTTGGTGATGATGCTCCGGAAGGGCATCATTATTTCGGCGAAGTAGCGCTTGGCGGCCTCGAGAACCCGTCCCTGGTCCGTGACGAAGAGGTCGGAGGAGGCGATGTGGGAGCCGTAGAAGTCGCAGCTGAAGAGGATTCGGTCTTCCTCCATATAGGTCACCATGGTCTCCGGCCAGTGGACCCAGGGGGTGTGAATAAATTTGAGGGTCTTCCCCCCCAGGGAGAGGGTTTCGCCGTCTTCCACCGTCACCAGGGCCTCCTCGGGGAGGTCCAAAAAGTCCATGAGCATGCCCTTGGCCTTGGGGGTCACCAGGACCTTGGCCCCGGGGTATTTCGCGAGCACCTGGGGGATGGACCCCGAGTGGTCCTGTTCGGCGTGGTGGGAGACGATGTAGTCGATCTTCTCCACGTCCTTCAGTTGGGCCATCAGCTTGTCCACCATGATGGGTTCCACCGTGTCCAGGAGCGCGGTCTTCTCGCTGCCCCGTACCAGGTAGGCGTTGTAGCTCGTGCCGTCCGGCAGGGGAATGAGGGAGTCAAAAAGGCGGCGGTCCCAATCCTGAGCTCCCATCCAAAAGACGTTTTCTACGACCTTTCTCTTCTGCACGACGAAGCCTCCTTATCTCGATCTCGTGCGGCGCCCCATGGGGGCGTTTCCGTGAAAGCCTTGATGGGGCTTAGGATAGCGCTTTTACCCTTCCGGGGAAAGGGGGATTTCCCCTATTCAAGGGAGAAATGGGGCGCGGTCCCGACCCCGGGGAGGGGCGGGCCGAAAGCCCTCTTTCGGAACGGGACCGCAGGCGCTTTACCCTCGGTGGCGGTGGGCCTTAAGGAACTATTTCATCCACTTATCGTAAAGGGCCTTGCGATGTTCCAGGATCACCTCGTCCACCACGGCCTTGAGGTCCGAACCCTTGGGCAGGGCCACGCCGTAGCGATCTTTGGCGAGCAGGTCTTCGAGCACCACGAAGGTGGGATCCTTCTTGGCGAGGAGGATTATTTGGGGGCCGTCGTACACGGCGGCGTCGGCCTTCTTGGATCTCACGGCGTCGATCATCGCATCGTAGGTCGGCAGGGCAAGGGCGTTTTCCGCCGGGAAGTTGGCCTTGGTGACGTCCTCTATGGTGGACCCCGCCAGACAGGCGATTTTCTTGTCCTTCAAGTCCTCCAGGGATTTGTACCCGCTGTCGGCGCGCACCAGGAGCATCTGCCCCGTGGTGATGTACCACTCGGAGAAGTCGCAGACCTCGGCCCGGGCGCTATTCATGGAGATGGAAGAAGCCGCCATGTCGAACTTGTCCCAGGGGTAGGCGGGATCCCAGCACAGGGTGACGCCGTTATCCCAGGGGACTCGGACGAACTCTGCCTTGACGCCGAGCTTGTCCGCCACCATCTGGACCAGGTCCACTTCGAGGCCGACGCGGACCCCATCCTGGACGAAATCAAAGGGCTCCAGATCCTCTTCTTCTGCGGCGACCCGGAGCACTCCCCGGTCTTTGATCTCCTGGACCGTGGCGGCCCCCGCCCCGGCGGCCAACCCCAAAAGCACTCCCGTCAATACACTCACCAGCACCATATACTTCAATACCCTCATGACAACGCCTCCTCTTTGAAAAAATTGGCCCCTGGCCTCGAGGGGTACGCCTGGGGATATTATACCACTCGGGGCGCGACCCCACTCCCCGGGGGGAGGGGCCCTTTCTCCGGATTCTTGGGGCGCTCCGGCCCCTATTTTATGAAAATCGCCACGGCCACGCCCACCGCCATCAGGGCGATCCCCAGGTAGAAGGTGGTCTTGGCGCTGCTCTCGCGGTCCTGTACCACGGACTCTCCGGATTTCACCGACACGACGAAGGGCTTGTCCTTCCCCGTGGGCTTGCCTATGCGAAGCGACCCCGAGGAGTCGCGCACCTCTCCCACCACGTGGAGGGGGTGCCCGGCGGGAATGACTTTTTCTTTGTACCTGAAGCCCAGGGTGCGGACGGAAGAGGAGGGGGGAAGGGTGAAAGGCACGCCGAAGAACGAGTAGGTGCGGGTGTTCTCGTAGGGCTCGAAGCGATCGCATCCGTCTTTGTAGTCCACGGCGGCGCCGTCGAGGTCCAGGGCGATGCGCACGTCTCCCTCCGCGACGTAGACCGGGGCGGGGCTTTTTTGGGAGGAGATCACCTCGGAGCCCCGGGTGGTCTTGCGGGTGGTTTTGCCGTCTTTGTCGGTGGTAGTTTCGTCTTTTTCGTACTCCCGCTCCACGGTGGCCACGTAATAGGCACAGTCCACATGGCCGTAGGGGGAGAGCTGTTCGCCGTCGGTGGCGGCCTGACCATTGGTTTTGATGAACTCTCGATAATTCCCTCCCAGGTTCTGGTCGACGAGGGCCCGCCAGGTGTCGCGGATTTCGGCCAGGGAAGAGGACTTTATGAATTTTAGCTCGGTTATTTTTTCCTCCGCTTTTTTCTTCTGAACGAAGGCAAGGTAGGCTCCTCCTGCGGCGATGAGGGCGCCGAGGCCGATGGACAGGGTGCTCATGGTGAGATCCTCCTTCTTTTTCGCTCCCCGACGGCCGATCCCCTAGGCAAACATTTCCTGGAGGAGGTCGTCGTATTGGTCCGCGTAGGCCGCCACGGTTTGC
>CALMLW010000017.1 GCA_937868015.1 uncultured Synergistaceae bacterium | reverse complement strand
CTGGACCGGCACCGCCGCCCCCGGAACTCAAGCCCCCCAGCCCATGGGGCCCCCCGCCCCCGTCGTGCCCCCCTCCGGGGCCATCGTGCCCTGGACCGGGGCGCCTTCGCCCCCGCCTAAAGAGGAGACCCTTTCGATGGACCGCCCAGGGTCTCCCTCCCCCCGGCCCCGACCGGACGAAAGGCCCTAAGGACCCTTCCGACTTCTGGAAAAGGTCCCCCGGAAGACTCAAAAGACCCCGGGCAAAGGCCTCTTCGTCAACCTTTCTGCGCCCGCGACGACGCACAAAGCCGGGGCCCCTTCAGGGCCCCGGCTCGCTATTTACTTTGCCACCGGTCCTCCCTTTCTCCGGGGGGCTCTTGGGCCATGGGGTTTATTTTCCCTGAAGATCGCTCCAGGGCGCCAGCTTGGCCTGCATGGCCGGGCTCAGGGGTTTGACCAGTTCCGCGTTGGAAACCCCCGTGGGAAGGTAGGGGAGATCGTTTTTAAAAAGCTGCTGAGCCGCCACGCCATAGGTGCGCGACAGGGCGGCCGGGGTTCCTTCCCGAACGGCGGGATCCACAGCGGTGGCCAAGACCGAGACGGTGCGGTCGCTGTTACAGACCACTTCGAAGGTCCTAAACTGCTGTGGAAAATCCCTCAGGGACGCCGTCTCCACCTGCCAGAAACCGAGCTCCGGATGGTTCGGGTCGGGGGAAGGAAAGGCGGTGATGGCGTTGACATGGCGATGTCCCGCCAGCCAAAGGAGGAGGTTCGGGTACTTGTGGAGCGTGGCGAAAAGCTGGTCCTCGGAGATATAAGCCTTGGCCCACCACCCGTCCAGGGCCCCCGGGGGGCACACCCCGATGGGAATATGGGCCGCGATGACCATGAGCTTTCCTTGGGCCTGCCCTTCGTCCAGCTCCTTTACCAGCCAGTCGTAGCGCTCCTTATCCAGGGAGCCGTGCCCGTAGCCCTGGTCAAAGACGTCGTCTTCCCTCTGGGTGTCGTCCAGTACGATGACCTTGAGGGGGACGTCCGGCCGGGGTTCGAAGCTATAGCAGGCAAATCCCGTTTCGATGGAGGACCGGGGAAATCCGTGCCCCACGGGGTTCCCCGTGGTTTTGAAGAACTCGGCCAGCCACTCCCTCCTCAGGAGGGAACGGCGGTTCCCGTCGGCGGCCGGGATCTTCGGGGCGGTGGCGAAATCCCGCGAGGCTCCGGCGCCGAAGACCGTGCCATCCACCGTTCGGCCATCGATGGCCCCCATGTAGTAATCCCGCTTAGTGACGCCCTCGGGCAGGTAAAACACCTCCTGCCAGGTTCCCAGGGCCATCACGGTGTCTCCCGTGTAGATCTGACGGAGATAATCGTTCACTGGAGAAGACCCGATCCAGAAGTGATCGTGGTTTCCCAGGGTCTGGTACCAGGGGATCGACGGGATAAGCCCCGGAGCCCGGTAGGGGTCCTGGTAGTCGTTCAGGGGCCCTGGCACCGGGTCGTCTTTCACCCCGGAATCGGGGTTGATGGCGCCTCCGTCGAGGACATCGATATACCAACGGAGTTCGTTGTACTGGGTGTTGTTGCAGATATCCCCCAGGGACAGGGCAAAGTCGAAGGGCTTCTGGCCGTGTAGGGCGTTGGCCGTTTGCACCACGGCGTCCAAGACCTGGGTCGTGCACAGCATCACCGGGGAGTAGGCCGAAGAGAGGCCCCCTTTGTAGCCATAGTAGATGGCCTGGCTGGGGGATTCTTTGTCGGAGATGTGAACGTCGGTAATGGTAAAGAAGTGGAGCAACCGCCCTCCAGGGACGGCAGCCCCATCTTGATATCCCGTCGGCATGAGGTCAAGGCGCTTGGTCAGGGGCGCCCCGGGGCCGTAGTGCCACGCCCCATAGCCGTTTTCAGCGTATCTAGGCACCTCGTAGGGGAAAATTTTGTCCGCGCTCTGGTAGATCTCATCGGGAACCACGGTCCGAACGACCGTCGTCGCCACCCGAGAGTCAATGGGATACCCCGAAGGGACCCCTCCCCTAGATGATTCCGACGAGCCGCAGCCCGACGAAAGAAAGGCCGACAGAACCAACAGCAACACTCCCAGAACGGTCGTTCGGTATCCAGGCTTTTTTAGCACCACGATCTTCCCTCTTTCCAAGACGCCTCAGATTTTTTAAGCGTAAAATGCCTCCCTCCATGGGATGGCATCCCCTCCCTTCCGTCGCCAGCCCCATGACAAAGGAACCCCATCGCCGCCACGCCCTCCGAAACCCCCCGAGGGGCCGAGGCGGCCCCCACCGATCTAAAGATCGCCCATTCTATCACATGTCCGGGGCGTTTTCCGACGCCCCCTTCGCCCCCCAGACCCCTTCCAGGCACAAAAATCACGGAAAAAACCCAGAGGCTTCCTATATCCCTTCATGCCTTTAGAAAAACGCTTCCTTGGCCACGAAGAGCAAGGCCAGCCCCACCATCAGAGGGCTCACGTCCCGATGACGCCCCGTGATGATCTTAAGCACCACAAAGGAGACGATGCCAAACTCGATGCCGTGGGCGATGCTGTAGGATAGGGGCATGACGAAGATCGCCACGCAGGCGGGCACCAGGTCGGTCCAATCGCCGAAATCCAGCTCCTTCAATCCCATCATCATGAAGATGCCCACCATTACCAGCGCAGGAGCCGTGGCGCAGGAGGGCACCACCGCCACCAGAGGGGAGAAGAACAGGGCCCCCATGAAGAGCACGGCGGTGACCAGGGCCGTGAGCCCCGTCCGCCCCCCCTGCTCCACGCCGCTGGCGCTTTCGACATAGGAAGTCACCGTGGAGGTCCCCAACATCGCCCCGGCCACCGTGCCGATGGCATCGGAAAGCAGGGCCTCCCGGGCCCGGGGAAGGCGTCCCTGGGCGTCCAGCATTCCCACCCGACTGGTGACTCCCACCAGGGTCCCCACGGTGTCAAAGAAGTCCACGAAGAAGAACGAAAACATGACGATCCAGAAGTTCGGACTCATCAGGCCGGAAAAGTCCATCTTCATGAAGATGGGTCCCAGGGACGGGGGCAGGGAGACGATGGCCTCGGGGGTCTTCACCACCCCCAGCGCCATGGCCACCGCCGACACCGTCAGGATGCCCCAGAGGATGGAGCCTCGAATCTTACGGGCTTCCAACGCCACCATAAGGAAGAACCCCAAAAAAGCCAGGAGCACCGGAGGGCTTTTGAGGTTTCCCAGCCCCACGAGGACGGCGTCATTTCGCACGATGATCCCGGCGTTCTGAAGGCCGATGAAGACGATGAAAAAACCTATTCCCGTGGAAATGCCGATCTTCAGGGACTTGGGGATGTCATTTACCACGCTCTCCCGGAGCTTGGTCATGGTGAGGATGATGAAAAGCACCCCCTCCACGAAGATCGCCGCTAGGGCCACCTGCCAGGAGAGCCCCATGCCGAGCACCACGCCGAAGGCGAAAAAGGCGTTGAGCCCCATACCGGGGGCCAGGGCGATGGGATAGTTGGCCAGAAAGGCCATGCAAAAGGTGGCCAGGGAGCTCGCCAGACAGGTGGCCACCATGAGGGGGCCCAGAGGCATGCCCGCGTTTGACAGGATGTTCGGGTTCACAAAGATGATGTACGCCATGGTCATAAACGTGGTGACTCCCGCTAAAACTTCGGTTTTTATGTCACTGCCCGCCGCCTTGATCTGGAAACGGTTTTCGAGCCAATCTCGCATGGCCATTCCTCCTTTTTGGATTTTTTCCGGAACTCCTCCGGACTTCGCCCCTTCGTGGGCGCTCCCATGGCCAAAACACCGAAATAAAACGTCTCGCCGTCCCCCGGGTGCCCGGGGAGTTTCGCCGAAGGCCCCGATTCCTCCGGCGCCCTCCCCCGCAGCGCCCCTCCCCCGTCGTCATGCCCCCCGAAGACAACCGAGGCATGGGGCCCGGTGGGGGCCTTTCCTCATTCCACGAAGAGCGTTTGGATCCCTCCGCGCCCCAGATCCACGTATCCCTGGTCGGTGAGCTTCAGCTCGGGGATCACCGAAAGAGATAGGAAACTCAACGCCATGAAAGGATGGGGCAGGGAGGTCCCCAGGCGGGTGGCGGCGTCTTCGACCCTCTCCAGCCCCCGGGCCACGTCCCCCGGAGATCCCGGGTTCATGAGTCCCCCCACAGGAAGCTCCAGGAAGGCCTCCACGCGATCTCCCCGGGTGGCCACGATCCCTCCGCCCGCAGAAACCAGGGCTTTCAAGGCCGTCCGCATCGACAAGCCGTCCATTCCCACCGCCACGAAGTTGTGGGCGTCGTGGGCCACCGAAGATCCCAGAGCCCCCTCCTGGAGCCCCAATCCCCTCACGAACCCCAGGGCGTGACGCCCCGTGCCCCGATTTTTCTCCAGCACCATCATGAGGGCCAGATCTCGCGCTGGGTCCGCCACGGCCTCTCCGTCCCGCATGGAGGGCGTCAGGACCAGATGATCCGTCACCACCTGTCCCGGCCTTAGGCCCATCGCCCGGATCCGGGCCCCCGGAGGTACCGGAAGGCGAAAGGCTCCTTCCTCGGGCACCGAAACCACTTCCCCCAAAGGTTTGGGAGGGATCATACGAGGCACGGGCCCCCCCACGAGGCGCCCATCGGTGACCACCAGACGGCCGCCCTTCCAAACCCGCCGCACGTCGCAGCGCTCCAAAGACCCCACCGCCACCAGATCCGCCAGGTATCCCGGCGCCACGCCCCCCCGATCTCGGTGGCCAAAATAGCGGGCGGGCGTGAGGGTAACCATGCGGAGGGCCCCCAGGGGATCGATCCCCTGGACCCCGGCGAGGCGTATTTTCTCGTCCATGTGACCCCGGTCCATCAAATAGCGCGCCGTCAGGTCGTCGCTCACCATCATGCACCGATCCCAGAGGGCGGGGCGCCCCCTCACCAGGGGGGCCAAGGCTTCGAGGTTATGCTCCGTGGCCCCTTCCCGGATCATGATCCCCATGCCCCGGCGGAGCTTTTCCAGCCCCTCTTCCAAGGTTACGCTCTCGTGGTCCGAGTCGCACCCGCTCAGCAGGTAGGCACCGAGCTCTTGGCCGGACAACTGAGGGGCATGACCCGATTTAACCCGCCCCGACGCGGCCTGGAGGATACCCCACAGAGAGGGGTCTCCCCCCGTCACGGCGGGGTAGTTCATCACCTCCCCCAGAGAATCGCACCACCCCCGAGAGAACATCTCTCCCACCGCCGCTGCGTCAAAGGTCTCCCGGGACGTCTCGAAGGGGGAGGCGGGGACACAGGAAGGCGCCGTGAAAAACATATCCACGGGGCACCCCAGCCCCTCTTTCCACATGTAGGCCACCCCGGCCAGGCCGCAGGTGTTGGCGATCTCGTGGGGATCGGCCCCCACCGCCGTGGTACCCCGAAGCACCGCCAGCTCCGAAAAGCCCGCCGGAGTGAGCATGGTGCTTTCGATGTGGCAGTGAGCATCGAAAAAACCCGGAACGAGCACCAAGCCGGAGAGGTCTTCCTCCCGCATCCCCCGGTATCCCGGGCCCACCCCCACGATCCGCTCCCCCGACACCGCCACGTCCACCTCTTCGTACTCCAGGGTGAAGACGTTGGCCACTCGCGCTCCCCGAAGCACCAGGTCGGCGGGGCGCTCTCCCCGGGCCGACGCCAGAAGATCTGCCATGGCCACCTCCGATCCCCTCCTTTCTCCTCTTCACTTTTTACTGTGGGGGCCTTCCCGCCCCCCTCACCTTCCGGTCCCGCGCCCCGAGCCCCCCGATCTTTGACAGGATCCCCCCGAAACGGCATAATCTCCGGGGAAAGATCGCCCTTCGGCCGCCCCTTCCCGCCCCGACGGAAGCTCCCCTTCGGGCCGAGGTGCGGCTCTCTCTTCGAGTCGCCTCCGGCGACCCGAAAGAACCCCTCGCTGGAGGTGCATTTATGGCAAAAAAAGACGGAAAGAACCAACCACTTCCCCCGAATTCGCCAGAGCCCGCCTTCCCCTCGGGGGACATCGACCAGCGCCTGGCCCGAACCTTTTCGGCGAGGCCCATCGTGATCCCCGACGACGGCCGAGGGCCCCTGTTGGAGTTGATCAACTCCTCCTCCCGGTCCATCCTCATAAAGCAGTTTACCTTCGATGACCCGGAGCTGCTAGGGGCCCTCCTGGCGGCCCGGCGCCGGGGAGTCGACGTCCGCGTCATGCTGAACGCCCGCCGCTCTTCGGGGTCTCGGGCCAATGACGCCACCTTCTCGACCCTGAAGTCAAACGACGTGATGGTCCGTTGGGCCAACCCCAACTACTACGTATCCCACGAAAAATCCATGGTGGTGGATTCCACCTGGGCCCTGGTGGCCACATTCAATTTCACCTCCAGGACCTTTGAGAGCATGCGGGACTACGGGGTAATCATCGACGACATCGCCGCCATCGCGGACATCGTGGCCTGTTTCGCCGCCGACTGGCGCCGGGCGGGATTCAACCCCGCCCCCGACACGCCGCTGGTCTGGAGCAAGGGGAACTCCCGGGCCCTCATGGCTCACTTCATCGATCGAGCCAAGAAGGATCTCTACGTTCAGCACCCCAAGTTCGTCGATGCCACGATCTTGGACCGACTGGTCCTCGCCTGTCGCCGGGGGGTGGAGGTGCGCATCCTCTGCGGGGGCAAGTCCGGGATCTCCGATTTCGACATGCCCGACACCTTCTCCTCCCTCCGGATCCTCAAGCCCTTCGGGGCCAAGATCCGACGCCAGAAAAAAACTTTGCGACTGCACGCCAAGCTCCTGATCGCGGACAAAAAGGTCGCCTGCCTGGGATCGATGAACATCGACCGTAGCGCCTTCGACCTGCGCCGAGAATTGGGCATCCTCCTAAATGGCGGCGCGGCGGTGAAACGCTTTTCAAGCCTCTTCGACCAGGACTGGGACCAGGGGACTCCCTACGACCCCCCCGACCCCGTCTCCGTACTTCCGGCGCCGGAGGAAGAGGACGAGTTGACGGTCAGATTGGGGCCCGACGATGACGTGGAAGAATGACCTCCAGGGCTTCGACGAACCCCCCGCGCCCCCTTCCCTCCGGGAAATCGCCCTGGCGTACCTAAAAATAGCCCTATCGTCCTTCGGAGGAGGGCTCTCGGCCTGGGCCCGCCAGATCATCGTGGAAGAAAAGCGATGGCTTTCCGACGAGGCCTTCCTGTCGGCGCTCACCTTCAGCCGCATCCTCCCCGGGGCCAACCAGGTCAATCTGGCCGTCTTCGTCGGCACCACGCTCCGGGGCGCCCCGGGGGCCTTGGCGGCCCTTACGGGCCTTTTGGCCCTCCCCTTGGCCATCGCTGTGGCCTTCGGCATGGCCTATCTCTCCTTCTCCCAAAACCCCCTGGTGAGCCTGGTCCTTTCGGCGCTGACGGCCACCTCCATCGGCATGACCCTGGCCACGGGATTCTCCATATCCCGACGCCTCCCCTGGCATCCGGCCACCCTCCTCGTGGCTGGGGCGTCCTTCGTCGCCATCGGCCCCATGAAATGGCCCCTGCTGCCGGTCCTGGTGGCGCTAATCCCCCTTTCCGTGGCGCTCCACTGGCGAACGGCCGAAAGGAAAGCCCCCTGATGGCTCTCCTCGGGGCCATCGCCCAGGTCTTTCTCCCCCTGTCGCTCATGGCCTTCGGGGGGGGGAACACCATCATCGCGGAAATACAACGCCTCGTGGTGGATCTGCACGGCTGGGTAACGGCGGAGGAGTTCAGCGGCATGTACGCCATATCCCAAGCCATTCCAGGCCCCAGCATGATGATCGTCACCCTGCTGGGCCTTGCGGCGGGAGGGCTGGGAGGAGCCCTGGTCTCGACCATCGCCACCTTCGGCCCCTGCTCCGCCCTGGTGTACGCCCTCGCTCGGCAATGGGACCGGGCAAAAGACGCCCCCTGGCGCGGCGCCGTCGAGCGGGGCCTCGCCCCTGTGGCCATCGGCCTCATTTTCGCCGGGGGATGGGCCCTGGGGCGCGAGATCCTGGATAACCCTTGGGAGTATGCCATCCTGGCCCTCTCCACCTTCGTGCTGGCTCGGTGGAATGTCAATCCCCTTAAGCTCATGGTCGCCGTGGGGACCTTGGCCCTGGGGGCGGGGATCCTTTTGGGGGGATGACGGCAGGGCCCCTACCTCTGCCTGAGTCCCCTTCTCCCCAGGGATCCCCGCCGGACCAGCCCCCTACCCCAGAGGGCGATGTAGAGCAGAAGGGCCATGACCCACAGCATCCCCACGTCAAAGAGGGGAGTCGCCACGACGATGGGACCCAGGCGCTTGAAGGGGGCCAAAAAATGCGCCCTTCCCCATCGGTTTTCGGGGGCCCAGGCGATGGGAAGGACCTGGGGTACCAATCGACTCCCCGAAAGCACCACGCTGTCCACCAGAGCCACCCCCAGGGCCAACTTCGCCACTTCCTTGTTGAAGTGGCGATTTTTTAGCTCTTCGAACCCCTGGTGCCCCAGGGTGGCGCGCATCCGATCCTCCGTGGCACGCCTCCGCTGGGCCGATTCCTCCCGGAGGGCCTTTATGGAGGCCTCCACCCGGCTCAGATAGCCCCCCACCCGCCGCTGGACATCCCTGGAATAGGTCTCGACGTCGAGGCTGGCGTCTTCCAGGGCTGGGGCGACGCCCGAGTAGCGTTCCAGGTAGCGGAGCTCGTGGCCCAAGGCCGTGAGCCTCTGGGCCACTCGCTGGCGCCGGAGCTCCTTCGGCTCGCCCGCCGGGGGGGTCAAGAAGGGATAGCTCGCCAGCCCTCGGACCTCGGGCAGATAGCTTCCCTCGAGGAATTCGGCCCACCGGACGACGTTGTCGTCGTCGACAAAGTTGACGTTAAAGCGATTCTGGGTGTAATGCGCCACCAAGAGGGCCTCATACCCCCAGCGCGTGGGCATGAACTCCGCCACCAGGGGGACGAGGCGGTTCCCTGCGTCCTTGCGGATGAGTTCGTCGTAGGGGATGGTGGGCCCCCCCAGCATGATCTGAGGCACGAGGAGGATGGGGATGAGGATGTAAATCGCCACAGTGGACTTGAGGGCCGCCGAAATGTTGAGGCCGAGCATACAGGTGCAGCAGCTCGTGCTCCAGAGCACCCCCCAGGAAAGGAGATACATGTCGGGGATCTCCAGGATCGTATGCCCCAGCAACACGAAGACCCCCGTCTGAAAGGCCGAAACGAGGGCCAGGTGGAGCACCTTGGAGGCGGTATAGGCCCCCCAGCTCAGGTTCAAAAGGCGCTCCCGCTCCAGAATCTTCCGGTCTTTATTTATCTCTTCCGAGCTGATGGAAAGCCCCAGGAAGGCGGCGATGACTACGCTCATGAAAAAATAACCTGAAAGATTCGTGTTTTCTCGGAAAACATACTCTCCCCCCCAGGCCCCGCGAAAGAGCGCCCCCGCGAGGAGGGCCAAGAGGGGGGGTTCCCACAGGTTCACCATGAGGTATCCCCTGTTGGCCGCCCGGCTCCTGAAGTTCCTGACGAAAAACAGGACAAACTGCCCGAGGGGAGATGGGCGCTCCAGACGGCCCTCCTCGGGAGCCGAAGGCCTTTCCCGGCGCTCCGGGAGGGGAGGGGACGACAGAAGGTACAAGCGGTGCCACTCTTCGGCGGAGACCCGACGTTCCTTCGTGGGGAATCCGTCGTCGTCGACGCATTTTTCTTCGATGATCTCAAAGAGCTGCTCGGGGTTCACCGCCCCGCAGTGCGGACAGGCGTACTCTTCGCTTCCCGCTCGATAGGAGGCCGTACGGAAGTGAAGCAGGGCACCCAATGGGGGGCCGTCGTAGATGGGGCGCCCCCCCTCGTCGAAGATCCATAGCCGATCAAACAGCTTAAAGATCTCGCCGGAAGGCTGGTGGACCACCGCTAAAACGAGGCGTCCCTTGGCGGCCTGGGCCTTGAGGAGCCCCAGGACGGTCCGGGAGTCCGCCGAGGAAAGGCCACTCGTGGGCTCATCCAAAAGGAGGATGGAAGGTTCGCGAATGAGCTCCAGGGCGATGTTCAGGCGCTTCCGCTGACCCCCGCTGATGGTTTTTTCCAGGGGATTGCCCACCTTGATGTCCCGCGTGCCGCTCTGGTTTAGCTCCGAAAGGAGCTCCTCGCACCTTAGGCGGATCTCTTCACCGCTCCGGTGGGCCAGACAGAGACGAGCGCTGTAGTAGAGGTTTTCGAACACCGTCAGGTCGTCGAAGAGAAGATCGTCCTGGGGGACGTAACCCACGACCCCCTCCAGCGAGGCGGCGTGCTCGGCGACGTCGAGGCCGTTTATGAGGAGCCGACCCCCTTTCAGGGGAAGGCATCCGGTGAGGACCCCCAACAGCGTCGACTTTCCGGCGCCGCTGCCCCCCATGATCGCCCCCATCTGCCCTCCCTCCATGGAGAAGCTGAAATCGTGTAACCCCACGTCGGCGCTGCCGGGATAACGGAATTCCAAGTGCTCTCCCTCGAAGATGATGAGGCGGTCTCGCCCAGGCCTGACAAACGCCGCCGCAATCTCGGCGAAGTAAATCCGGTCCCTCCGGGAATTGGAAAGGACGGACCCTGGTTTCAGCTGGTACAGGACGGACGGCGCCAGGGGGACGTTGTCGAGGAAGGTCGGCTCTCCCTCCGACGCGCGGAGGAACCAGACCCCCGGGTCTTCGGAGCGCAACACCACGAAGCCCCCTCCGAATCCCGGGCGCAATAGGCTTCGACCGAGCTCCGCCTTCGGAAGCACCCCCTCGGGGAGGAGAGACAGGAAGTTCTCCCCCCGAGCCCCCTCGCCAAGGGGATCGCCGCAAAGGGCGCGCACGTCCTCCACAAAGGTTTCCGAGATACCCAGGGCCCGCGCCACATCGCCATCCAAGCGATCCTCTTCCCCGGGGGCCGAGCTTTCGGGGCCCTCCCCCGAGGCGCAGCGCCCCGAGATCTCCACGAAGCGCGCCAACACTACGAACTGCTCCCGACGGGGCAGGCGCGAACGCAGCCCTTCGGCCACCGCCCAGACATGCCCCCGGAGATCCTCCCGGGGGCTCTCTCCGTGCATCTCCAACGTCATGTCAAAGAGATCTAGGTAGGGGCGAAGATCTTCCAACCCCAGGTGATCGCCGAGATAGGCCGCCACCTTCTCTCGGACGAGCCCCCGGGAGGACGGCGGTGCCATGGCCGACTGAATGGCAAATAGATGTAATATGGCGTTAAGCAGGATCTCCGTCACGGCCGATGTCCCCTTCTCCCCGGAATAGCCCTTCGCCGATAAAGGCCAGGCGCCCCCACGGGATCGGGGGCGCCTGGCGCATCACCATCTTTCTACTGACACGGAGCCTTCAGCGGGGCACGCACCGGTTCGACGATGGAAAGGACCTTTTGGAGATCTTCTTCTCTCACATTTCCCAGAGAGGCCTTCACCACGTCCATGATGGACTGGATCACCGCCTTGCGGCCGCCCACATCGAGCAATTGGGCCAATTCGCCATTTTCTCCGTAGGCATCGAGGATCTGGTAGGTAAGGTCAAGCTGGGGGATGTGGGAGTTGATCAGGTCCGTCACCTGATCCGTGACCCCCGCCGCAAGACCCAGGGAGCAGAACAGGTAAAAGAGCTCCAGGGTGCTGCCATAAAACCCTCCCACAAAGGTATGGAGCAGGACGGGGTTTTCCTGGGACTGGCGGATCATCTCGTGGATCATCTCGATGGATTTGTTTTTCTTTTCCTCGCGGTCCGACTCTGGAACGGGCTTTTTGAAGGCGTCCCGGGGAAAGCCGATGCGGTCTTCCAGCTCCACCCGCGCGGCGACGATGTCTTCGAAGCCTTTCCCGAACAGGTGGGCATAGGTCATGTCCATGGCGTACATCCCCCACAGGACGTAAAGTTCCTCGGGGGTCTTGCAGGCCACGATCCCCGATACGGGGAGCGTGAGCTCCTTGTTCCACGACAAGCCCGCATCTTTCATCTTTTCCATCATGCCGAAAAGTGCCGTCAGGTCCTTCTCGTTCAAGACCTCTACAAGGTGCTCGCAGGCGGCTCCCAGCACCTCAGCCTTGCTCTTTTCGGCCGCCGCCGCCGGGATCCCCGCCATCCATATCGCGCCGATCACCCACAGAGCCAAAAGTCCCCACCTAGATCTCACACCACTTACCCCCTTTTCTCTTGCTCTCCGAAGCGCTGTTTCCGCCGCCCCCCAAGACTTATATCATTTCCCTTTCCGCGACAGCCACAAAGGCCCATAAAATCTCCGCCGAAGCTCCCCTCTTATTGCCAGCCCCGACCGAAGCAAGCGCCCGGAATTTCTGGCTAATTTTTTTCACCCAATATCGCCCTGGCCCTTTCGTGCCCCGCATTTTCAGGAAAAACCCCAGGCCCGGCGAGGAACGCAAAAACCCCCTTTTCACCAGACCGAGGAGTTGTCTGCGAAAGGGGGCTTTTCACATCATTTGGGCTTTTGCACGACCGCCGCCGCAAAAACCCTGTGGACAACAAAATGGCGCGCCCGGCGGGATTCGAACCCACGACCTTTGGCTCCGGAGGCCAACACTCTATCCAGCTGAGCTACAGGCGCCTATTCCAAATCTTCGACAGGGAGTAGGATACTCTCCGGGCCTCGTCTTGTCAAGCTGCCCGTCCGGCGGTGGGACTTGCCGGGCCCCGAGCCCTGACGGGGGCGATAACGCCTCCCTTTCCCTCCCTTCTGGCCCCTCGAGCCCCCATAAAAAGGGGCAAGGGCAAGAGGACAATTTTTAATTAAAAAATATCCATTTTAAAACATTTTCTGTGAAAAAATATTCTCAAAATCATTTTTTCCCCTCCACCCCCTCGACAAGGGGAAATCTTTGTGTTCTAATATATGTCGTTCCGACACGATCGTCGGGCGCATTCGATTCGAAGAATCGGGAGGGGCGAAGACACATGAAGATTTTGGTTATCGAAGACAACAACGCCTTGAGGGAGATCATTTCCGAAGGCCTCGCTGGCCCAGAGAATAAGGTCATCTGTGCAAACGACGGAGCCGAGGGGTTGGCGCTGGCGAAGCGCGATCCCTTTGACTGTGTGATCTTGGACCTTATCTTGCCGGATCAGGATGGATTGGACGTGCTGCGGTCCCTTCGGAGCCAGACCATGGTCCCCGTGCTGATCTTGAGCGCTAAGGACAAAGTGGAAGATCGTGTGGCGGGGCTCGACCAAGGAGCGGATGACTACATGGTCAAACCCTTCGAGATGGCCGAGCTGATCGCCCGGGTCCGGGCCCTGGTGCGCCGGGCGGCCAACGGCGGTCGGGCTCTGCTGGGATGCGGCCCCCTCGTCATGGACACCGCCGCCCGGGAGTGCCGCGTCCACGGGGAGCTCTTGACGCTCCGTCGTCGGGAGTTTGACATCCTTGAGCTGTTCCTGAAGAACGAGAACCAGGTCTTTACCCGGGAACAGATCATCAATCGGGTCTGGAAAAAGGAGTACGAGGGGGGTAGCAACGTGGTGGACGTCCACATCAAGTACCTCCGCGACCGCCTACGCACCTCTCACCTTGACCGGATCATCATCACCGTGCGCGGCGTGGGATACAAGCTTCTCTGCTCGGAAGCAGAGTAAGGTCGGTCTCAAGGGGCCATGGACCTCTCCGACTCCCCTCCACCCCTTCCGACGGACCGATTCGGGGCCCTGATGGCCCACGAGCTTCGGTCAGCTCTGACGTTGCTGGAGGCCCGCATCGATACGGCTCTCCTCCGTCCCCGTAGCGCCGCCTACTATGAGGCGGCGCTACGGCAAGCCAAACACCATGCGGGGGAGGTACGGGGGCTTCTGGAGGCCCTGATGGATCTGGATAAACTGGGACGTCTGCCCTCCCCCGGCAAGGGATCCCGGTGCGATCTGGCCAAGGTCGCCTTCGCGGCGGGCGTCCCGTGGGAGGATGCGCACCGCCCCGGCGAAACTACGATCCGCTGGGAACTTCGCCCCGCCCCCGTGTGGGGGGACCCCCGCCTCCTGGGGAGAATGATGATTAATTTTCTCGATAACGCCGTGAAGTACTCTTCCCCGGGATCTCCCATTGCGGTGTATACGGGAAGGGAAGGGGAAAAATCCTTCCTGCAGGTGACCGACCGGGGGGTGGGCATGACGGAAGAAGAAATCCGCCAGTGCCTAGAGCCCTTCTGGCGATCGGCGGATTGCCAGGACCGGGCCTCGGGCTACGGCCTGGGGCTTCCTTTGGTGTGCCGCATCGTCCGACTTCATGGGGGCGACATGGAAATCATGTCCCGCAAGGGCGAAGGAACCACGGTACGGGCCTCCTTCCCCTCCGCCGGTGGTGATCCGGAGCTTGAGGATCGGGGGGAGCCGTGACATCGATCCATCCTACATCGGAACCATATTTTGCCGTTCCCAGAACAAAGTCGTCCCCGGGGGCGGCTTTTGCCATCAAGGCGGGGGGGGCAGAGGCCCATGACATCCCCCCGCCCCCCTATTTCCCTATTTCGGCCCCCCGGGTTAGCCCGGCCCCATCCCCACGCCCCCTCCGACGCCTCTACATCCTCAGCGAGATGAAAAACGTCCGTCCATCGCGGAGGATCAGGAGCACCACGCCCTTATGGGCTTTGCCCAGGGCCTTGTTCCAAGCGGCTTCGTCGGGGACCGGCACGCCGTTGGCTTCCAGCACCAAGTCCCCTTCGCGGATTCCCAGGCGCTCCGCCGGGGTGCCGCGCTTCACTTCGGTCACCACCATGCCCTTGTGGTCTCCCAGGTTATACTTGGTCCGCCGGGCCCCATCCACCGGCGCCACAGCCAAGCCCAACTTCTCTTCCACTGCGTTCCCCTCCGGGGACTCCCCCGTCACCTGGCCAGGCAATTCGCCGAGGCGCACCTTGATCTCTTTTCTCTCTCCCCGGCGCATCACCGTCAGGGTCACCTCATCCCCCGCCAGGTGCTTGCGCACCGCAAAGGAGAGGTCCTGATAGTTCTTAAGGGAAGTGCCGTCGATTTCCACGATGACGTCCCCTCGCTGGAGTCCCGCCCGCAGGGCGGGGGAATCTCCCTGGACATCGCTCACCAGAGCTCCGTCGGTGTTTTTTAGGCCATAGGCTTCGGCGACTTCCTCCGTGACGGGCTGGAGGTAGATGCCCAGCCATCCCCGCCGCACCTTGCCGAAGTTAACCAGATCATCCATCACCTGTTTCGCCATGTTCACCGGAATGGCGAAGCCGATGCCCTGGGCGTAGGGGATGATGGCGGTGTTGATCCCCACCACCTTGCCGGAAAGGTCCAGCAAGGGGCCCCCGCTGTTGCCGGGATTGATGGCGGCGTCGGTCTGGAGAAATCCCTGGAAGTTCACGTCCTTCGCCCGGATGTTGCGATTTTTCGCCGAGATGACCCCCACGGTGATGGTGTGCTCCAGGCCAAAGGGGTTGCCGATGGCCGCCACCCACTCCCCCACTTCCAGTTTGTCTGAATCTCCAAGGGAAAGAACGGGCAGATCCTTGGCGTCGATCTTCACCACCGCCAGGTCGAAGGTGGGATCTCGCCCCACGAGCTTCGCCGGATACTCTTTGCCCGAGGCCAACGTCACCGTGATCTTGTCCGCTTCGGCCACCACGTGGTTATTGGTGAGGATGTACCCATCCGCTGTTACCAAAAAACCCGACCCCGCCCCCCGCATGGGCACGATGTCGCTAAAGCGCCTTCCCTGGTCACCGAAGAACTCCCTAAAGAAAGGGTCGTCCCCGAAGGGGAAGGGCGTCCGGGTCACCATCTTCTCCGTGTCGATATTCACCACCGCCGGAAAGGCCTCCCGGGCGATTTTTACCACCGGGTTTCCCGTGTAGACGTCCTGGGCCCGGGCGTCGGATAGGGCTCCTAAAAGGATCGCTCCCAAGACCATCACGCCGACAAAAACCTTCCATTTCCCACTCCTGTCCATGATGACACCTCCTCGAAGGATTTCGCCCCCAGTGTAGAAAGCTTAGCCCTTTCCGAAAAGGGCGTTTTGCGGATCTCTCCCTCCGCAAGCTCACGGACGAAAAGATCCGGCCCCATTGCCCCCCTAGGGGCGACTGGAGCCTTCTTTCCGGCATTTTCGAAAATCGCTCCAGGTCGCCCCGAGCCAGACCAGCCCCGCCAGGGCAGCGGTCCCCGTCAGGAAAAAGCCCATGAGGTGGATCGTCGGCACGTTCTCGTGGCGCCAGGGATCCACGCTCCAGCGGAGGAGGGCGTAGCCCACCATGAAGAGGGGCCAAAGCACCGCCCCTCGCACCCGGCGCTCGCTCCCCTTCCCGATCCACCGCTCCACTCCCATCAGAAGGAGCAGCAGCCCCAGCTCTCCCAGGGCGTAGTAGATCTGCGTGGGGTGTCGCACCACCCCTTCGGGGTCAAAGGGGAAATGCATCCCCCAAGGAGGAGTGGTTTCGACGCCGTAACAGCAGCCGTTCAGAAAACACCCCCATCGCCCCAGAGTCTCGGTGACGGCGGCGGGCAGGCTGGCGGCTTCGGCCACGGTTTCCAGGGGCACTTTCAGGCGATGACATCGCCATGCGGCGCCTATTCCCGCCCCCGCGAAGGCGGTGATGGCCGATAAGCCCCCCTCCCAGGGAGAGACGATGCGCCAAGGGTGGGAAGAGAAGTAATCCCAATGGTCGTAGACCGCCCCCAGGCGGGCCCCCACGTAGAGGCCCACCAGCCCCCAGAGGAGGATGGTCACCGCCCGATCTTCGTCCAGGGCAAAGGGGCCCATGAGGCGCCGCTTGGTCCAAAACACCGCCAGCATCAACGAAAAGGTCCACAGTATGTAATAACTGTGGACCGGCACGCCTCCCCACGAGAAAAGAATGGGATACATGGACGCTATCGCGGCAACCGGGTGCGGTAAACCATCTTCCCCGTACTGGCCCGGGCCACGTTCTTCTGGGGCCACACCACCACTCGGCGCGTGGGTTCTTCCCCCACGGAGCGCGTCTCCACCTCTGCGTTATCCTTGAGGGCCACGTGCACCACCCGGCGCTCCCAGCTGGTCATGGGATCCAGGGATATGGGGCGCCGCCGCCGCACCGCCTCGGAGGCCGCTTGGCGAGCTGCCTCTTCGAGGTGGGCCTGACGGTGTTCGCGGAATCCCTCGCTGTCGAAGCGGACCCATCGCCCCTCCAGTGGTTCTCGGAGCATGATGTTCACCAGATATTCCAAGGCCCTCAGGGGTTCGCCATAGGTCCCTAGGAGCATCTCCCGGTCTGTGCCCCGAAGGTCCACCCCGTCTTCTTCGCCGAAGACCACGTCCACGTCGACCCCCATGCGCCGGGCCATCTGTCGCACCACTTCGCGCACCCGCAAAAGATGCCGGGGCGCCACTGGCGCCGCTTGGTAGGTATTTTTTTTCCCCAATAGGCCGAAGAAGCGCCGCCCTTCTTCCCGCACCGTCACCATAAAATCCTCCGGCGCCAGTCCCAGTCGCTCCGAAGCGATCTGGCGGGCCTCTTCCATCGATGCCGCTTCAAAGACCACCATATCTTGTTCCGCCATGCCAAGCCCCTCCTTACCGACGTCCCCTGAACTCTTCCACCGGGCGGTGGGCCCCAGCCCTTCGCCCTACCGGGGCTTATCCTTATGCAGGACAGGTTTTTCCAGCATTTCCCTTTCGGTGCGGTGATAGACCCACCACTGCTGCCCCACGCCAATGGCAGAAGAGACCACCCAGTACAGCAACACGCCGCCGGGCATCCCCAGGCATATGAAAGTGAGGAACAGGGTCATGAACCAGTTCATGTTCCCCATCTGGGGGTTAGAGCTGGCGGACAGCTGGGTCTGAAACCAGGTGAGAAAGGCGATGACCACCACCAGCAGGGCGTTGGCACCATAGAGCCCCACCTGGGCCAGGCCCGCGATGTTGGTGCCCATGGCCGACAGGATGGCCATGATCCCCACGTCAGGGCTCGAACCGATGCCCAAAGCCTGGCCCAACACCGCATAAAGCGAGCTGTGGAGGTGGATCCCCAGAAAGGAGAAGGACTCCTTGGTAAGATGTAGCACCGTGGTGAGCTTCTCCTGATTATTCAACACGTTAAATAGGAGGATGAGAATGGGGAGCTGGACAAGGATCGGCAGGCATCCAGCGGCGGGGTTGACCTTATGTTCCTTGTACAGGAGCATGATCTCTTTGTTCATCGTCTCCTTGTCGTTGGCGTACTTCTCCTGGAGGACCTTTGCCCTAGGTTGGAGTTTTTGCATCTTCTGCATGCTGACCATTTGTTTTTGGGACAAGGGGTAGAGGAGGATGCGGACCAGCACCGTGAGGAGGATGATGGCCACTCCATACGACGTGGTCAGATTGTAAAAGAGAACGAGAATCTGCAGCAGCAGATTCTCTCCCGCGCTCCAAAGTGCACTCACACCGTTCACCGCCTGTCGAGATTCGCGGCAGACGCCGCGTCCTGTGACATATCATTTTCTGGCATCATGGCCCCTATACCACCGCCAACCCCTCGGGCGCCGGAGACGGGAAGGCCTTCTTTGTCTCCTTCCGGGACCGGGTCGTAGCCCCCGGGATGCCAGGGGGCACACCGGAGGATCCGGCGAAAACCCAGGCCCACGCCGCGCACCAGACCGAATCGAGAGATGGCCTCAAAGGTGTACTGGGAACACGTGGGGTAAAATCGACAGTTCCTTCCCAGGAAGGGGGAAATGAGGCGCTGATACCCCCGAATGAGGACCAAGGCCCCCCGGCTTACCCAGGAAAGGCGAGGACGACCCTCCGCCGAGGGGCTCAAGGGCTCCCTCCGACGGGGACACTCTTGGGCACCACATCGTCCCAGCGATACCGGGGAACTTCCTCCCGCAACAGCCCTCCCCGCCCGAGCAGGGATCGCAGGTCGTCGAAGATCTCCGGCACGGGGGCTCGCAGGGCGTCGTTTTTCAAAGAGACCACGATCCACAGCCCGTCCCGCACCAGGGGGCGCACGTGACGCACGGCCTCCCGGAGGAGACGCCTGCCGTGGTTTCGCACCACCGCTCCCCCTTGGCGCTTGCCCACCACCAATCCGAAGCGGGCCCCTCCCTCGCCCCGGTCCAGAAACAGCAACCGCACCAGCCGTCCTTGAGCACGCCGACCGGTGCGGAAGAGAAGGTCAAATTCCCATCCAGAACGGAGACGGGCCGAGGGAGGATAGGAAAAACGCACCCCCCATCACACCGCCAGACGGGCGCGGCCCTTGCGGCGCCGGTTCCTCAACACCCGCCGCCCGGCGGGAGAGCTGGAACGCACCAGGAAACCCATGGACCGCTTCCGGGGTTTTTTATGTGGCTGAAACGTACGCTTCATAAAGACACCTCCTCCTACCACACGATGCCGTGCAGAGTCCTAACCAACCGGGATACTATATCACAGCCCGAAGACCGGGGCAAGCGTCCCGGCTCCTTCCGCCAGGTCAAGCTGGGTCCGGGCCTAGGCCTCCGAAAGCGATCCCCCCCGCCCTGTCCATTTTGGCCGGGGCTTTCCGTCCCATTCTGCGGCGGCGGGCCTCTAGATTTTTTCCCGTCGTGGGAGAGTCCTTGGGTGCCACGCCCCCGGGGAGCGCCTGGGCCCGCCTTCCGGAGGCCTTAAGCAGAGGGGCCGACGGAGGGCGCGTCGCCCGGAGGGCAGTTTCGGAGGTCAGGGGGATCCCATCTCTTCGTTTTCCGGGACCCGGAGGTTCATCCGGCGCACGGGTACCCGGGGCAGGCTCTCCAAGATTTCCCACTCCGGATAGTCCGTCACCCGGCAATCAAGGATAACGGCCCTCCCTCGGTCGGAGGAGCTTCGGATCAGGCGTCCCACGGCCTGTTTAAGCAAGAGTTTAGCCCAAGGTAGGGCGGAGGAAGAAAAGGCCTTTCTACCCAGAAGTTCCTGTCGGGCCTCCACCAGAGGGTCTTTTGGATGGGGAAAGGGAATGCGGTCAATGATTACCTGGGTGAGGCCGTTTCCGGGGATATCTACCCCTTCCCGAAAGGACACGCTCCCCACCAGCACCGAGGTTTCGTCCTGGCGAAAGAACTCCAGGAGCTCTCCCCGGGGAAGGTCGCCCTGGACAAGCACCTTGAAGGGGCGAGGGGTGGATTTCAGCCTCTCACCCACCACCCTCAAGAGGCGCATGGAGCTCAGAAGCACCAGGGATCGGCCGCCGTTATCCTTCACCAGCCTCTCCACCACCCGGGCCACCAGGGCGTCATACCCCGGATCTTGCACCCGGAGCCCCATGCGGACGACCCAAAGCTCCATCTGTTGCGCCAGGGGAAAGGGGGAATCCAGCACCAGCACCTCGTTCGGCGTCAATCCCGTCTCCGTCGACCAGTTTTCCACGGAACCTCCCAGGGCCAACGTGGCGGAGGCCGCCACCACTCCTCGGCAGGGGGCCTTCTCCATGCTTTCTCCCACCAGATCGGCGCACTCCACCGGGGTGCTGCATAGCTGACGGCCGTCCCACCAGTAGGCCCAGGAGGGAAAATGGTCCACCGCCGTGCACCAGGCCAGGTCTTCCCGCATCTTCCTCAGGGCCTTACTCCAGGAGAGTATCTCGTGCCCCTCCTCCGGGATCAATTCCGGATCGCGCTCTGCCAGTGGGGCGAAACGCTTCACCAGCTGATCCGCCAGGGCGATAAGGGGCCCCCCATCCACCCCCACTCCTTCCTCCGCACGACGCCAAGTGTGGCCTTCGCCCCACCGGATCCTCATCTGTCCGAAAAAAGCCTCCACCTCCCGGCGGCACCCCACCAGATCCTCCGAGGCTCCCGAAAGGTCCACCCCCAGCTTTTCCAGCGCATCCCCCGGAGAAGACACCACCCGGGCTCCCAGGAGGCGCTGCCACTCCTCCTGCGAGGTCCCCCGCGAAGAGCTGGAACGAGCCGCCTCCGCCATGCGGTGCGCCTCGTCGCAGAGGAGCACGTCGAAGGGGACGGGAAAGGGCGTCCCCAGGCCAAGGGTATACGAGAAGAACAGGTGATAGTTCGCCACCACCAGGGTGCTGCCCTGGGCCCGGCGAAGGGCCGCCGTCACGGCGCACTCCTCTCGGTGGGGGCAAGCCCTTCCGGCGCAGCTCGACGCCGAAGCGGCGGCGGCCAGGAGGGCCGGGTGCCCCGGGGGAAGGCTGAGCTCGTCCAGATCCCCCGTGGCGGTGCGCTCCATCCAGGCCCCGAGCTTCCGGGTCCCTTCGCCCCGGTCGCCAAAGGAAAGGGATCCCTCGGTGGTCATCTCCAAAGCCCGGCGGCGGCAGAGGTAGTGGGATCGCCCTTTGAGAAGGGTGTAGGACACGGGAAGGCCCAGCACCTGAAGGAGGCGGGGAATGTCCTTTCGAAGCAGCTGCTCCTGTAAGGGAATGCTCGCGGTGAGGAGGAGCACACGCCCCTCCTCTTGGGTGGCCCAAAGCAAGGCCGGGGCCAGGAGGGCAAAGCTCTTGCCCACCCCTGTGGGGGCCTCGACGGCCAGAAGCCACCCCGGGGGGGCTTCCTCGCAAAGATGCCGTACCCGCTCCGCCATCTGCTGCTGGGGGGGGCGGACTTCGTAGCCATCGAAGGCCCGGGCAAAGGGCCCTTCCGGGCCAAACAGGGCGTACATTTCCATCATCCTTCCCCTCCCCACGAAGGGGCGGCGTCACAGCTTTAAAAAAATCTTCCGGGGAAGGCCATCCCCCGATCGCCCCGCCCCCCGAAGGGGAAAAGACGGGGTATACTTTCTCCCAGGATGCCGCCGAACTCAGGGCACCCCGGGAAAGGAGTCCGTCATGAGGCGTCTTGCCGTACCGCTGCTTTTGATCGCCCTCGGGGGATCGATCGTCGGGGGCCATCTCCCCGAGGACGGAAGGGGGTCTTCCCCGGCGGAGGCCTTTTTTCTCTTCGAGGAGGAAGACCCCTCGGCGCCCCCCGAGCCCTTCACCTGGCGTCGGGCCCTCCCCTTGGACGACGTGGCTCGTCTCTTTCGGGAGGGGGGATTTTTGGCGCTCTGCGAGGGTGGAAGTTCCTCCGACGTGGCGGCGGCCCTTCTTCGGGGGGCCGATCCCAACCTGTCCAACGACCGGGGACGGTCGGCCCTCATGTTCGCCCTGGCAAATCCCGACCCCGCCGTGGCCCAAATCCTCCTGGAAGGGGGAGCCGACCCCCGGGCCGTCGACCGGGAGGGACATCCCGTGTGGATCTTCCTCCCCCCCGGGGGGGCGCTACGCCCCCTGGCCCTGCTCCTGGACTTCGGACTAAACCCCCGGAGCCCCGGGGCCTCGGGGGTCGAAATGCCCTTTATCCTCGCCGCCGCCGAGGACGCCCCCGCCACCCTGCCCCTGCTCCTGGATCGAGGAGTTCCCGTCGATCTCCGGGACTCTGCCGGGGCCACCCTCCTCATGTGGGCCGCCACCAACCCCCGGCCGGGGGGCGTGGAGGCCCTGCTCCTCCGGGGGGCGGACTCCCGGGCCGTCGATGGCGAGGGGCGAACCCCCCTTCATTACGCCCTGGAGAGCCCCTATCCCGGAGGGGAAGTCGTACGGGCCCTGCTCCGGGGAGGGGCCGATCCCAATGCCCGTACCGTCGAAGGCACCACTCCCCTGGCGTTGGCGGCCCGACAAGGGGCCCCCCGGGAGGTCTTCGAAGCCCTCCTTCGGGGGGGAGCCCTGCCCTTCCTGGGGGATGAAGAGGGCCTCACCCCCTGCGACGAGGCCCGCACGAACCCCGACCTGAGGCATCGCCGGGATATCCTGAAGCTTCTCTGCCCCTAAAAAGGGGATCCTGGACCGGATCCCCTCAGGGGCGCACTGTGGAGATAAAGTCTCCTCGCACCCACCCTTCGTGGCCGCTGGGAGTCCGCACGTAATGCCACAGGGCGTCCGGGCCGGTCCCCACCGCATCTCGCTCCACGTAGGCGGAGAGGTCCCGCCGAAAGACCACGGGGACCATCCCTTCCTGCTCTTTTCCCACCACCCGTACCGAGGTGCCCTTGCGCAGGTCGTATTTTTTTCCCAGGCAGAACACGGACACGGCGCGCAGGAGCCGGGCGTCGTAGTACTCGGGGGAAGACTGGTACACCGTGAGGGATTCGTTTCCCGCCAGATTGGTCACCACCCGGGATTTCGTGGTGGGCTCCTGGCGCACGTTTACCTTGGTCCCCGTGAGGGCCCCCGGCACCCCCCGGGCCTCCCGGCGGGCCTCCAAAAAACGAGGGCCAAAGGATCCCAGCTGGGTCTCTCCAAAGGCCAGGGCCCGAAGCGAGGCGTCGTCTCCCCCCCCGTCGTAGAGGCAGAGCACCCCCCGATCATCCCCCGTCCCCTGGGGAAAAAAATCGAAGGGGCCCAGGGATTCCGGGGTCTCCCCCAGGAGATGGCGCAGGGCGGAGCGCCCCATCCCCACAAAGGTCCCGGCGAAGCTGCCATCGCCGGAGAACTCGTACTGCAGGAGCTCCCTTCCCGCATCCTTCACGCGAAAGACGTAGGAAAAGCCCTCTCCCTGGGCGCGGCGCACCTCCCGGGGTTCGAAAGATATCCTCAAAGGCACCTCGGTGGTCCCCGGGACCGGATGGTCCATCAAGGGGTCTTCGGCGCTCCGAGCCCCCGCCTCACGGAAGAGGCGATCCAGATCCACCGCCGCCACCGCACCGGGGGAAAGGGAGGCCTTCGGATTTTCTCGCCGCACCGAGGGTCCGGGGGTGGGAGAGGTGCCCCGGAGTCCGGGGTCCCGGGGATGCCAAAAGAAAAAATACGTCCCCACCCCCGCCCCCAAGAAGGTCAGCACCATCCCTATCCCGAGGATCTTCAACACGTGGTATCGGTAGTGCGCGCTGCTTCGTTTCATGAGGCCCTCCCGATCTGCCCGTTCCGCCTGCGGCAAACGGCCGTTCTCGCCGGCGATCGTACCACCCCCTGGGGGGGCACGGTCCCTACTCTCGTCATTGTACGCCCTGATCTCGTGGGGTGGAAGCCTCTGACGGGAAAAGACGTAAAAAAGCGGAGCCCCGTCGGGGCTCCGCCTCGCTCCTTTAGGTTGGTGCCGGAAGGGCTCCTTACGCCATCACCACTTCGGTGCCTTCCTGTCCCTCCAGGGCCTCTACCGCCTTGTAAAGGGAGGTAATGATGGCCTTCTTCCCCGGGAAGGTGCGGGCGAACTTCACCGCCGCCTTCACCTTGGGGAGCATGCTCCCCGGAGCGAAATGCCCCTCGTCCACGTACTGAATGGCCTCGGGCACCGTCATGCGCCGCAGATCGCGCTGGTCGGGCTTTTTGAAGTTGATGGCCACCCGGTCCACCTCGGTGAGGATGAGGAGCACATCGGCCTGGATGTCCTCCGCCAGGCGCTCCGCCGCCAGATCCTTGTCGATGACCGCCGCCACCCCCCGGAGGGAGCCGTCCCGCTCTTCCACCACGGGAATGCCGCCCCCGCCGCAGGTCACCACGATGGTGGTGTCCCACAGACGCTTCACCGCGTCGATTTCCACAATGCGCACGGGCGCGGGGGAGGGCACCACCCGGCGCCACCCCCGCCCCGCGTCCTCTTTCATGTTGTAGCCCTTTTCCTCGGCGATGCGCTGGGCCTCTTCTTCGGAATAGAACGCTCCGATGGGCTTCGTGGGGTTCCGGAAGGCCTCGTCCTTGGCGTCCACCACCACCTGGGTGGCCAACGTCACCACGGGAACGTTCCGATTGCGCCGCCGGAGGGCGTCCCGCAGGGCCTGCTGGATCTGATAGCCGATGTACCCCTGGCTCATGGCGCCGCACACGTCAAAGGGCATGGCGGGGGTTTCGGGATTGACCTTCGCCGCCGTCTCCGACGCCAGGACGATGCGCCCCACCTGGGGGCCGTTGCCGTGCACCACGGCCATTTCGTAGCCCCGGCAGCTCAACTCCGCCAGATACTCCACCGTGCGGCGCACCACGTCGAGCTGGGCTTCCGCCGTGGCGGGCGTTCCCGCCTCCTGCAACGCATTGCCCCCAAGAGCCACCACAACTTTTGTCGTACTCACGAGAAATTCCTCCCCGAGAAGATCTTCAGATGAACGGCTCCGCCGCCAACGAAAAAATTATAGCGGCTCCCGGCCAAAAGTCCATAGAAATTTGGTTATATATAAACCAAATTCGAGAAAAAGTTTATTCGCCCCTCTCCGGAAGAGAGAGGGAACCCGCCCCCCCGGCGACAGGCCCTTGCTCCGGAGAAAATCCGAAGGCGCAAGCCCCCGGCCCGGTCTTCTTCCGGCCTCGCCCCATGTTCCGGCTTTTCGCCGCGCCTCCTCCCGGCGTTCTCCTCCGGAGGCGCCGGAGAGAACGGGGAGCGGCGGAGGCTTCCGCAAGGGGGTCTGCGGCACGCCGATTCTTTCGGTCCCCGAGGGCTCTACGGGAGCTCCACCCCCGCCAGGAGCGTTTTGATCCATCCCTTGGCCCCGTCGTACCGCTCCGCCGGCAGCACCACCTCCACCAGAAGGGGTGTGCCGGGGTAGGTGGCGATCATCGTGGCTTTCCGCTGCCCCGAGGCCTCCGGTGCGGCGTAGAGCCCCGCCCGACAGATTTTGCCGACGGCGTTTTTCAGGGTGTTGACCCCGAAGAACGTCTGCCCCGCTCCCCGCCGCGTCGCCTCCGCCGAAGCCTCCTGCTCGCCGGCCAGCACCAGCACGGAGATCACGGACATGTCCGGGCCGCTGTACACTCCTTTGGAGGAGGTCACTTCCTGGGGCACCGAGGCATCGGGGAGCCGCACCCGGATCTTTTTCGAGGCGTCCACGAAGAGCCCCGGATCGGGGGGTTCCGTCAGGTCGGGGAGCTCTCCTTCGGAGAGATCCGGCGAGAGGGCGGGAAGGTCATCGCCGCTGGAAATCGCCCCCACTCCCGTCACGGGAGGCGGGGGGGTGAGGGGCACCACCGAGGGCCCGGGGGATCCCGTGGCCCCCTGTCCCGGAAAGAGAGGGGGCTTGCTTGTGCCCGTGCCTTCCGGGAAGACCGCCTGCAGAAAGTTCGCAAACTGGGCCTCCAGCGCGGGGAAGTCCTTGCGCAGGCCGTCGAAGAGAATGGCCCGGGCGGTTTTGCCGTCCATGAAGAGGAAGAGCCGGGCCTTGAGCTCCGCCGCCCCCTCGCCCTGGCCGGTGAAGGTGAAGTCGTGACGCACCGCGGGCCGTCCTCCCACGGTGGCGTCCCCCACCTCCCCCGCCGCGTAGTTCCTGAAGGATCCCGTCATGAGGCTGTTGGCCTGAAAGGCCTGGAAGTAGCTCCGCACGTCCATGGGGGCGGCGAGCTCTTCCGTGAAGAAAAATGCCTCGGCCCAGACCGATTTTCCCACCTGGAGCACGTAGTACGACGCCACCCCCGGGGCGGGGGCGGCGCGCTCCTGCCACCCCGGCGGAAGGGGCCCCAGACGCAGGGCCGCCGTCGCCGCCCCGGAGCCCAAAAGCAGCGCCACGGCGGCAAAGGCCCCCCACAAGAACCTCTTTCTCATCTCCACCACATCCTTTCTCGCCCTCCGGCGCGGAACCCGGAGCCACGACAGAGCTCCGGAGCGCGCCTCCGGGATCAGTATGGCACGAAATCGTCTTCGGCGCCACGGGAAGGGGCGAAGCCCTTTTTGCCCCCACGAAGGGGCCCGGTGACCTCCGCGCCGGAGAACAAAAAAGGGGGGGCACAAGGCCCCCCGTGATCTTTTTATATTACGCCCAGAACAAACCTACTTCGCCCGCATGTAGGCCCAGACGTGCGCGGCCGTAAAGTCTACCGATCCTACGGTTCCCTTCGTTGCCGATCCGACAATGACAAGCCCTTCCTGCGCTCTGATATCGGCAAGCCTCGCCCGGGACCCCGCCGTGGGCACATAGACACCGACCCACGCCTGGTCTCCGGAGCCCGCCACGTCGTAGCTTCCACCCAACGTCTTATTCATCATCCTGCTCAGGTCGGCCACCGTAGGCAGGGCCGCCTGGGCCCCATTATCAGCGTAGTACTGCATGGTGGAGCTCGCCATGGTGCGGAGGTCGCTCAGGGCCTTGGTGGCGTCGGCCTTGTCCGTGCTGCTCCCCATGACCATCATCATGCCGCCGGCGAGGATGCCGATGATGATCATGACGATGAGCAGTTCCACCAGGGTAAAGCCGCGCTGCTTCTTCATGAGTTTCTTCATCACAATAAGTCCTCCTTTTCTCATCAACAAAACATCACATAAAGGGATAAAAAAGGTGCCCACCACGCCTCGTCTTCTTCACCTCGCCCGAATCCGCGCGTCTCACCCCCTTTCATGCCCCCGGACCGGGGGCTAGAGCATGGTCTGAATGGCCCCGATGATGGGAAAGAAGATGGCCATGGCGATGACCGCCACCACGCCTCCCACGAAAACGATCAACATGGGCTCCAGCAACGAGTTGAGCTGTCCCACCTTCACGTCCAACTCCGCCTCGAACCAGTCCGCCACCTTGTTCATCATCTCCTCCAGGCGCCCGGTCTGCTCGCCGATGGCGATCATATGGGCCACCATGAGGGGAAAGATCTTGACCCCCTTGGCGGTCTCTCCCAGCCCTTGCCCCCTCTTGGCGGCCTCTCGAAGCATCGCGAAGCCCTGGCGCACCTCGTAGTTGTCCGACACCTCTCCCGCCATCTCCAGACAACTCAGGATGGGGACCCCCGCCTGGACCAGAGATCCCAGGGTCCGGGTGGAGCGGGCCATAATGGCCTTGTACTGCAGGTCGCCGAAGACGGGAACCCGAAGCCGCACCCTATCGACGAAGGGGCGAGTGGCCTTACTGGACCCCAGGACCACCCAGATCGCCACCAGAGCCACGATCGCTCCCAGAATAATATACCACTTGTTGCCAAAAAAGTCCGCCAGATCGAAGATCACCGTGGTAATCCACGGCAGCTCGGTGTTGAGGTTGTCCAGGGCGCCTTTAAACTTGGGGACGATGACCGTCACCATGAGGTAGAGCACCAGGGTGGCAAAGGTCATGATCACCGTGGGGTAGGTGAGGGCCCCCTTGATCTTGCGCTGGAGGGTCTCTTGTTTCTCCAGAAAGGATGCCAGACGGTTCACGGTGACGTCCAGTAGCCCCCCCTCCTCCCCCGCCTGCACCATGGCCACCATGAGGGTGTTGAACTCGGGGCGATTTTTCATGGCGGCCGCCAGAGACACGCCGTTATCGAGCATTTTTTTGACCTGGACCACGGCGTAGGCCAAACGCTTGTTCTTGGTCTGGTCCTTCAGAATATCCAGCGCCGAAGCCAGGGTGAGCCCCGAGGACATCATGGTGGAGAGCTGGCGGAAAAAGACCGCCTTGTCCCGGATGCTGATGGTGGAAAGGCGGCTCATCCGGTCCAGGAGCCCTTCGCCCCGGGAAGAGGTGCCCAAGGGGGAGGATACCCCTCCCCGTCCCCCCGCCGGGGGCTTACCCCGGCTCTCGGCAATAGTCAGGGGGGTCATCTCCTGCCGACGGAGCCAATCCACCACAGCGGCGGTGTCCGGGGCGGAGCGAGATCCTTCCACCACTTTGCCCTCTCGGGATCGAGCCTTGTAAGCGTACTCCATGGAGAGCCCCCTTCTTCATCCTTCGGGACGCCACTCGTCAGGGCGGCTTCCCCGCCCCAGAGCCAGTTTATCACTATGTCAGTCTTCTGTCCACCGCTTTCTCCGACCCGTGTGACCAGCCTGTGGTATTGTCATTCCTGAACGGGACGTGGATAATGTCCATC
>CALMLW010000016.1 GCA_937868015.1 uncultured Synergistaceae bacterium | reverse complement strand
ATACGTGCGCGAGCATTTGGCTACCACTTTTTGCCAGACTCTCTAGCATTTCTCCACTGGTGGCCCCCGGGGGGATGGGGTGGCGCTCCTGGGCCAAGATGGGCCCTGCGTCCATCTCGGGCACGAGGCGAAAGACCGTCACCCCCGTCTCTTCGGCCCCATCCATGATGGCCCGGGGAACGGGGGCCGCTCCGCGATAAAGGGGCAAAAGGGAAGGATGGACGTTCAGACACCCCCAGGGGGGCGTGGTCAGGAAAGGGGGGCGGATAAACTGAGCAAAATCGATCACCACGAGGGCGTCGGGGCGCTCGGTGGCCAAGAATTGGACCAAGGCGGGTTCTTCCGAGAGGCGAAAGGAGTGCGTTGGAGCGTATCCCGCTTCGCGAGCCGCGTCTTCCACCGGGGTAGGGCGAAAATGAAGCCCCCTTCCCGCAGGGCGAGGGGGAGCGGTGATGACCCGCAAAAAGGGCGTTTCTTTCGCGAGGGTCCTGAAACAGGCGGCGGCAAAGGGGCCATTGCCTAAAAACCAGAGGCGCATGGCTCACTCCTGACGGCGGCTGAGCCGCCGGCGGACGGATTCTCGCTTCAGGGGTGAGAGATGGTCGATCAGGAGCTTACCGTGCAGATGATCGATCTCGTGGGTCAATGCCCGGGCTCCCAGGTCCTCTTCTTCAATCTCGTAGGGGTGGCCCTTTTCGTCCTGGGCTTCCACCACGACCCGCCGGGGACGCGTCACTTCTTCGAAGATGTCGGGGAAGCTGAGACACCCCTCTTCGCCTCTCTGCTCCCCTTCGGTACTCTTTATGCGGGGATTGACCAGGACATATCGCCTTTCCCCCAGGCGTACCACCGCCACCCGGAGGGAAGCGCCGATCTGGGGAGCGGCGAGGCCCACGCCATCGTAGGCTTCCATGGATTCCCACAGATCGGAGACCAAAAGGGCCAGGTCCTCGCCAAAATCTACCACGTCTTCCGGCATTCGGCGTAACACCGGGTCTGGGAAAATTGCCAAGGGTCTCAAGGACATGGACATCCTCCTCGCTCGGCCGCCTCCCCGGGCGGCCTCGGCCACGAATGACAAAGGTTCGGTTTCAATTTCTTCCCCCGGATGGGATAAATAGCTTCCCTAGGAGGTCCCATCGCTTTAAAGAAAAGAGCCCCAGCGCCATGCATCGTGTGTATTGAAGGAAGTTCCCGTCAATTTCTTCTTTCCGGAGACGGCAAGCGCGCAGGGAAGGATTCGCTTAACGCCTAAAGGGAAAGATCCTCCCTCCATCATTCCGTCTCGCCTCTTTTTTCCCGTAAGTATCGTTCGCGGCGCGACGGGGCCAATCCGATGCCCCGGGGGAAACCGCCACGAGAGGAGGGAGAAAGAGGGGGGCCGGGGCGGCCAAAGAGGGGCGAGGAGGGGCACCAAGGGGAAAGGTCATCCCCAGGAGCCCACTCCTCGCGGGCGAAAGCTTTTATCTTCCGAGACCTCAGGTCCTTTACATCAAAGACCCGAAAGGTCTCCCCGAAAACTGGCGGGGCTTACTGCTTCAAAACGTCTCCGAAGAGGTCTCCCAGCGTGACGGAGGCGTCTTCC
>CALMLW010000015.1 GCA_937868015.1 uncultured Synergistaceae bacterium | reverse complement strand
CCCCAGGGAGCCCTCGGCGCGCTCCGGCCCCTCGTCCCGCAGCAGAAAGACCTGCCGGTCGTGCAGGGTGCACCGGAGCATGTCCCCCTGGCGCCGCACCGTCAGAAGGGCGAATCCCGGGGGCGCCCCTCCTGGAGCCCCTTCGGCCCTCATGAGGGTGATCCATTCCCCTTCGTAGGGAGACGGGGGAAGTTCGGGTTCCGGCGTGGGGGAGAGGGTCACCGCACCGGGTTCCCTGGTGGGGGCGAGGGTGAGCATGGGGGGTAGATCGGGGAGCTCGGGCTCCGGGGTGGGTGAAGGCTCCGGCACCGCCGTCGGCGCCCTGGAGGGGGCCAGGGTGGCCACGGGGGGCAGCTCGGGAAGCTTTACCAGGTCGCCCGAGATCTCGGGCTCGGGGAGGTCTAGCTCGGGAGTCTCGGGGACCTCTTCGGCCAGGCTCTCCAGGGGAGGAAGGTCTTCCATTTGCTCGTCTTCTTGATCGTCGCCCCTGTCGCCAGAGGCCGGGGCCGGGGTCGCCAAGGGGGCGCCCCGCCGCAAATCCTCCAGATAGGCCCGCAGGGCGGCGTCCTCGTAAAGTCCGAGGCTCTTCTCGTACAGGGCGATGGCCTCGTCCCGGCGCCCTTCCCGCAGGAGATCCGCCGCCTGGCGCCGCAATTCCAGGGCTTTTTTCCAGGCTCCAAGGCGATCGGTGAGCAGATCGCCGGTGGGGGAGAGCTCCGGCGCCCCTTCCCCGGACAGGGTGGGGGTGGGGTCGGGGAGGGGAGAGGGGAGGGCGTCCGGCCCACGTTCCGGCGACCCCGTCGGGAGTTCGCAGGGCTCGGTGCGTCGGATCACCAGCACCCGGGGGGGAACGCTCCCGGCGCTTCCCCGGTCGAGCACAAAGATATTTCCCTGAGGATCCGATGCCAGACCTTCCAAAATGCCCGCCCGGGCCAAAAGTTTCAGATCAAGTCGGTCCTTCAGGGTGCCGTCGGGGTCATAGATCCACACCGCTTCGTTCCAGGTGTCCAGGACGGCGATGCGGCCGCAGGGGTCCACCGCGACGGATTTCGGGTCGAAGTACACCGCTTCCCATCCCGGAGGTGGGGTGCCCCGGCCGAAGGCGTTCCAGACCTCCCGGGGCTCTCCCTCGGGAGAAAAGCGCACCATGAGCCCCATGCGGTCCTCCGAACGGGTGATGGCCACCACGCCTCCGGAGGGTTCCCAGGCCGCCCCCTGGAGCTTGGGCACGCTCCAGGAGCGGGTGAGGGCCCCCTCGGAGGTCAGCACGGAGAGGCGGTTCCCTTCACTGATGGCCCCATCGGCCACCAGAAGCTCCTCCGCACCGTTTCGGGACAGGGAAAGGATGTATTCCATGGGGGGATCGGCCTTGCCCTTGAGCTCGACGCGCCGCCGGAAGTTCCCCGTCGCATCGCACTCGTGCAGCACGGGGGCGTCGTAGCCGTAGCCTCCGTCGCCCACCATCACGCCTCCCTCCGGGAGCCCCCATAGGGCCTTGATCTGGGCGAAGGTCCCCGGTTCCCCTTTGCCCTGCTTGCCCCAGGTGTCCCGGAGGGTCCCCGGGGCGTCAAGCACTCGGATGATCCGTTGGCGCCAGTCGGCGACGTAGATGAGCCCTTGGCCGTCCACCGCCAGGGCGGCGGCGCCGCCGAATTCCCCCGGAGACCTTTCCAGGAGCAGATCGGGGGAGAGGACGTACGAGGCTCCCCCTTCCCGAAGAGAGCCCAGGAGGGCCGCCACGTCCCCTTCCCGCTCCCGGGCAAGGGCGGGGTCTCCCCCAGTCAGCACCATGAGGCGCCGGTCTCCGCTCACTCCGTTCTGGGAAAAGAACAGGCTTCCCTGGAAGTTCTTTCCCTTCATTTTCCCTTCTTTCATGGTCACGGAAAAGCGCAGGAGCGTGCCGGGCCAGGGCCCCACCATCCCCGGGGCTTCGACGATGTCCACCGAGGCCTGGGGATCCCGGCGGGAGCCTTCCATCTGCTTTCGAAACTCTTGGAATTCTCCGTCATCCGGGGGCAGACGAAACATGACGGAGACAAAGGGCTCGCCGCCCTCGGGAAGACCCCCCGTGAAAAAGCCCCACCCCCCGTCCCCTTCGGGGAACGGAAACCATCCCGAAGGAATTTCCACCCCCAGGGGGCCCACGGAGAAAAGCCGTCCCTCGCCCCAGGCCCCCGGCACCGCCAGGCATCCCACCAGGAGCGCCACTCCCAGCGCCCGCCGCACCATGTCACCCGGTTTTTTCATAGGTATCCCTCCCGTTTTTTCCTGCGGTCGTTCCGATCTTGACGCGACGATGCCCATGGTCAGGGCTTTTTCTCGGGGCAGAAGAACACCCCCAGGGGAAAGATGGCGTTGAAGTTTTCGTATTTCAGGGGGACTCCCCCTTCTTTGAGGACTTCCCCCGTGGCGGGGTCGAAAAAGGTCAGCGAGAACGGCAGGGCGAGATCGATG
>CALMLW010000014.1 GCA_937868015.1 uncultured Synergistaceae bacterium | reverse complement strand
CCAGGGCCCAAAGGGCGTTCCCGCAGATGCCCAGCCCCGCCCCTAGAAGGAAGAGGCCGCAGATTAGCGCCAGCAGAGTCTCCACCTTGCCGTGGCCAAAGTCGTGTCCTTGGTCCGAGGGTTTCTGGACGACCCGAAACCCCAGAAGAACCACCACGTCGGTGACCAGATCCGAGAGGGAATGGGTGGCATCCGCCACCATGGCGCCGCTATGCCCCCAAAAACCCGCCACGTACTTGAAGGCGGTGAGCCCCGCGTTCAGCACCAATCCGACCCCCGTCACCCGGGCGGCCCGACGTCCCCGTTCTTCCAGCGTCCAACCCAGGGATGTCTTCTCCATGATAATCCTCCTTTCCCCGGAGAGCGCAAAAGCCCCCCAGGACACAACGGTCCCGCGGGGGCTTTCCCGCTGCCCAAAGGGCCCGGCCGCATGCCTCTCAAAGGCACCGCCTGCTCTCCTCAAGAACAACGTGGTTCAAAGCACCATTCTATCGGGAAAAGGACTCCCTTCGCAAGCCCTTTACCCCATCCTCGACCTCCGCTCCGGGGAAAATTCTAAAAAAATCTTTTATGCACCTCGGCGTAGGCATTGCCTCCCGGGCAAGGGCCCCATCAACCCCACGCCCTCGTCGGTGCCGTGAAGCCTCCTCGTCACCCCCGGCCAAAAAACGGATGGGCGATCTTAGCCCCAGGGCTCCCGGTGCAACACCACCCCCGAGAGGGTGACGATGGTCAGTTCCTCCTCGTCCACCAGCGCCACGCTGGCGGGGTCCCGCCCCAGCGGGAGGCTCGCGGAACCGGGGTTGAGGAAGATGGTGCCTCCCTCCCGCACCAGGGACGCCACGTGGGTATGCCCGGAAATGGCCAGGGCGGCGCCACACCCCAGAGCCCGCTCCCGAAAGGCGGAAAAATCCTCGCCATGTTCCACGAGGATGAGGCGCCCCCGCCACCACGCCGACACCACGGCCCCCAGGGGCCAGCGCAGCTTGCCCTCGTCCGCCGGGCTGTCGCAGTTTCCCCGGGCCAGAAGCAGAGGCACGGGGCAGGCGTTCAGGGCGGCGGCCAATTCGTCGGGGGCAAATCCCGGAGGAAGGGGGCGGTCGGCCCGGGCATAGAACACGTCCCCCGCGTGGAGCACCCCCTCCACCGGGCCCCAGAGCTTTTGGGCGTTCTCCCAGGCCGTCAGGCTCCCGTGGGTGTCTGAAACAATTCCCAGACGGGTCGTCACCGTCGTTCAGCTCCACCGCACCATGCGGACCAACCGGGCGGCGAAGTCCTCCAGCCCCCGGGCGTCCTCTTCGTCGAAGCGCCCCTTTTCGGGGCTGTCGAGATCGAGCACCCCCCGGAGGATCCCCTCCGTCAGCAGGGGCACCACGATCTCCGACGCCGAGGCGCCATCGCAGGCGATGTGCCCCGGAAAGGCC
>CALMLW010000013.1 GCA_937868015.1 uncultured Synergistaceae bacterium | reverse complement strand
GCGGCGATCATCATGGGGGAGGTCGAACACGGTGCGCAAGGAAAACGTGAAGGTGATCATTTGGGGTCTCGGCGCCATGGGCAAGGGCATGGCGAAGATGATGCTCGAAAAGAAGGGCTTTGAGATCGTGGGAGTGGTGGGCCGAGGAGCCAAGCTCGGCAAGAGCATGTACGAGTTCCTCGACATGCCCCGGGGGAGCCGTCCCGACGTGGTCATCGGCACCCCGGAAGACGTCATCAAGCCCGGCGCCGCCGACGTGGTGCTCCTTTGCACCGATTCCTTCGTGAAGAGCGCCTTCGATAAGATTAAGTTCGCGGTGGAGCGGAAGATCAACGTGATCTCCAGCGCCGAAGAAATGGCTTATCCCAAGGCCCAGGAGCCCGAGCTGGCCAAAGAGATCAACGCCCTGGCCAAGGCCCACGGCGTCACCGTCCTGGGCACGGGGATCAACCCCGGCCTCATGATGGACCTCCTCGTGGTGGTCTTTACCGGCGCCTGCGAGACCGTGGAGCACATCACCTCCCGGCGGGTCAACAGCCTGTCCCCCTTCGGCCCCGCCGTCATGGAGGAGCAGGGCATCGGCCTCACCGTGGAAGAGTTCAAGAAAAAGCGCGACGAGGGGCATCTGGCGGGGCACGTGGGCTTTGCCGAGTCCATCCACATGATGGCCGACGCCATCGGGTGGAAAGTGGACAAGGTGACCCAGAGCATGGAGCCCATCGTCACCGAAGTGGACCGCAAGTCCCCCTATGGCTTCGCCAAGGCGGGCGACGTGGCCGGGTGCGCCATGAAGGGCTTCGGCTACGTGAATGGCGAGCTTAAGATCGAGATGGACCACCCCCAGCAGATCGAGCCCCATCTCGGCGGCACCGACACCGGGGACTACGTCATCATCAAGGGTACCCCCAACGTGAACATGGCCAATAAGCCCGAAATTCCCGGCGGCATCGGCACCATCGCCATGTGCGTCAACATGATTCCCCACGTCATCAACGCCCGTCCCGGGCTGAAGACCATGTTGGATCTCCCCGTTCCCCGGGCCATCATGGGCGACGTGCGGGAGATGATCGAAGAGGAGTAGGCCCGGTAGAGGACCAGAAGCTCTCCCCAGAGGCGTTTTGGGGGTTCGCCGTGCCCCCTGGAACGCCCCCTTCGAAGAGAGGAAAAAGGCATAAAAGGGCGTGCGGCGTGCGGTGCCGTGCGCCCTTTTCGTTTGGGGCGGTTTTTTTCGTGACCCCCCCACGCTATGGGGTACATAAGGAGGCGCGACGGAAATGCAGGGCGCAAAAAAAGGCGATTGGGTTCAGATCCGACAGGTGGTGCTTCCCCCCGAAGGAAGAGCTCCCCAGGTGCCCGAAGACACCCGGGGCACCCCCCTCCTCCTGTGGGTCAAGGGCTTTGCCCAGAGCGACGCCGCCGTCGGGGAGACGGTGGAGATCGAGACCATGACGGGGCGTCGGGTAAAGGGAGAACTCTGCGGGGCCAACCCTCGGTACATCCACGACTTTGGCAACTTCGTACCCGAGTTTCTCCAGGTGGACCTCCAGCTCAAGGCCCTAATGGAAGGAGAGATCTCGCGATGACCGGTCGAGACATGTCCTATGCGGCGGTGATGGGCCGCAAGAACGAGATCATGAAGAAGGCCATCGGCATCGACTACCAGACCTTTGAGTCCGGCGGCCTGGCCTTCGACTACGAGCGCATGATGCGCGAAGCCAGCTACTCCCTGGAAGAAATTCAACAGATCCAGTACTCCACGGGAGTGGGAAACACCCCCATCCTGGAGCTCGCCAACCTGACGGCGCTGGCCCGCAAGTTCGCCCCTGCGGGTAAGGGCGCCCGGATCTTCATCAAGGACGAAGCCTGTAATCCTTCGGGGAGCTTCAAGGCCCGCCGGGCCGCCAACGCGGTGTACCACGCGAAAAAGCACGGCTACAAGGGCGTGGTCACCGCCACGAGCGGAAACTACGGCGCCGCCGTGGCCTCCCAGTGCGCCATGCGGGGCCTCAAGTGCATCGTGGTGCAGGAGTGCTACGATAGCCGCATGATTGGTCAGCCCGAAATCCTAGAAAAGCAGCGGGCCTGCGAAGCCTACGGCGCCGAAGTGGTCCAGCTCACCGTGGGCCCCGAGCTCTTCTACACCTTCCTGAGCCTTCTGGAGGAGACGGGGTACTTCAACGCGTCGCTTTACACGCCCTTCGGCATCGCGGGGGTGGAGACTTTGGGATACGAGCTGGTGACCCAGTTCCGGGAAAAGCTGGGCCGGGCCCCGGAGAAGGTGGTCATCACCCACGCGGGAGGGGGCAACGTCACCGGCACCGCCCGGGGCCTTCTCAAGGCGGGGGCGACGGGCACCGAAGTGGTGGGCGCCAGCGTGGACCTTTCGGGGCTTCACATGGCCTCCGATAAGGACTTTAACCGCAAATCCTTCACCACGGGGCACACGGGGTTTGGTATTCCCTTTGCCACTTGGCCCGATCGGGCCGACGTGCCCCGGAATGCGGCGCGCCCCCTGCGCTATCTGGATCGCTACCTCCTGGTGAAGCAGGGCGAGGTGTTTTACATCACCGAGGCCCTGGCGGTGCTGGAAGGTCTGGAGCGGGGCCCGGCGGGCAACACCTCCCTCACCGCCGCCTTTGCCCTGGCCCAGACCATGGATCGAGATCATTTCATCGTGGTGCAGGAGACGGAGTACACCGGAGCGGGGAAACATCCGTTGCCCCAGATCAGCTTTGCCAAGCAAAACGGCATCGAGATCCTCTTCGGGGATCCCGATACCGAGGTGCCGGGGAAAAACATCGTCTTCCCCGATAGCCCGGAGCGCATCCGCCTGCGGGACTTCGACCTTGCCAAGGCCCGCACTTCCTACATCCGAAACAGCGTGACCCAGGCCAAGCGCGAGAGCATCTCCAAAGAGGACCTCGCCTTCCTGGCGGCGGAGACCAAAAGCGACGAGAACTTTGTCCTGGGAGTGCTGAAAGAACTGAACGTTTCGGTGAAGTAGGACATGGCGGGGGGCCCCCTTAGGGGCTCCCCCGGGACTCTTTTTCTGGAGGGATCGGCATGAAGAGAGCGGACGATTTTGCATCTCGACGCCAGCACCTGGCGGGACTTAGCGACGAAGAGCTCAAGAAGCGCTTCTGGGAGCTGGCAGAAAAGATCGTGGAGCCCATGCTGGAGCTGGGCCGTACCCACACCACTCCGGCGGTGGAGCGTAGTGTGTTGCTCCGCATGGGTTTTTCTAGCCTGGAAGTTAAGCCCATCGTGGAGGGCGTCATCGCCAAGGGGCTCATGGGCAAGGGCGCGGGGAACGTGGTATGGCGTCTTTCCAAAAAGCTCGGGATTTCCGTCCGGGAGGCGGGCGTGGCCCTCTCCCAGGGGCAACACTGGGATGTCGTGGACACCCTTTTTTAGGATAGGGAGAAGATAGCGATGAAACTCCAACCCAATAAGCGCCTGGACATCAAGGAACTCCTCAAGGATCTGGAGAACTATCGCCCCAAGCGGCGCGGATGGCACTGGCGAGAGGGCCGGAACGAGCCCCGCATCGTGGGGGACTTCGAGTACCACGAGGCCTCCGAAGGGCTCACCAACTACGTGCCCCTGCCGGGAAGCCGGGGCTTTCACTACATCGACCCCCAGCCCGATTGCGTCATCACCACGGAGATCGCCTCGGGGCGTTTCGAGGACGACGTGCGTCGCATGCGCATGGCCGCCTGGCACGGCGCGGACCACATCATGGTGATCCGCACGGCGGGGCAGTCCCACATCGACTCCCTGCTGGAAGGCACCACCCAGGGCATCGGCGGCATCGCCGTCACCCGCAAGCAGGTGCGCGCCTCCCGCAAGGCCCTGGATGCCATCGAAGAAGAAGTGGGGCGCCCCATCAACTTCCACTCCTACATCTCCGGCGTGGCGGGGCCCGATATCGCCGTCATGTTCGCCGAAGAGGGCGTGAACGGCGCCCACCAGGACCCCCAGTATAACGTGCTCTACCGTAACGTGAACATGGTGCGGAGCTTCGTGGACGCCTGCGAAGCCAAGAAGATCATGGCCTGGGCCGGCATTCTCCAGATCGACGGGGCCCACAACGCCAACGCCACCGCCATGAAGGCCTGGAAAGTGCGCCCGGAGCTCATGGTGCAGCACGCCATCAACAGCATTTTCTCCCGGAAGGTGGGTATCAAGCCGGAGAACATCGCCCTCTCCACCGTGCCCCCCACCGCTCCCCCCGCCCCCTGCATGCGCCTGGACCTGCCCTACGCCGTGGCGCTGCGGGACTTCTTCAGCGAATATAAGATGCGGGCCCAGCAGAACACCAAGTACATGGAATCCGACATGAGGGAAGCCACGGTGACCCACACCCTCAACCTGGTGATCTCCCGCCTCACCAGCGCAGACGTCCAGTCCACCATCACCCCCGACGAGGGGCGGAACGTGCCGTGGCACTACAACAACATCGCCGCCATCAGCACCGCCAAGCAGGCCCTGAACGGCCTGGACGGCCTGAGGGAGATGGTGAAGCTCGACCGGGAGGGCCCCCTGGGAGTCGAAGTCCGGGAGCTCAAGGAGCGGGCCGTACTCTTCATGGAGGAAATGCTTGAAGTAGGGGGATACTTCAAGGCCGTGGAACAGGGCTTTTTCATCGACAGCGGCTACTACCCCGAGCGCAACGGCGACGGCATTCCCCGCCAGGCCGACGGCGGCATCGGAGTGGGCATGCTCTTCGAGCGCGACAAGGATTACTTCGCCCCGGTCTCCGTGCACTACGGCTACAACAACATTCCCGCAGAGTTCGGCGGCAAGGCTTCCGCCGCCATCGGCGGAGACACCTTCGAAGATCCCTCCAAGATCGTCTTCATCGACGAGCTGGATGAGAACGACAACGTGGACGCCCGGCTCCGGGAGCAGAGTCGCTACTACGAAACGGAGTTCATCAAGCCCGAGGTGGAGTGGCGGGCCGACGGCGTGGTGGCCCTGAACCTCTTCCTCCCCGTGGACGAGCGCACCGCCGAGTTCGCCGCCATTCGCTGCGGCGAGAAGATGGGCCTCGAAGATGTCACCGTGGTCCATAAGCAGGCCATGCACCCCTCCGAAGGGACCTACGTGGAGCTCAAAGGCCGGGTGAACTTCGACATCAACGTGAACGACCTGGTGATTCCCGAGAAGATCCCCGTCCTTTCCGAAGAGGAGATCCGGGAAGATATCGCCGCGAACCCCCTTTTCGTGGTGGCCGCCACGGTGGGTCAGGATGAGCACTCCGTGGGGCTCAAGGAGACGCTGGACATCAAGCACGGGGGAGTGGAAAAGTTCGGCATCAAGTACCTCTATCTGGGAACCTCCTGCCCGGTGGAAAAGCTGGTGGATGCCGCCATCGAGACCAACGCGGGAGCCATCCTGGCTTCCACCATCATCACCCACGACGATGTCCACGTGAGGAACATGAGAAAAATTCACGAGCTCTGCGTGGAAAAGGGCATTCGTGACAAGGTGACGCTCATCTGCGGCGGCACCCAGGTCTCCCACGAGATCGCCCGAGAGGCGGGGATGGACGCGGGCTTCGGCCGTGGCACCAAGGGCATCGACGTGGCCAGCTTCATGGTGAAATTCCGGAGGGGCCAAGCGTAATATCATGAAAATTGCCGTCCTGGTGGCCGAAATCGGCAGTACCACCACGGTGGTGAACGCCTTCGACGGCATCGGCGGTCCCTGCCCGAGGTTCCTCGGGCAGGGACAGGCTTTTACGTCGGTGCTCGGGGGAGATGTCACCGTGGGCCTTCGAGGGGCCGTGGAGGATCTGCGCCGTCATCTGGGAGTCAGCGAGATCTCCTGGGGCGAGATGTTTGCCACCTCTAGTGCCGCCGGAGGGCTTCGCATGAGCGTCCATGGCCTGGTGTACGACATGACCGTCCGGGCCGCCAAGGAAGCGGCTCTGGGGGCGGGGGGCATCCTGAAACATGTCACCGCCGGGAAGATGCGGCGGACGGACCTGAAAAAAATTGTGGAAATCCGCCCCAACATCGTCCTGGTGGCGGGAGGCGTAGACTACGGCGAGCGAGAAACGGCCCTGCACAACTTCGAGCTCGTGGCCGATTTGGGCCTCGACATCCCCGTGATCTACGCGGGGAACGTGGAAAACCACGACGAAGTCCGCGAGATCGCCGAAGAGAAGAACCTGCGCCTCTACCTGGTGGAGAACGTCTATCCCCGAGTGGACCAGCTCAACGTGGAGCCCACCCGGGCGGTGATCCAGCAGGTCTTCGAAGAGCACATCATCCACGCCCCGGGCATGGGCACCGTCCGGGACATGGTGGACGGCCCCATCCTCCCCACGCCGGGGGCGGTGATGGAGGCCGCCAAAGTCCTAAAAGAGGCCATCGGCGACCTGGTGGTCTTCGACGTGGGGGGGGCCACCACCGACGTTCACTCCGTTACCGAGGGGAGCGAGGAGATCGGTCGCCTCATGGTGAGTCCCGAGCCCGTGGCCAAGCGCACCGTGGAAGGGGACCTGGGGGTCTACGTCAACATGTATCACATCGTGGGCAAAATCGGCCGGGAGGAGTTGCTCCGGGAGTTTCCCGACCTGGACTCCCTCCTGGCGGGGGCCCGGGCCATCCCTGACACGGACCGATCTAAGGCCTTCGTGGAGCGTCTCACCGAGACGGCCATGCTCACCGCTCTGGAGCGTCACGCAGGGACCCTGCGCCAGCTCTACATCGCCACGGGCAAACGCACCATCGCCGAGGGCAAGGATCTCACCGCCGTGCGCTTCATCGTGGGCACGGGGGGGGCCCTCACCCGCCTCCCCCGGCATCGGGAGATTCTGGCTCGGGCGGCGGGGTACGGCAAAGGGATGGAGCTTTTCCCCAAGGCCGAGGCTCGGGTGTTGGTGGATAACGACTATATAATGGCTTCTCTGGGGGCCCTCTCTCGGCGCTATCCCGACGACGCCCGGAAGCTTCTCCTGAACAGCCTGCACTGGGAGGAAGGGGCGTAGGACCGTCGCGCGCCCTACGACTTTGACGGAGCTTTTTGCCCTTGGTCCCCGGGCCGGGGAGGTGCGGCGGCCCGGGGAGCCCTGTTTTTTGGCGGTGGCTTCGACCCTCGGCCTCGCCGGGGCCCGCGATGTTTTCTTCGTTTTTCGGGGCGTGGAGGGAATGATACGGAGTGTGAGGAGGTTTGTGATATGCCCTATCCCAAGCTTGTGATAGACACAAAAAAACTGGCCCACAACACCCGGGTTCTGGCGGAGCGCTGTGCCGCCCGGGGCGTGGCTCTTGCGGCGGTAACCAAAGTCTACTGCGCCTTTCCCGAACTGGCCCGAGTCCAGGCGGCTTCCGGGGTTGCCTGGCTGGCCGACAGTCGCCTGGAGAATCTGGCCAAGATCCAGGATATCCCCGTGCCGAAGATCCTCTTGCGCCTTCCCATGATATCCCAGGCGGAAGAGGTGGTGGCCCTGGCGGATCTGAGTTTCAACTCCGAGATCGCCACCTGCAAGGCCCTCGCCGCCGCCGCCCAAAAACAGGGAAAAATCCACGACGTGCTCCTCATGGTGGATCTGGGAGACCTCCGGGAAGGGGTCTGGCCCGACCGGGCCGTGGAGGCCGCCGGAGAGATCCTGGCCCTTGAGGGGTTGCGCCTCCGGGGAGTGGGGGTCAACCTCACCTGCTACGGCGGCGTCCTGCCCAGCGTGGAGAACATGACCCGCCTGGTGGAGGTTGCCGAGGCCATCGAGGCTCGGTACGGCCTTTCCCTCGACATCATTTCCGGGGGGAACTCCTCCTCGCTCAAGTTGCTGGCTTCGGGGAAAATGCCCTCCCGGATCAACCATCTCCGGCTGGGGGAGTCGGTGGTCTTGGGCTTCGAGACCGCCGAGGGCACCCGCATCCCCGGCACCGAGGGGGACGCCTTCACCCTGGCCGCCGAGATCGTGGAGCTTCAGACCAAGCCCTCCGTGCCCGTGGGGGAGATCGGCCGGGACGCCTTTGGCCAGGTGCCCGTCTTTGAAGACCGGGGAATGCGCCGCCGGGCCATCGTGGCCGCCGGGCGCCAAGACCTTCGCATCGACGCCATGAGCCCTAGGGACGATAAGATCATCATCCTGGGGGCCAGCAGCGATCACATGATCCTGGACGTCACCGACAGTTCCCGGGAGTGGCAGGTGGGGGACGCCGTGGAGTTCGATCTGGCCTACGGCGCCCTTCTGGCGGCCACCACCAGTCCCTACGTGACCAAGGAGTTTATCTAGGCCGAGCCCCGCTCTCAGGCAGGAAGAGCTTGACAGCCCTTCCTGCCCTCGCTATAATGCTCCTCGTTGCGATTGTTCCGGGGCTGTGGCGCAGAGGGAGCGCGCTTCCTTGGCATGGAAGAGGTCGGGGGTTCGATTCCCCCCAGCTCCACCA
>CALMLW010000012.1 GCA_937868015.1 uncultured Synergistaceae bacterium | reverse complement strand
TCACCAAGCCCCGCATTCGGGTGAAGGAAACCATCGATGCCCTGGCCCTTATTACCCCCACGCCCACGGCGACGCCGAGCGCCACGCCAGCTCCCTCGGGAACTCCGGCGCCAAGCGCCACGCCAGCCCCCTCGGGAACTCCGGCACCGAGCGTTACGCCGACTCCCACGGACACCCCCGCCCCCACAACGGAGCCTTCTCCCACAGCGGAGCCTTCTCCCACGACAGGGCCATCCCCCACAGGGTCTCCTTTGCCCACGGCCATTCCCCAGCCCACCCAACCCCCTACCGAGCCCCAACCTCTGGTGATCGAGGGAGTCAAACAGGGGGAAACGCCCCTGGATCCTGAGGATGCTCCTCAAACCGGCGGTGCCACGGGAACCAACGTCGCCATCCCCCCCGAGGTGCTCCGGGCCATCCTGGGAAATGTGGATGCCGAGCATTTCCAGGTGGTGTCGCTGGGAGACGCCCTGGAAACGGTTTTCTCCACCGGCAGCGGCATGGTGGAGCTCCGCGTCGTTTCGGAACCCACCCTCCAAGGGGGAGTGATCTACCGTTGGACCCTCTTGGCCTGGAACAACAAGACCTCCCGGTGGGAAGTGGCGGCATCGGGGGAGATCGTCACGGCTTCGGGGCGACGGGCGGCGGCTTTTGAGGCCACGGCCACGACCCTCACCACCCGCCTGCAGGACGGGGGCTCGTTCGATCTGGACGGCGTGGTGAATGGCGTGGTGCGGGCCCGCACCGCCACCACCCTGCTGGGAGCTCCGGGCATGGCCCCCACTGTAGCCCCCACAGGATCCCCGGCCCCCAGTCCTTCTGTAGTACCCCCCACTGCCACGCCTTCCGTCCCTTCGGTGGGTTCTTCGGGGGGCGGATGCAACAGCGGCCTTCCGGGCTTCCTGCTCCCCACCCTCCTGCTGGGAACACCGTTACTGCTGCTACGGAAACGTCCGTAAGTCCGCTCCCAAGGGGCTCCTCCGGCGATGCCGGAGGAGCCCCTTTTTTCCCGACTTTCGCATAGGCGAATGCCCGCCGGGTAAAGGTCAGCATTGGTCACGAAACGCCCCAAGGATTTGCAAGGGTTTCCTGTGCCCGGGCTCTCGCTCCTTCTCGGAGAGATCGAAAATAGTGCCTAGCAAATATTACTTGACAAACGTTTCTCTTTCTGCTATCATCTTCCCATGTATATCCGGAGTAAGACCTCCAAGCTCAGTCCCCGTAAAACGGTCCAGATCGTCGAGGCCTACGTCACGCCGGAAGGCAAACGACCAAGTGCGCATCGTCCAGCATCTTGGCGTGGCCCGCGATGACCAGCAGCTCGAAGAGCTGTGGGCCCTCGGCACCCGGCTCATTCCCGAGTTGGAAGCCCGGGCCCGGGAAGAAAAGGCCCTGCGGGAAGGTCAGGGGCTTCTCGTGGAGTTGACTCCGGAGGACTTCGAGCGCCGCGTCACCGAAGAGGCCCAGGTGAATGTGAGAAATTTGCGCAATGTGGAGCATGTGCTGGAAGGCCCCTTCGAGGTCTGGGGAGAGGTCTTTTCCCGGCTGGGGTTCGAAGGGATCTTCGGCACGGGGGTGCGCGACATCGGTCTGACGAACCTGCTGAAGCTCTGTCTGACGGCGAAGCTCTTCGATGGGGGGAGTAAGCTCCGAGCCCGGGAGTGGATCAACGAGACCCTGGGGCTGGAACTGGGCAAGGACCGGATCTACCGGATGATGGACCGGCTGGCGACGCGGATTCCCCAGGTGAAAGAGCGGGGATTTTCCTGCGGACGCCATCTGGTGGAGGGGCCCGTTTCCTTGCTGCTCTTCGATGTCACCACCCTCTACTTCGAGAGTTTTGAGGAAGATGGGGACCACGCTCTTTCCGATCCGGTCGACGGGGGGAACGGGGACCGGGTCGGGGGGACCGAAGGAGAGGGACCGGGGGCAGCGGAGAGCCTTTTCCGGGAAGACCGGGAGAACACCAGGGATTTTCCCCAAGATCCGGACCTTCCGTGCCGGGGATTGCGCAAAAAAGGCTACAGCAAGGACAACAAGATCAACGAAACCCAGGTGGTGCTCGCCCTGAGCACCTCGGAGGAAGGCATTCCCCTCTGGTACGACCTCTTTCCCGGCAACATGTCCGAAGGGAAAACCCTTCTCGAAAGCATGGCGGGGATAGGGAAGAAACTCGACCCCCGGGAGACGTGGCTCGTGGCGGACAACGCCATGCTGAACACCGCCAACCGCACCGCCCTGGAGAAGAACGGTTATACCTATGTGCTCGGCTCCAGCCTCCGCAAGCTTCCGGCTTCGGAGAAGGAAGCCGCTCTGAGCCGAGAGGAGCACGCCACTCTCCGCTCCCCTCTCCCCTGGACCTCATGCGAAAAGGATTCCGTTGGCGCCGGAGCATCCGAAGAGTGGTCCTGGCGCACCCTTCGCCGATCGAACGGCAACACCCTCGTGGTGACCTGGAACGCCGCCAAGGCCAAACGCGACGCCCACAAGCGGGAACATCTCCGTACCCGGCTCGAAAAGCGCCTGGGTTCCCGGGGAGAGATCCGGGGGAAAGAGCTCATCTCGAACCGGGGCACCTTGAAGTACGTCGAACCCGTGGGAGAAGACAGCTGGTATCGCCTGCGCCAGGAAGCGCTTGAAGAAGATGCGCGCTACGACGGCTTCCACGCCGTGGAAACCAATTTCCCCGTCGCCACCAAGGAAGACGCCCTACGGGTTCTTGCCGCCTACGGCCAACTGTGGCACATCGAAGACTGTTTTCGGGTAGCGAAAAGCGAACTGAAGATTCGCCCCGTATTCCACTGGACGAAACCCCGCATCGAGGCCCACGTGGCCCTCTGTTTTCTGGCCCTTTTGATGGAGCGCTTCCTGGAAAAGCAGATCAAGAGCAAGCGCCACATGACGCTCTCTCCCCAGCAAATTCGTCACGCCCTGGGGGACATCCAATCCGCGCTGGTCCGGGACACCCAAAGCGGTACCCTGTATCGGATGCCGCTGGGTCTGAAGGGCTCCGGACGGGAGATCTACCGCGCCCTCGGCCTGAAGCGCCAGGTGGAGCCCACGGAAATCACGTCGTTGGCGAAGTACCGCCACCACATTCCGAAGTGCGCTCTGGTGGTGGGGACCTGCCGTCCCATCCCCGACGATCAGCCGTTTTCGCAAGCGGAGGAGCGGGGCAACTGAACAAGGAACTGTCCCCTCTTCAGCGAAGGGAACTCTCCGGGCGCCAGAGAAGAAGGACCCGGAGCCTGGGCCGGACTTGGCCGGGAAATTCCTCTCAGAGCTGAAAAAGGCCGTACGTGTAGGGGCGGTTCTCTCCCCCGCCCCTACACGGCCCGCAGGAAACATTTGCTCGGAAAAGTCCGGCCCAAGCGCCACGCTCCGCCCGCGGAGGGCCTGGAGAGTTCCCAGCGAAGCAGCGTTCGAAGCACCACACCATCCGGAACACAACAGGCACTGCGAAGCCACCATTCTTCTCTGGGGAAAGGGGTCTTCGTAGTGCCTAACTTCTTGATAGAGTTGAGTCTTTGCAAGGATCTAGGAGATTTTTGTGCGAAAGTCGGGAAGACGGACAAAACTGCCACCCGGGGATCGCGTACCACCCTCTGGTACCAGGGAAATCCGAACTACGTGGGAGATGGCACGCTCACGGGGAGCAGCACCCCGAGTACGGCGTTCTACGACGGAACCGCTTCGGGGATCTCCCTGACGGGCTTCTCGGCGGAGGGATCCACCATGACCTGTACGGTGGCGGGGGGAGTCCCCCAGCCGACCCCCACCACCGTGCCCACAGCGACACCGGCGCCCACCGTGGCCCCCACGGCGACCCCCTCTCCGGGGGGAAGTTCTGGAAGCAGCGGAGGAGGGTGTGTCGGAGGCGCGACGCCCTGGACCCTGGTGCTCTTCCTGCCCCTTCTGGGGACGGTGAGAAGGAAATAGATCGATCCGGAAAGCACGTCAGGCCGTGGTGCGACGCTTGCGCGGCGGGGAAAAATCCCTACAATGGACCCTGATGTTGGTCGAAAGGGGGCGAGGCGTGTGGTGTGGCGTGGCATTCAGGGAGGTGTGTGGCGTCGAGGGGTCTTGGTGGCGTGTGTGTTGTTCCTGGGGGTGGGAGCGGGAGAGGCGAACCTCTCGGGCACTTCGGGGGACGTCGCCTCGGCGGATGCCCGGAGGGCGCTGGCGGAACGGGCCCGGGAGATGAAGACCGTGCGGATCATCGTGCAGCTGAGGGTTCCCTTTGTCCCCGAGGGAGAGCTCAAGAGCACCTGGCAGGTCTTTCGGCAGCGGGAGGGCATTGCCCAGGCCCAGGACCGGGTGCTGGAACGCCTGAGGGGGCTGGGATGCGACGGCGTGCGGACGGCGAAACGGTTCGAAACGGTGCCCCAGATGGGGCTCAAGGTCGATGAAGCGTGTTTGGAAGCCCTCGGGCAGGATCCCGACGTGCAGAGCATCCAGGAGGACGCGTTGGGGGCTCCCGGAGGAGCTTCTCTGGCCGCTCCGCAGTAACCGGCGGGGACGGGAGAAGAGCTCGGAACGGCGCGGCATATTTCTGACAGTGGCGTTGCAGATTAGTGAAGGGGTGATGTCATGGAGAAGCGCAGAGTGCAACAGTTGGTGGCGGGCGTTTTGGCGGCGGCGTTGGTCTGGGGAGTGGGAGGAGCGGAGGCGGCGTGTCGGCTGAACGCCCCTGCGGCGCTCCGAGCCAAGGCGGCGGCAGCGGGGTCCGTGCGGGTCATCGTGGAGCTCAAGACGGACTTCCGCCCCGAGGGAAGCCTGGGGAAGGCCCAGGCGTTCATGCAGCGCAACGGCATCACCGCCCTGCGGGGCCAGATCCTCGCCCGGCTGGGGGCCGGAGTGGCGAGCGCTTCGGTGAAGGCCTTCGAAACCATTCCCTACTTCGCGGCCCAGGTGGACCAGAACGGTCTGGAAGCGCTGCTGAACGATGCCGGCGTGGCCTCGGTGCAGGAAGATAAGCTTTCCCGGCCCCACCTGGCCCAGAGTGTGCCCCTGATCCACGCCCCCGAAGCCTGGGCGGCGGGATATTCGGGGAGTGGATGGGCCGTGGCGGTGCTCGACACCGGTGTGGCGAAGGACCACCCCTTCCTCGCGGGAAAGGTGGTCTCCGAGGCGTGCTACTCGACCACGAACGCCGGTGAGCCCTGTCAGTCCGTCTGCCCCGGGGGCGCTTCCGAGTCCACCGCCGCTGGCGCCGCCGTGCCCCCCGTGGGAGGGGGTTACGGAGAGGATTTCTACCACGGCACCCACGTGGCGGGGATCGTGGCGGGGCATGACGCCTCTTCTTCCGGCGTGGCCCGGGACGGAAACATCATCGCGGTGCAGGTCTTTTCCTACTTTC
>CALMLW010000011.1 GCA_937868015.1 uncultured Synergistaceae bacterium | reverse complement strand
TCGCAGGAAGATCCCTGGCGGTCCAGGATGGCCGAAAGCATGCTGTGCTTCTGGTAGGGGGGAAATCTTTCCCCGGCGGCAAATTCCGGCGTGAGGACGCTGGGGCGCCACGTGCGGTAGAGGGCGAGCAGAAGAGGGCGCCGGGCGGGGGGCAGGTGGAGCCTTTCCCGGCTTGCTTCCGACCCCAGGGGTCGAAAGAGGAGCAGGCGGGGAGATGGGGGCATGCCCTTCCAGAGGGCGGTGCCGGGGAGCGCGGGCAGCAGGGCGCAGACCCCGAACCCCGGGGGCACCGTGGGACCTCCGGCCTCCTCGGCCACGGCGGCCAGGAGCACGCCCCCCGCGCCGGATGCCGCCGCGTGGCCGCACACCGCTTCCCGGAGGGCGGCGCCACACTGGGGGAAATCCGCGTCGGAGGCCACCACGGGGGGATGGGCCACGGCGAGGGAACGGCGGTGGGGATAGCGCTCCACCACCTGAAAGGCCAGAAGGGCGCCTTCGGAGTCCCGGGTGGCGAAGATCGCCGCTTCCGTGTCCCGGAGGAGCTCCTGAAGCATGCCCAGATCTGAAGGCAGGGCCATGCCCTTCGCTTCCTCGGAGGGCATACGTCGCCGAATTTCCGGCAGCAGGGCGGCGTCTTCCCGGGCGGTGGAGGCCGGAAGGCGAAGGGGCTCTCGGGAGGGGCGGTGGGCGCGGGACCCTTTCCTGGGGTGCGGCCCCGCCTCTTGCAAGAGGTGGGGCAATGCCCCCGGGAGACGTTTGAAAAAGTGCAGTTCCTGGGAGCCCGGTTCCCGGTCCACCAGGGATACCTGGTCCACCAGGCGCTGCAAAAGAAAGAACTCCAGACACCGAGAGCCCCCGAGGTCCGGGTCGGAGCCCGGCACGTAGGCGGAGAGCTCCTCCCGGCTTCGGGGTCGGTTGTATCCGCCGATGCGCACCCGAAGGCCCAGGGGAACCCGGCAAAACTCCACCAGCACGCTGGCCTCGGGGTCGGGGGCGTCATCGCCCAAAGCCGCCAGCGCTTCCTCCAGGGCAAGTTCGATGCGGGCCCCCTCGTCGTCGGGAAAGCCCAAGCGGCGTGCCAGCTCCCGGCAGTACCCCAGGAGGGGAGGCAGAAGGGCGGGAAGGGGAGAAAATCGAAGCGAAACGGTGCTGTGCAGAGG
>CALMLW010000010.1 GCA_937868015.1 uncultured Synergistaceae bacterium | reverse complement strand
TGCCCCGTGAGGGCCGCCCGGATGGCCATTTCGGCGGTGACGGTGTCCCGGATCTCGCCGAGCATGATCTTGTCCGGATCCTGGCGCAAAATGGAGCGCAACGATTCGGCAAAGGTGAGCCCGGCCTTTTCGTTCACCTGCACCTGGTTGATGCCCTGGATGTGGTACTCCACGGGATCTTCCACGGTGATGATGTTGACTTCCGGACGGTTGATCTTTTCCAGCATGGAGTAGAGGGTGGTGCTCTTGCCGCTCCCCGTGGGGCCCGTGATGAGAATGATGCCGTAGGGGACCTTGAGGATGTCCTCCAGGAGGGCCTTGTCCTCGGCCTCGAAACCGATCTTGTCGAGCCCCACCATCACCGCGCTCTGGTCGAGGACCCGGATGACGATCTTCTCTCCGAAGACCGTGGGGAGCGACGATACCCGGAAATCCACCCGTCGTCCCAGCACTTTGATGACGATGCGGCCGTCCTGGGGTTTGCGTTTCTCGGCGATGTCCATCCCCGCCATGATCTTGATGCGGGAGGACACGGCGGGGTGCATGCGCCGCGAGAACTCGAAGGCGTCGAAGAGCGATCCGTCCACCCGATAGCGCACCCGGGTCTTGCGCTCTTGGGGTTCGATGTGGATGTCGGAGGTTTCCTCCTTGACGGATTGCTCGATCATGCTGTTCACCAGCTTCACCACGGGGGCGTCGTCCGCCGCCGCGTCACTGGTGGAGAGCATGGTGTCCATTTCTTCTTCGGACGCCTCTTCCATGACTTCGATCTTGCCCTCGTCCAGTCCCTCCGCAGGAGCGCGGTAGACCGAATCCAGCGAACGGCGTATTTCCGAGGGCACCGCCAGGGAGACGTCCACTTCCATTCCCGTGAGCATGCGGAGCTCGTCAAGGACAAAGACGTTCAGGGGGTCCGAAATGGCCACCAGAAGCTGGCCGCTTTCGTTCACGGACATGGGAACGATCTCCAGACGCTTGGCGGTCTGCTCGGGCACCAGGCGCAGGGCCTCGGGCATGGGTTTGAAGCGGGACAGGGTGACGATGCTTTTCTTGAGCTGGTCCGCCAGAGCTTCCACCAACTGGCGTTCGGAAACCCAGCCGTTCTTCACGAGCACTTCTCCCAGCCGGGCATGGGTCACCCGCTGCTCCTCCAGAGCCCGGGACAACTGGTCGTCAGATATGGCTCCCGCTTTTACGAGGAGGTCTCCGAGGCGCAACCGTTCCGCCATAAAAAAAGTTCACCGCCTCTCTGTCACATAAAAAACCTGGAAGCCTTCCAAAGAAAAGGCCCGAAACGACGCCCCGCCCTCCGAAAAAGGAAAGGGGGCCCAAGGAACCCGGGGGCCCTTGGGCCCGGAGCCATGCCCTATCGGGAGAAGAACGTCAGGAAGGGGGCGAGGAAGAGGCACCCCTCCAGGGGAGAAAGGGCGCCCAACGCGCACCCGCCGCCGCCGTCCAGGGGCCAGTCTTCGCTGTGCTGCCGCCCCGTGGTGAACTTCCAGATGGGGCCGTGCCACGTCATGGCCACACCGTCCCCATTCACCCCGTGGGCGACGATCTGCCAGTAGTAGGTTTTCTCGTAAACCAGGGTGGTGGGGTGAAAGAGCTTGTCCGCCAGGAGGGACGCCACCGTGGCCAGATTGGAGGGGGTGGTTCCCAGGCGCACGTCAAAACGCAGTCCTCCGACGGAAAGGGACCCCACCGTGCAATCCCAGCGCAGGGAGACGTCCGGGCGCTGATCTTTGGCGTCCTCTCCGGGCTCGATGTTCTCGAAGGTCAGCACCAGCTCCTCTTCGGCGGCGGTGGAGAAGCGCCACACCGGACCGGTGATGGCGCTTCCCCCCGCCCGGGGGGTGGCCACCACCCGCCAGTAGTAGGCGGTGCCGTACAGGAGATTGGTCAACGTACAGGCGGGGGACGTCAAATTTCGCTGGCTGTTTGCCATGGCGGCGGAATTGCCCCAGCGCACCTCGTAGGTGTACTGGGAGGAGATGTCATCTTCTCCCCGCATGACCTTCCAGAGCAGGGTCTTGGTGGGGGCCTTCACGTCTTCGGCGCCATCCGCCGGATCGAGGGGGGTGAGGGCCAGGGCCTGCCCCGTGGCGAAGCGCCAGACGCCCCCTGTCAGGTTCGGGAGCCCCGACCCCGCCAGGGCCGTGGCCTCCACCCGCCAGTAGTAGGTGGTCATCGACAGGAGCGTTCCCGGAGAGAAGAGGGGAAAGGTCAGGGCGCCGGAATCGTTCTCCAAAT
>CALMLW010000009.1 GCA_937868015.1 uncultured Synergistaceae bacterium | reverse complement strand
CCCTGGCGGGGGGCACCCCGGTGGAGCCCCTCTCCGGCGACCTGGCCATCCCGACGCGGGGCCTTTCGGAGGACGTGACCTTCTGGCTCGACCGGCGTCCCGATCTCGTGGCCCTCGAGGTGTCCCGGGCCTTGGCCCGGGGTGAGAAGGAGCTGGCCGCCCTGGGAATGCGCCCCGAGATATCCGCCTCCCTGGGGTACACCCTGGCCACGGACAGCGACCGGAGCACCCCCCCGGAACACGACGGCGCCCTGACGCTGGTGGTGACGGTGCCCCTCTCCGACGGGGGGCAAACTCGGAGCCTCACCCGGGAAAAAAGCTGGATCGAAGAGGCCTCTTCCCAGGATCTTCGGGCGGCGCGCCTCCGGGCGGAGGAAGAGCTGGCCCTGGTGCGAAATGCCTGGAACCGGTCGGCTTCCCTGGTGGAGACCAAAAGACGCGAAGTGGAGCTCGCCGGAGAGGAACTGCGCATCGCCGCATTGCGATACCGGGAGGGCACGGGAACGCAGTTGGATCTTCTGGACGCCCAGGTGAAGGAGCAGACGGCCCGCCGGGGGTTGCTCGATGCGACGAAGGATCTTTACCTGGCGTCGGCGAGGTTTCGGGGGGCCCTGGGGCTCTATGCGGCGAAATTTGTCCCGGCGGAGAGTGGGGATTAAATAATGAGCGAAGAGAGAAGGACCCTGGGGCAGACCGGACGCCTACTCTTTTGGGCGGTGCTTTTTTTCGGCGGCATGGGTTTTTTTGCCTATCGGGTGGTGGCGATCCCCCCCAAGGCGACGGAGAGCCCCAGCATCGAGGAGATCCGAAGCGAGAAGGGCATTCCCGTGGTGCCCTACGTCGTGACGGCCGACCCCTGGGAGCTCTGGAAGCGCTTTTACGGCCCGGTGCGCCCCGGGAAGGAGCAGCGCATCACCTCCCTCCTCCGGGAGCGCATCCTCACGGTGGCCGTGGACGTGAACGATCCGGTAAAAAAAGGCGCCGTCCTCATCGAGCTGAGGGCCGAATCCCAGGCGGCGGACCTTTCCGCCCGGAAGGCGGACTACGAGGATGCTCAACGGGAGTACGAGCGTCAGAAGGCCCTTCTGGCCGCCGGGGGAGCGTCCCAGCAGGACGTGGACCGAGCTTGGGTGGCGGTGCAGCAAAAGAAGGCCCTGATGAAGGACGTACGCTCCGAGGTGGCCAAGAGCCGGGTGGTGGCCGACCTGGATGGCGTGGTGACCTTCCGAAACGCCGAACCCGGCGAGGCCGCCGAAGGAGGAGCGGAGCTCCTTCGCATCGCCGACCTGAAAAACCTCGAGGTGGAGGTGGGGGTGCCCCCGGCGGACGATCTGCGCCTGCGCCCCGGTACCCCGGCCCGGGTGATGGTGGAGCGGCGCCTCTTCCAGGGAAAGATCAAGCGCCAGGACCCCGGGGCGGATCCCGCCACGGGGCTTTACAAGGCCCTGGTGGCGT
>CALMLW010000008.1 GCA_937868015.1 uncultured Synergistaceae bacterium | reverse complement strand
GTCGGGCTCCGTCACCAACTGCTTCACCACGTATTCCACCAGAGGCAGGTAACTGGCCATGGAGCTCCCTCCCGTCTACTTCGTTTTGCCTTCCATGAAGCGATCCCACACCCCCGCCCGCCGCAGCAGGGAACGGGCGGTCTCCGAGGGCTGGGCGCCTTCCCGGAGCCACTCCAGGGCCCGGTCGCCATCCACCCGGATCTCTGCGGGGTCCTTCATGGGGTCATAGGTGCCCAGCATCTCGATGAAACGTCCGTCCCGGGGAGAGCGAGAATCCGCCACCACCAGACGATAAGCGGGATTCTTCTTGCGCCCGTGCCGGGCAAGCCGAATACGCACTGTCATACTCCAACACCTCCATCACATCATGACGCGCCCCTGGGGGCTCCGTCTTCCTACAATCCCATCGCGCCCCCCGGGGGGAAACGCGGCACCGCCTTTTTTAACAAGTTCCCTCGGGGGGACCACCGCCCCTACTTCACTTTCGGGCCCCGGTACCCCTTCTCCCATGGGAGCTAAAAGGGCAACATGTTCCTGAGGGCCCGGAGCTTTCCTCCCCGGTGGGACCCCGATTTCACACTCCCCAGGCGTTTCCAGAGCTCCCGCATCTGCTCGAACTGGCGAAGCACCTGGTTTACCATCTGGACGCTGGTGCCCGAGCCCTCGGCGATGCGCCGTCGCCGGCTTCCCTTGATGATTTCCGGCCGGGCCCTTTCTTTTTTCGTCATGGACTGGATGACGGCCTTCACCCTCTTGAGGTGTCGGGGATCCAGCTCCGCCGAGTTCAGGTCTTTTATCTTCCCCATGCCGGGGATCATCTCGAGGACCTTTTCCAGGGGACCCATCTTTTCCATCTGCTCCAGCTGGGCCAGGAGGTCGTCCATGGTCAGGCGGCTTTTTTTGAGGCTCTCCGCCATGCGGGTGGCGTCTTCCTGGGTGGTGACCTCCTGCATGCGCTCCACCAGCCCCGCCACGTCCCCCATGCCGAGGATCCTTTGGGACATGCGCTGGGCGTCGAAGAGCTCCAGATCGTCCAGCCGCTCCCCCACCCCGGCAAAGCGCACGGGAATCCCCGTGGCGGCCCGGACCCCCAGGGCCGCTCCCCCCCGGGAGTCGCCGTCGAGCTTAGAGAGGACGAGGCCCGTGATGGCCAGGCGCTTATGGAAGGACTCCGCCACCGTCACGGCTTCCTGCCCCGCCATGGAGTCCACCACGAGAAAGACCTCGTGGGGGTTCAGGAGCTCTTTCATCCGCTCCAGCTCCGCCATGAGGGGCTCGTCGATGTGAAGCCGTCCGGCGGTGTCGAAGATCAGCACGTCGTACAGGTGGTCCGCCGCGTAGGCCAGGGCCCCCCGGGCCACGGCCAGGGGATCTTTAGCCCCTTTAGCCCCTTCTTCCGTCGAACCCGCCGAGCCCGCCGGACCCGACGGGCCGAAAAATCCCACCTGGGCCTGATCCGCCAGCACCCGCAGCTGCTCCACGGCGGCGGGGCGCTGGAGGTCGCAGGCCACCAGCAGGGGCTTATGGTTTTTAAGAAGTTTTTTGGCGAGCTTGGCGGCGGTGGTGGTCTTTCCCGAGCCCTGGAGCCCCGCCATCAGGTAAATCGTGGGGGGCTTGGGAGATATGGCCGGGGGTTGAGGAGCTCCCCCCATGAGGGCCACCAGCTCCTGAAAGACG
>CALMLW010000007.1 GCA_937868015.1 uncultured Synergistaceae bacterium | reverse complement strand
GACGACGGGCAGGTGGAAGCCCTGTGGGGCTTGTCCCGGGATGCCCGGGGTCATTTCGTGGAGCGCGTCGAACTATTTAAAAACACCCTGAGCTCCATCAAGGTCTCTCTGGCGGATCGCCTCAGGCTGGAGAAGGAAGTGGCCAAGTTGGACCAGGCCCCGGAAGGGGCTCAGGTCCTGCCCCCGCCCCCCTATAGCCTTTCCTTTGCCGACGCCCAAAAGGACCGCCTGGAAGAAATAGCCAAGAAGAAGGAATCTTGGCGCACCCAGATTGCCCTGGGGGAGCAGACCTTGGAGGCCCTGCTGGACTCCCGCCGGGCGGCGGAAAAAGAGGTGCGCCTGCTTCAGGACGGCGCCCCCGGAGCCTCCCCCTGGCCCCTGAACGACGCCGTGCTTCGCCGGGACATCTTCCGGGCCCTGCGCGTCCTGGAGCGCCTTCGCCTCGACAACCTCAAGATCGAGTTCCGCGCCCTGGAAAGCCAAGAAAAAAGGCTGACCCAGACCCAGCAGCGGATCGTGGCCCACCTCTCGTTCGACGAAAAGGACCGGGACGCCCAGATCGGCAAGTATCAGGGCTTCATGGACTTCCTCCGGAAGGAGGCGGAAAACCTCCTCAAGCAGCGCCAACAGAACGAGCGAGCCCTGGCTTCCGCCCGGGAGCAGATGGCCCGGGCCTCGGGAGACCGGGAGAGCCGAGGGGCGGCCCTCCGGGTGGCCCAGCGGGAGGCCGAGCTGGAGCTCACGCGCCAGCGCCTGGAACACGGGGCCCTCATGAAGCAGGTGGTGGGGGTCATGCAGGGGGTCTGGCGCAACCGATACGCCCTCCTCCGGGGAGAGATCCCGGCGGAGGCCCTATCGGGCCACCTGGAAGTGGCCGTAGACCTCACCCAGGAGATCGGCAAGCAGGTGGAAATACAGCAGCAAGAGGCCTGGCGCCTCCAGAAGAAACTCTCCTCCCTGCAAAAAGAGCTGGATAACCCCGACGTCCCCAAGGACTTTCGGGGCATCATGGAGCAGACCTACAGGACCGTGGCCGACCTGGCCGAAGGAAAGAGAGAGTTCGTCTCCTTTCTCCTGGAGAACCTGGGCGTGGCGGAAAACGCCGAGGCGGAGCTCCGGGCCGCCCTAGGCAAGGTCTCTTTGGCCAAAAAGATCAACGTGGCTTGGCAGGAGCAATTTTGGAGCGTCTGGCAGATGGAGCTCTGGGTGGCCGACGAACGCCCCATCACCGTGGGAAAAACCGTCAGCGCCGTGCTGCTCACCCTCGGCGGCATATTTGCCAACGCCTACCTCTCCCGTCGGGTGGCCCACAGGCTCGAGCGCCACTTCAACGTCCTCCCCACCTCGGCCATGGCGGTGCAACGCCTCACGTTTTACGCCCTCATGGTGGCCACCGTCCTCTGGGCCCTGGCCACGGTGGGCATTCCCCTCACCGCCTTTGCCTTCCTGGGGGGGGCCCTGGCCATCGGCTTCGGTCTCGGGGCCCAGACCTTTTTTAGCCAGATCATCAGCGGTTTTCTCATCACCATTCAGAAACCCATCCGCATCGGCGACCGCATCCAGATCGGCGATGCCCAGGGCAAGGTGGTCCTCATCGGTTCCCGCTACACCCGCATCCGCACCTTCGACAACCTCGACGTGCTGGTGCCCAACGAGCACTTTTTGTCCCACCCCGTGACCAACTGGACCCTGTCGAGTACCTTGGTGCGGGGGAGCCTCTCGGTGAAAGTGTCCTGCACCGCCCCTCCGGAGACTGTGGAGGAAATTCTCATGGGCTCCAGTGCCCGGCACGATAAAATCCTGAAAAAACCCGCCCCCTTTGTGCGTTTTTCCGACTTCTCCGAAGGACATCTGGCCTTTGACCTCTTTTTTTGGGTGGATTTGGCCACTGTGGACCCCACGGAGGTGGCCCACGACCTCCGCTTTGCCCTGATGAGGGACTTTGCCCTTCGGGGCATCGTCCTGGCCCAACCCCGGCGGGAAGTGCGCCTGGACTGGGCCCCTCCGGCGGAGGGGCGTCGCCTCCCGGGGGACGCGGGAGACGAAGGGGGCGCTCCTTCCCATCGGAACTAAGCCTCATCATCGTCGGGCAGGGCCTTGCCCCCGGCCCCGGGGCGTGGGGCGACGGGATCAAGGGGCCCTTCCGGGACGAAGGGCGATCCTTGCGCTCTGCAGCGCACGGAGTATAATGCCATAACAAAGGGCCGCCTTGATGGCGGAGAGTCCTTTGTTTCGTAAGAAAGGGAATGGGGGCGCTACTGTTTGGGATCGTCCATGCGGGGGGGCGGTGGTGGCGGAGGACCTCGCCGCCTTAAAGGGCCGGGGAGATGGTCTTTCGGTCCGCCGCCTTGCCGAAGAGCACCAGATACACCTGGAGGTCGCGTCGAGTCAAGAAATCCTCGATGGCGGCGGTGGCCACGCGCCGGGCCTCTTCCGGAGGGTAGCCGTAGATGCCGCTGGAAATCAATGGAAAGGCCACGCTATGACAGCCATTTTCCACCGCGCAGGTCAGGGCCCGGAAATAGCACGACCGGAGCAGCTCCTCCTCGCCGCTTTTCCCGTCGTGGTACACGGGGCCTGCGGTGTGGATGACGTACCGGGCGGGAAGGCGAAACCCCGGGGTAATCACCGCCTCCCCGGTCTTTATCGGGGCCAGGGGAGCGCAGGCGGCCTGAAGCTCTTCCGCTCCAGCGGCGTGGAAGATGGCCCCGCACACGCCTCCTCCCATCCTCAGCTCGGTATTGGCTGCGTTGACGATGGCGTCCACGGCCATGGCGGTGATGTCTTGGTATACGACGAAAAAAGGCATGGCAACCTCCTCCGTACTCCCCCTGGCGGGGGTAGGTCCGTCCCGGCGTGGTGCGCCAGGCTAAAGGGCTTATCGCCCCTACCCCTTTCAAGATAGCACAACGGAGAGAGGATCGGGAGCCCCCAAAACACCGCCGCCGGGAGCGCCCATCTTACCGCTGCTCCGACTCCCCTTCGCCCAGGGAGACGACCAGGTCAAAGCCTTGGGCGAAACGTTTCCCCTGTCACGCCCCTTTTACCCCCACGGCCCCTTCGTTTGTGAAAGAACTCTTCATGCCGATGGGGCACGAACGGTGGCTTTACGAGCTCCGAGAAAAGGGATTGCGCGACATCGCCACCTTGCAGAAACACGCCCGCCAGGAAGGGCACGAAGAGGGCATCGATAAAGGCATCGATAAAGGTCGTGGAGAGGCGCTCTGCGCCTCGGCGTCGGCCCGATTTTTTGTGCCCCCAGAGGCGAAAGAAAAGAGGTGGGACCACATCGCCACGCCGAAATATCATCCCAAGGTCCATTACTGTTCGGAGCGCCTGAGGAGCAAGCTTCTCCAAGTTCCCCGGTCCCGGACGACCTTCGTCGAAGCCCCCTCGGGAGCGGGCAAGACCACGACCTTTCGCGACCACTTTTCCTCTTCGGAAGAAAAAGGCGTGGCGGTGCGGTGGTTCGTGGCCAGCGAAGAACCCCTCACCTCGGGGTGGCTGCGCCTGAGCCGCGAGATCGAAGCCATTGACCCCCAGGGAGGGGAAAGGCTCCGACGCCTTGGCCTCCCGGGGGAAGAGAACCAGGGAGAAGTGGCCCAGGCCCTGATGGAGCTCCGGTGCGATCGAGAAACCTACCTCGTCTGCGACAACTTCCAGCACCTCCAAAGGAGCCTTCCCTCCGCCGTATGGAGGGCCCTGGTGGACCACGGCGGCCGGGAACTCCGGCTGATCATCCTCACCCAGCAGCTCCCCTTCCGGGGCTTGGCGATCCTGGGTAATTCGGACGTCTTGCGCATTGAAAACGACGACCTCTGCCTGAAGGCCGAGGAGATCGGCGAGTACTACCGCATGGCCGGAGTGGAGCTCACCGAGGCCCAGATGCGCCAACTTCACGCCTACTCCGAAGGTTGGATCGCCGCCTTATACCTCCAGCTGGAGAGCTTTGTCCGCACGGGATCCCTGGAAGGCAAGGCGAGCATCTACGAAATGATGAACGACCTCTTCTGGCGTAGGATTTCCCGCGAAGAACAAGAGGCGATCTTTCGCCTTTCCCCCTTCGACAGCGTCACCGTCCGCCAGGCCTGCTTTCTCCTGGGAGTGGAGTCCCTGCCGGAGCCCCTGGCCGAGCTCCTTCACCAGGGAATGCTCATCCGCTACGACATCGCGGAGCGACGGTACTTTCCCCATGCGATTCTCTGGGATTTCGTGCGGTCGGCCCTCCTGGAAGAGCCGGAAGCCCTGCGCCGGGAAGTGTGGCGCCGGTCCGGAGAGTGGAGCGCCCAGCAGGGAGAGAAGACCCAGGCGATCATCTTTTTTCACCGCCTGGGGGATTTCGCGGCCATCCTGGCCCTGGACCTCAGGTGTGTCGACATGAGCCGAGCCATCCTCGACCTGGGAGCCAAGGAGATGGGATCGATCCTGCGCGACATCGCCGACCGTGCCACGCCCGAACTCCGGCGAGACCACGCCTTCACCATGATCTCTGTGGCCTTTGAGGCCTTTACCCTGGGAGATGGCCCCTTGTACGAAAGGCTCTGTCGCGAAATGAAAGACCTCCTGGAAGAATCCGACCTGGATCCTGCCCGGCGCCGCTCCCTCCTGGGAGAGCTTGCCTTGACGGAATCCTTCGGACAGTACAACGACATCGAAGGCATGGGCCGGGGACACCAGCGGGCCCACGAACTCCTCGGAACCCACAGCACCCTGTTCAACCCCGACTCTCCCTGGACCTTGGGATGGCCCTCCGTCCTGGGGATGTACCACCGCACCTGCGGGGGCATGGACGAAGAGATGGCCCAGATGGACTACTGGATCCCCCGGTACAACGCGCTGACCCTCGGAAACGGCAGCGGTGCCGACTTCGTCTTTCGTGCGGAGGTCGAGCTTCACCGTGGCGACGACGCCGGAGCAGAGAGGGGAGCCCTTAAGGCCCTGGACGTCGCCCGCCACCAGGGCCAGGACAGCCTGGCCATCTGCGCCGCCTTCCTGATCCAGAGAGTGGCCCTGCTCCGGGGAGACCGGGAGGCCTGGGACGCGGGGAAAAACCTCATGGAGCAGATCTCTCGATCCTCGACCTATACCCTCTCCCGGCGCATCGCCGACATGGCGGCGGGCTTCATGGCCGTGCTCTTGGACGATCCCGAAGGAGTTCCGCCGTGGATCCGAAACGGCCATTTTATGGAAACCCTCTCCCCGGCGCTGCCCTTTGCCTGCACGATCTACGGACGCCTGCTGCTCCTCACGGGGCAGGAACGCGAGCTCCTGCTGCGCTCCGAAGAGTTTTTGTCCGCCGCTCGACGCCAGCGGAGCCTTTTGGCCGAAGTGTACGGGATGATAGCCGTGGCGGCGATGCAGGGGCGCCTGGGAAAAGAGGACGAAGGAGAAAAGACCCTGGGTCTCGCCCTGGATCTTGCCCTTCCCGACGGCCTAATCCTCCCCTTTGCGGAAAACGGAGACCTCCTGGGGGGAATCCTGGGGCGGACCCTCTCCCGGTCGTGGAAAGAAAAACGCCCCGTCATCCTGGCCCTGAAAGACCGTTTCACCCGGGGAAAGGAAGCTCTCCTCCAGAGACGCCGGAGCGAAGGGATCCCCGGAGATCTCACCTTTCGCGAACACGAAGTTGCCCGCCGAGCCGCCGAAGGCCAGAGCAATCGCGAGATCGCCGAGGCGCTCTTCCTGTCCGAAAACACCGTCAAACACTACCTGAAGGCGATTTTTAGGAAAATGGAAGTGGATTCGCGGCGGGCCCTGAAAGAGGCCCTGCGATCGTTTCACCCTTAAGACCCCCCGAAAAGGGTGTAGCCCCGTTTCCCGGCGCCCCGTACCATCCCCCTAGGGGAGGGCTCGGGACGCCGAAATCTTTCGAAGGAGCGGAGGAATGTAACCATGGGACGAAAGACTTGGGCATGGATGGTCGTGGCGGCGCTGGGGTGTACCGCAGCGGGGGCGGAAGTAAGGGCTTTGACGGTGCCCGTGGGGCCGGGGGCCCCCACGGTGACGGTGACCCACGAAAAAGGAACCGTGGAAGTAAAAGAAGGGGATAGCCTTATTCAGAAGATCTCCTACGATCAGGAGATCGAAGGAGACCTGCAAGAATCGGGAGTTGACCTGGTCCAAGGAGAAGATATGAACTTCGACGGATTCTTGGATCTGCGGATCACCGAAAGCGTAGGCGTGCCGAACGCCCATTACGCCTGCCTACTTTGGAATCATAAAACGAAGAAGTTTGAAAAAAATGAGGAATTGGGTGGGCTCTCCAATCCAGAGTTCGATCCGGAGACAAAAAAGATAAAGACCTTCGAACATGCAAGGGCCACGGATAACATCTACGAAGAGTACGAGTGGCGTGAAGGAACCCTGACGGTGCTCTGGCGCAAAATCCAGGGCTACGACGACGAAAGAGAGCGTTTTTTCGTCCGAGAAGAGCGCCGGAAGGAGGGCGGCGAGATGGTCCAGGAATCCGAGCACTACATGACAGAAGCCGCCCTGGAAATCTACCTCGAGACGGGAGAAATCCCCCTCCTGGACGAAGCCCTTAGGGGTAAGATTGCCCTGGCGGCGAAGGCCCTCCTCGGGGCGGATCTCGCGGGGGAAGGAGAGCTCCATGGCGTGGGCTCCCGGGAAGGCCAGCCCGTGAGGGCCTGGGTCTTCCCCTTGACCAAAGGCGAAGAGGCCTGTTTCGAGACCTCCTCCGGAGGAACCATCTACCTGAACAAGGGAGATGGCGGGACCTTCGCCGTCCATTTTGACGGGAACGCGGTCACTCTGGGGGAAAAAGCGGACTGACCCAGGGGGCATCTTGGGGAGTTGAGGAGGGATAAGATGGCGTACATCCGTTCTGTGATGCCCCTGAGCGACTGGCGTTTGCTCGTGGAAATGGAGACGGACAGCGTCATCGTGGTGGACCTGCGCCGCAAGCTGGCCACGGCCCGGTATGGCGATCTGAAAGACCCGAGGCTCTTCCGGTCGGTCACCACCGATGGCGAAGGAGTGTCGTGGGGAGGAGGGCGCGTGGCCGTCACGGCCCGCGAACTCATGGATGTCATTTGTGTGGACATGAGAAAGGAGAACGACGGATGACCTGGCGAAGAGGAAGAGGATGGACCCTGGCCCTGTTGATGGCTGTGGGAGTCTTTGGGATGGCCCGGGGAGCCGGGGCCGCTGCCATCATCCTGGACAACTACAGAGATCAGAAAATTTCGGTGGCTCTGTACTATTACGACACCAGCGAAGGCTCGTGGTGCTGCCAGGGGTGGTGGGGCGTCGACGCGGGGGGAGAACGCACCATCACCGTCCCCCACGACCCCGGGGAGCGTATATACTACTACGTGCAGGCCGGGGGCAAGGTGGTCCATAAAAGGAGCGAAGGGTGGTCGCGCCAGCACGTCGTGGACGACGCCTTCAAGTACTACGAGCACGACGGGTGCCCCGACGGAACGAACTACCGGGCGGTTTACTTCAACGGCAGCAAGAAGGCCACGGGAAAATCCTGGAGATTGAAAATCAACTGAGGCGGATTCGCCGGACGCCCGGAAGAGCGGGGCGTGGGGGCGGCTTGGATCCGGTGACAAAAAGACGGGGATAAGATCGGGCAACCCTGTCCCGGAAGAAGGGACAAAACAAGAAAGGAGAAGCGATGGCGATGAGAAAGGCACTTTGGACCCTTTTGGGGGCCCTCCTGGGGATGGGGGCCCTGGTGGGAGTGGCCCTGGCGGCCCAAGAGACCTACGAGCTCAGAGACGGCGAGATCTACCGGATTGACGCGGCGGGAAAGGCCACGTTGGTAAAAGACATGGAGCCGGGACGCTTCGGCACGGATAAGGGCGTCTACGCCTGGATCCTCGTGGATGGAGAGCTCTCCGAGGCCATGGTGGGATCGGAGAAAGGCATCTACTTCTTTGACGAAGGGGAGAAACCCCTGGGCTTCCTCCCCTTCGACGGGGCGGGATTTTGCGACATCTCCTTCAGCTCCGACGCAGCGCAGATGATCGTGAACTTCGGCGCGGACGTCTCCCAGGAAGTCACCCTGTACGACTTCGTCGGCTTCAAGAAAAAGGCCACCTTCCGGGCGATAGGATCGGCGACGTGGATCGATCACGCCCGCTTTGCCTTCACGAAAGAAGACCGAAGCAAGGGGCCCCGAGGGGCCTCGGCCCCGCACCAGGAAGGATGGGTCTCCGTGGTGGTCTACGACACGGCGATAGAGGAAGAAGTTCCCGTCATGGAAGCCACTGCCACGAAGGACTACCTGCTGGATGGCATTGACTACGAAGAAAGCACCATGACCATCATCGAACGATCGGTGAAAGACGCAAAAGACTGGAACGACGAGCAAAAAGTCCGAGATAACGTCATCACCGCCCCCATCCCGGCGGCGGGATAGAAAGAGGCGCCGGGTGATTTTTGGCGATGGCAAGGAACCCTGAGGCCGCAGGAAGGCCGCAGGAAGGAGGAATAGTCGTGAGAAAAATCAGAGTGATAGGGGCCTGTCTCCTGGTCCTGGGACTGGCGACGGGGGCCTGGGGGGCCCCCAGCAAGAAAGAGCTCCAGGCCATGGGTCTTTTCCTGAGCAACTTCACCGAGCTGGGCTTCACGGAAATCGTCACGGAAGATATGGCCCGCCCGGAGAACTACCCTGATCTCATCCGCTTCGGCATCATGCACAACTACGTCAACAACTTCAAGAGCCGTATCGAGAAGAACAAAGAGGGAGCCCAGGGATACGGCGACTTCCGCATCAAGGCAAGCTGGGTCGAAGAGTCTCTCCGGCGCTACTTCGGGCTGGAGGTCGCGGCGAACAAGTCCGTGGACGCCTCCGATCCCCCGTATCACTTCGACGGCAAGCACTTCCACTTCTGGGCCTCCGACGGCGAAGCTCCCTGGTACGCCCGGGTCGAAAGGGCCACAAGCCCTCAAAAGGGCCTCTGGGAACTCTCCGGAGTGGTCTACAACGCCGACGACCCCGAGGAGCTCCTGGGGGACTTCTCCGCCGTCATAAGGGAAGGACTCTGGAAGGGGAAGTTGCACTACGTCCTGGTGCGCCTGAAGACCGAGGTGCGTTGAGTCCCCCTCCCGGAGGTGCCCTCCCCTTGGGATCTTGGCCCCTCCCGGGGGCCACGACGAAAAGAGCCCGGCTCCGCCGGGCTCTTCGCTTTTCCATAAAAATATGGTGCCGGAGGGGGGACTCGAACCCCCACAGAGCGTGAACCCCGGCGGATTTTGAGTCCGCTGCGTCTACCATTCCGCCACTCCGGCCCTGGCGTACTTTTTAGCACAAAACGGCCGATCCGTCCAGGCCCGGCGGACCACCTATTGCCCCATCTCTCCCGGGGAAATTGAAGAGAGTCTGAAAAAAAGGATGAGAACTTGGCGATCTCTATCGTGTAGGCGACCCTTCTTTCGGAGGGTGGCCCTGGTGAGGTGCGTCGCTCTTTTTGCCTCCGGCGGAAAAGTGTCGCCTCTTCTTTCGTCCTGCCCTCTTTAAAACGGAGCGAAGGGCTGGTAACGGAGAGGTGAAGCCTAAGGAGCGTCTACGTAATCGCCGAGGCGGGCGTGAACCACGACGGATCGCTGGACATGGCTCTGCGGCTCGTTGACGCGGCTGCGGAGGCAGGGGTCGATGCGGTCGAGTTCCATAAGAGCCCGACTCCCCTCCACCTCATCCGATCCCTGCGCCAAAGTCCCCCCGCCGGAAGCCCTCTGTCTAAGGACGAGACAAAACACCTCGGGAGAGTTAGAATGGCTCCAACACAGCCCCCTTGGCGAGGCCCGGTGACCGGAGCCTTGCCGAAAGGGCCCATCCTGGCGCGAGCCACAGAGGAGGAGATGGTACGATGATCTGGAAGCTTAGCGCACTGACCCCCACCTGGCGGGAAGGACTGCAAAAGGGCAATGGTGGCGCGTGGTGTTTCTATCCCCCCGCAGGGGAACTCAAGAGCCCCGGAAGCCGGGTCCGCATGATGGGACGCCTGGCCTTGGATCCCGGGGCTTCCATCGGCCCCCACATGCACACGGAGAACGAGGAGGTCTACATCATCCTCTCCGGCTCCGGACGATATCTGGACGGCGGCGAGTACCACGACGTGGGCCCCGGGGACGTGACCCTCACCAGCCCGGAGGGACCCCACGCCCTGGAGAACACGGGCACCGAGCCCCTGGTCTTCGTGGCCCTCTTCGCCGAAAAAGAGAGCTGATCGCCTCCCTTGGGGACGGAAAAGACCCACACCATGGACTTCGGCGAGATCGACGGTATTTTAGTGGGGCACGCCCAGAACCTGGAGGGCCCCACGGGGGTGACGGTGGTGCTCTGCCCCGAGGGGGCCTCGGCGGGGGTCGACGTGCGCGGAGGCGCCCCCGGCACCCGGGAAACCGATCTGCTGGACCCCTCGAACCTGGTGGAGCGTGTGCACGCCGTCTTTCTCGCCGGGGGAAGCGCCTTCGGCCTGGATGCGGCGGCGGGGATCATGGCCTTTCTCGAAGGGCACGGCGTGGGCTTCGACGTGGGCGTCACCCGGGTACCCGTCGTCTGCGGCGCCGTGCTCTTCGACCTGTTGCTGGGAGATCACCGGATACGCCCGGACCGGGACATGGGGTACCGGGCCTGCGAGGCGGCGGCCCGGGGCCCGGTGCCCCAGGGAAGCGTGGGCGCGGGGGCGGGGGCCACCATCGGCAAGATCCGGGGCATGGAGCGGGCCGTAAAAAGCGGCATCGGCAGCGGAGCCTGCCGGGGGGGAGATCTCCAGGTGGGGGCCCTCGTGGCGGTGAACGCCCTCGGCGACGTGGTGGACCCCGCTTCGGGGCGCCGGGTGGGGGGCCTGCGACGGGAAGATGGGGTCGGGTGGGAAGACACGGAGGAGCTCATGATCGCCTCCGGGGCGCCCACGGGAAACCTCTTCGGAGGGAACACCACCATCGGCGTGGTGGCCACCAACGCCCGATTTTCCAAGGCCCAGGCCCGGAAGCTCGCCTCCATGGCTCACGACGGCTACGCCCGCACCCTGCGCCCCGCCTCCGCCATGGTGGACGGGGACACGATCTTCGCCCTGGCCACGGGGCGCGTGGAGGCCGATCTCACCACCGTGGGGATCCTGGCGGCCCGGGCGGTGGCCCAGGCGGTGGTGCGGGCGGTGCGATCCGCCACATCGATGGCCGGAGTGCCCGCAGTGCGGGATCTGCCCTGGGCGGAGTGATCTCTTCCGTCATCGCGCCGATGCCCGCCTCCCCGGTCGGCCCCGGCCCGAAGCGCCCCCCCGGCGTCCCGAAGACCCCGGACGGCCGACGGCCGTAGCCCGCCTAAAAAACCCGCCGAAGGACCTCCCAGAGATCCTTGCCCCGGGGGAACAGAAAGGGCGTGCGGGCCCGGTACGCCCGGTACTCCTCGCCGAACCGGGCCTCCAGCTCCCTTTCTTCTACGGTGCGGGCGTAAAAGACGACGAAGGCCGCCACCCCTCCCGCCGCCGCCACCCCCGGGCCGAGGCCCGAGGTCATCGTGACGAACCCCAGGTGATAGAGCACCGCCGCGAAGTACATGGGGTGACGACATAGGGCGTAGGGACCGGAGGTGACGACCTTCCGGGTGGGGGCGGCGGGCATGGGGGTCCCCGCCCCCAGGCGCCACTGGACGGCGATGACCCATCCGACGATCGAAAGCCCCGCCCCCAGGCCCAGGATCCCCACCGCCCCCTCGATGACCCCCAGGAAGGGGGCCAGCCCCTGCCCCAAGGCCCGGACCCCTTTCCCCAAGAGCCAGGGGGAGAGAAACAAGAAAGTCCCCATCCCCAGGGTGATCCATCCCAGCTTTTTGGCGAAAGAGGACGGCCGTTGGGCCAGGTCGACGAGAAAACGCACCAAGGCTTGACGCATGAAAACCCCCCCCTTTTTTAGAATGCCCCGTTCCCAAGCCCCAGGACCCCAGGGGGGCGTTGTCGGACAATTGCCGCACCGCCGGTTTCCCGTATGGTCACCGCACCGCCGATTCTCCGCACGGTGGCCG
>CALMLW010000006.1 GCA_937868015.1 uncultured Synergistaceae bacterium | reverse complement strand
GACAGCGCAAGGGGAATGATACCACCCCAGAGATTATCCGTCAAGGGGGAAAGGGCGGCGAAAAAAGGGCGGAGGCTCCAAGAAGTCCCTAGGGATGGAAAAGGGCCCCCCCGCGTTCCTTGAGCCTTTGAAGCAGCGTCGGCCTTCGCTTGGCGTCCTCGGGACCCATCAACTCCCCTTCCAGAAACTCTTCCACGACGGAGACCCCCAGCAGATCGCAGGATTTTTTCATAGAAAATCGCAGTCCGTCAAAACAATCGGTGCCATCGTCCCCTGCCGAGGCCACCAATACCGCTCTTTTCCCCTGTAGTGAACGGGGAGCTGAAGGCGTGCAGTACGGAAGAAGGCGGTCCCATACGGCCTTGATCGAGGTACTCCAGCTGTACCAGTAAAGCGGTGTCACGAAAAAAATGAGGTCCGCCTGATCCAAGGAGCGATACACTTTTGACATGTCGTCGGGGATCACGCAGGGCGTTCCTCCACTCCAGCAGCGGCGACAATCTCGGCATCCTTCCAGGCGGAGCGAGGAGAGAACAATGCGATCTATGGAGCTCCCCGCCGGGGCGTGGGCCAAGATCTCCTCCGCCATGGTTTCGCTGTTGCCCCCTTTTCGAGGGCTCCCCAGGAGAACGGAAATGCGACTCATGTTCTTACCCCCTTTCTTGACCTTCTCCGGATCTCGCTTTGGCACTGGGGCACCTTGATTTTTTTCGCCCCGGCCCGCCATCGGCGGTCTTTCGCAAAAAACCCTCCCTAAGACGGCGGAAAGCGACGTCACGACAAGACCTTGCCCGAGCCGACGCTCCGACGAACGCGACGGTTTAGTGTAGTGTCGACATCCCCATTCTATCATATATATCTCGGGGATTCCTAGCGCAGGGCTTGCAAAACCGAGAGTAGATCCTTCGGCAAAGGAGCTTGAAAACTCAGAAGCTCCCCCGTGCGGGGGTGAGGAAAGGCCAGCTGCCAAGCGTGCAAGAATACCCGATCAAAGCCTTCCGGCAGCGGATAGGATGAGCCGTACAGCCGGTCTCCCACCAAAGGGTGTCCCAGAAAAGTCAGGTGGACGCGGATCTGATGCGTCCTTCCGGTGTGTAGGTCGCAGGCCACCAGGGCGTGGCGAGGGAGATTTCGAAGCACCAAAACCTCCGTGAGGGCCTCCCGTCCGTCGGCGTTTACCGCCATGCGAAGGCGGTGTCCCGGGTCTCGGCCGATGGGAAGGCGAATTTCCTGGCGCGTCCAAGCCGGGGGACGGTGAATCAAGGCAAGGTAGCGTTTACGCACGCGCCGATCCCGGAAAGACCGGGAAAGGGCGTCGTGGGCCCACATGTTTCGGGCCACCACCATCAACCCCGAGGTTCCTGCGTCCAAACGATGCACGATTCCCGGGCGCACGATGCCATTAACGGCTCCGATGTCCGGGAAGGCATGTAGTAGGCCGTGGACCAGCGTGCCTCGCCAATGCCCCGGGGAGGGGTGCACTACCACCCCGGCGGGTTTATGTACGACAATGCAGTCTAAATCGGAAAACACCACGTCAAAGGGGACCGGCTCGGGCTCTAGCTCCAGGCGCTGCGGAGGGGGGAGGATCACTCGGAGCACCGCCCCCCCTCCACACTGAAAAGAAGGCTTGACCCGTTCCGGAGGGTCCAAGGCCACATGTCCCCGGCGAATCAATTTGGTGGCGAAGGAGCGAGTCAGCCCCAGCTCCCGGGCCACTACCCGATCCAACCTCTCCTTCGCATGGGTGGCGGGTAGGGAGACGGTCACCACCGTAGCCCCATCGCCGGGGGGGGGCCCCTGGTCTTCTTCCCCCAGATCCCCAGGATCCACCTCCGGCGATGGGGCGGGGGGGCGATGGTCTTCCGTCACGCGGAGGTTTCCATGCGGCGCAAGGCGTCCGCACAGCGGGGACAGAGTTTTTCCTCCCCCTCGGGGGAGGAAGAGTATTTCCAGCAACGAGGGCACTTGTCGCCTTCCACCCGGGAGATCGCCACTTCGACTTCATCGGTGTCCTTCGACGTGTCGGAGGCGAGGCTCCATGAGAAGGCGGAGACGATGCACAAGTCGGCCCAGAAGGCCACCGGAGACGATGCCATGAGGGGCTCCAGCGCCGGAGGCACCGTCACGGAAACCGCCGCTTCCAAGGATTGACCGATGCCCAGCTCGGCGCGGGCCTTCTCCAGGGCCCGGACCACGGCGCTCCTCACCGGGAGTATGGTCTGCCATCTCTCCTCCAGAGCGGCATCGATCCACTCACCCCGGGCCTCGGGCCAGGGAGCCAGGAAGACGCTTTCGGGCAGGCAGTCATCGATTTTTCTCATTTGCTGCCAAATTTCTTCTGCGGTGAAGCTCAGCACGGGGGCCAGGAGGCGCGTCAAGGTCCCCAAAAGCTCCCACATCACCGTCTGACAGCTCCGGCGCTCCCTATCCCCTGGCGCGCTGGCATAAAGGCGATCTTTGGCGGTTTCCATGAAGATGGCGCTTATGTCGTTGACGCAGAACTGGTGGATGATGAAGCTTGGCACGTGGAACTCGTAGCTTTCAAAACCCTCCGTGGCCTTACGCACCACGTCCTGGAGGCGGGAGAGCACCCAGCGATCCATCTCTTCCATCTGGTCCCCGGGGACTTGGTGATCCTTCGGGGAGAAGTCGTAGAGGTTTCCCAGGAGAAACCGGGCGGTGTTGCGGATACGCCGATAGGACTCCACCAAGTTGTCGACGATCTTCTTAGAGATCCTTATGTCGTTGCGATAGTCCGTGGAGGCCACCCAGAGACGCAGGATATCGGCTCCGAATTCGCCGATGATCTCCTGGGGCACCATGACGTTCCCCAGGGACTTGGACATCTTTCTCCCCTCTCCGTCCACGATGAAGCCGTGGGTCAGGACGGCCCGAAAAGGGGCCTTTTGGCGGGTGGCCACGGAGGTGAGGAGCGATGTCTGGAACCACCCCCGGTGCTGATCGCTTCCCTCCAAGTAGAGGTCGGCGGGCCAAGTGAGGCCAGGGCGGAGCTCGAGCACCGCCAGGTGGCTCACTCCGGAATCGAACCACACGTCCATGATGTTCGTTTCCTTGCGAAGATGTCTGGCACCGCAGGAGGGACAAAAGGCCAAGTCCCCTAGTAGATCTTCCGGTGACGCGCTCCACCATATGTCGCTGCCCGCCGTGCGTACTTGCTCCTGAACCCGGCGCACCCGATCCGGAGTGAGCACCACCTGGCCACAACCGTCGCAGGTGAAGGCGGGGATGGGGACGCCCCAAATGCGCTGGCGGCTTATACACCAGTCTGAGCGTTCCCGCACCATGTTGGCGATGCGATCTTCACCCCAAGCGGGGACCCATTGTACCCGCTCGATCTCCTGCAATGCCTGGTCGCGAAAGGCGCTCACGGCGATGAACCACTGCTCCGTAGCCCGGAATATAACCGGTTTTTTGCACCGCCAGCAGTGGGGATAGGAGTGCACGATGGGACCTTGCTTCAGCAATCGGCCGGACTCTCGCAGGACATCCAACACTCGCTGAGATCCCTGGTCCAGGGAAAGGCCTCCTACCAGGGGAACGCCTTCCACGAAGTACCCCCGGTCGTCCACGGGGTTGTAGATGTCCAGGCCATATTTTATTCCGGTCTCGAAGTCGTCCACCCCATGCCCCGGAGCGGTGTGGACGCACCCCGTGCCTTGGTCAAGCTCCACATAATCCGCCAAAACCAAGGCCAAGGACTTGTCGTAGAACGGGTGGCGGGCCGTCAATCCTTCCAGATCCCGGCCTCTGCAGCTCTGGAGGACTTCCCCGAGCTCCAGCCCCGTCTCCTGGGAGAAGCGTTCCCGGAGATCCTTGGCCAGAAGGAGCACCTTTCCCCCTACCTCGCGGACGAAGATGTATTCGTATTCCCCGTGGAACGCCACGGCCATGCTGGCGGGCAGGGTCCAGGGTGTGGTGGTCCAGATTACCACCGAAACTTCTTCTCCTCGTAGGGATTCAAAGCGGTTTTGAGCCTCCGGCATGGGGTAGCTCACATAGACCGCCAAAGATTTTTTGTCTTCGTATTCGATCTCGGCCGTCGCCAGGGCGGTCTGACAGTCCGTACACCAGTAAACGGGTTTGTGTCCCTTGTATACCAATCCCCGCTCCACCATGTCCGCAAAGGCCCCCAGCTGGGCCGCTTCGTACTCCGGCAGGAAGGTCACATAGGGATTTTCCCAGTCTCCAAAGACTCCCAGGCGCCGGAACTCCTCCCTTTGGACGTCCAGGAAGCGAGAGGCATACGCCATGCATCGCCGCCGTAGCTCCACCGGATTGATCTGCTCCTTGGAAATGCCTCCTTCTTTAAGCACTCGCAGCTCTATGGGCAAGCCGTGGGTATCCCACCCCGGCACGTAGGGCGCCCGAAAGCCCCGCATGCTCTTGTACTTGGGGATTAAGTCCTTGAGAATTTTATTGAAGGCGGTACCGATATGGATGTTGCCGTTGGCGTAGGGGGGGCCGTCGTGCAACACGAAGGTGGCCTCGCTGGGACGAGCCAGGAGTTTGGCGTAAACTTCGGATCTTTTCCAGAACTCCAGAAGCTCTGGTTCCCGGGCGGCTAAATTGGCCCTCATGGGGAAAGATGTCCGGGGAAGGTTCATTTTATCCTTATAATCTTTTGCCATAAAGCATCCTCCTTGAGAAAGGTCTGTTGCCGCCCTGGCCTAGGCGAGGGCGGCAACCACGAGGGTCTTCCCGGGGGTCACATCGCCAGAACCATCGCCGATGGGATCACTTTTCCTGGGACCTTTGGTAGAAGTGGATTACGACGAGGATGACGAGCCCGGCCAGGTCCGTTTTCCATCCGGGGATCATGAGCCCCAGGGCCCCAGCCAGGGCCAAAAGGCGCACCCACCAACTCATCTCCGCGCGGTAGAACCCCACGGCGCTCATGCCCAGGAGGCAGACGCCCACCATGGCCGTGGCCATGGCCTGGATGAAGTCCAGGGGGATGATGTCTTTCATCACCAAGAACCCCAGGACTCCCAGGGAAAGGGCCGCTATGACGCCAAAGGTGGCGCGCTTTTTCGACGAATTTTCCCGGTTCATGGCCCCCAAAACTCCAGCCAGGAGGAGCCCTACGGCCAGGATGGCCAGCATGGCGGGGCGCACGGGAAGCCCCACCAGGACCAGCATGGGGTTAAATACGTAGATGAATGGAACGATGAAGCCCGCAATGGCGAGTTTCATGGCAGTCATGCCGGTCTTCATGGGGTCGGACCCCGCGATGCCCGCCCCCGCATACGCCGCCAGCGCCACAGGAGGGCTCAGGTCCGCCGCGATGCCATAGTACAGCACAAACATGTAGACCGCCATGGGGGGGATGTCGAATTGGAAGAGGGCGGGGGCTGCCATGGTGCTCGTAACAATGAAATTCGCCGTGGTGGGCAATCCCGCTCCCAGGAGAATACAGGCCACCATGGTAAAAGCCAACGTTAAAAACAGCATGCCTCCAGACAGCTTAACGATGGCGTTGGCTATGGTAAGGCCCAATCCCGTCAGCGTGGCGGTGCCCACCACGATGCCCACGGTGGCGCAGGCACAGGCTACGCCCAGGGCTCCACGGGCCCCTTCTTCCAGGGCGGCCAGCATGCGGGGAAGGGTCAACCGGGTGTCTTTCCGGAAGAAGGAGACCACCACTGTAATCATGATCCCGTTAAATGCAGCCTTAAGAGGGGTGTACCCCGCCACGAGGAAGTAAATGATCCCCGCCAGGGGAATTAGCAAGTGTCCCTTCTCCTTCATGAGCGGCACAATATGAGGCAAGCGTTCGCGGGCCAACCCCCGAAGGCCCAGACGATGGGCTTCGAAGTGTACCTGGACGTAGACGGCGAAGTAATAAAGAAGGGCTGGGATTACCGCCGCAGCGGCCACTTCCAGATAGGGGACCTCCATCATGGTGGCCATGATGAACCCGGCGGCTCCCATCACCGGGGGCATGATTTGTCCTCCGGTGGAGGCCACCGCTTCCACGGCTCCGGCAAAGTAGGGTTTGTATCCTACACTTTTCATGAGAGGTATGGTGAACATCCCCGTGGTACAAACATTGGCCACCGAGGAGCCCGAAATGGAACCCATGAGTCCCGAGCTGATTACCGCCACCTTGGCGGGCCCTCCGGTGGAATGCCCCGCCAGGGCCATGGCCAGGTCGATGATGAATTTCCCCATGCCCGTCTGTTCCAGAAAGGTCCCAAACAAGATGAACAGGAACACAAACGTGGCGGAAACTTCCAGGGGAGTACCAAAGACCCCTTCGGTGCCCAGATACATGTGGTTGATTATTCTAGTGAAATTGTATCCTCGATGGGCAAAAATGCCGAAAAAATATCGGCCAAAGTAACAGTACAGCAAAAAGATTATGGCGATGATGGGCAAGACCGGATTCGACACCCGGCGAGTGGCTTCCAAAAGGAGTGTGATGCCCAAAAAACCCGCCACAAGGTCCATAGTCGTCGGAAGCCCCGACCGCAAGAGCAGGTCCTGAAAGAAAATCACGTGGTAAAATACGACAAAGGCCGCCATGGAGGCCAAGACGAAGTCATACCATGGGATGCGGTCTTTTGCCGATTTCTGCGACGCGGGATAGATGAGAAACACCACAAAAAGAACTATGGCCAGGTGGACGGAGCGCTGCTTGATGGCGTTGAGCAAGCCGAAACCGGCCGTGTAGAGGTGAAAGAGAGACAGAGCCACGCAGGCCCCCGTGACAACTCCCGCCATCCATCCCCGCAACTTGCGAAAACGGGCCTCGGTGTCGAATTCGCGACGCAGGGCGTCCAGGTCTATGGTCGCAGGGCCAGGGAGCTCACCGTCCATGACCTGATGTTGCTTTTGTTCCGGTGCAGGTTTTCCCAAATCCATCGCCTCCTTTTCTGATCAATCCTTACGGTCCTTTCGCCCACCGTTCTGCGGCCGATGCCCCTTGGAAAGGCCTCTCCCTGTTTCAACCCCGGAAGATCCTTCCAAAAAAGGCGCCTTTTCCCCCCCTTCCCTCTCCCCTTGCCGTACTCTCCCAGGGTTCCAGGGTAAACTCCCTGCAGAGGTCACCGCAGTCTCCATCGACGAAGGTGGAATCTGATGAGGAATCACCGCAGGGACGGCCGTATCTTTTTCTAGATTGCCCTTCCTCCCCGAAAAATAGGCCACCAAAAACGCTTTAGGAAGGAACTCCTTGAAAGGGAGGGGCCTTTAAAAAACTAGAAAGGGCCCAACCCCCAAGAAGCCGCAAAGGCCATCCTCTCCCCCGGAAAAAGAAGGAAGGCCTTCACCTCCTTCCCCGGTGGGAGCATTACGACGTTTCTCCCCAAGAGTTCGTTCCCCACGCGCCACACGATGCGGCAGTAGCTCGCATGACACCCCTGGTAAACCTGCCACGGGCCCCGGAGGAAATAGCGTCCCCACAGCCCGGTTTCCGTGGGTAGTCCCGCATTTTGAGATTTTGTCCAGGTCTCCCAGGCCCACAACGTCCCTCCGACGACCCGGTAAGTGTCTCGCACCTCGGTGCGCTCCACAGAGTGGGTGTATACGGTAATCACTTCCTGCCCCGGGAGCACCTTCTGTTCTATCCACGGAGTCCCATCATGGTGGGAAATCTTGATCACCGGCGTGGGGATGACGCAGAGAAAGAGGAGCCCCAGCCCCACGAGGACCTTCCCCAACCCCTTTTCCCACCGACGCAGGGCCTTTCCAAAGAAGACCTCCCCTCGCGGCCCCCCATAAGGGCCCGACGATCCTGCTTTCCAAAAGTCCGCCCCCATTTCATCGGGCCCCTTTCCCCAGATCCCCCTTCTCTTGTCTCCCCATGGAATACCCCTCCCAAGTCTATCACGGAAGGAAGGATGTTGAAAGGGACGGCTCCGTGACTCCCGGTCCTCTGGGGTGGAAGGAGCGGAGGGCTGAGAAATACCTTCGGATACAAAAACCACCACTCCTCCGGACGGTCTCCAGCCCAAAAGAAGTGGTGGAACCCTTGGATCAACCCATCGTTCCTATGACCCTTTCCCGACGAAAAACTGAGGAGCGATTCCCGAAGGGAGCCCTAGACCGCTTCCCCTCCCTTCTCACGCAGATAGGCCATCGGCACGCGGAGCACACAACGGCGCGTGCTTCTGGTCCACGGAGTGCGGAAAAAATAAAGGGCGGCCGTGAACGCCTGGCGCGGGTTTTCTCACCGCCTAAGGTACCACTTCTCGAAGGAATCGGGAATGTGCCGATCGAGGTCCGGGGTTGACGGAGCAAGGCCGAGGCCCCGGCGGAAGATGTGGAAGCTTCCGACGGCGGCACGTAGAAGCGTCGCCTCCTCTTGTGCCGCTCTTGCAGATTTTCTAACCACAAAACACGCCTCCCCCCAGGATAGAAAATCACCCCAGGAAGAGGCTGGTTTCTACCGCGAAGCCGCCACTCCCTTGGCGAGACTTTCGCGCTGTAAAAGGGTCTCTAAACCCTTGTAATTGTTGGTGGAGCTGGGGGGACTCGAACCCCCGGCCTATTCCTTGCGAAGGAATCGCGCTCCCTCTGCGCTACAGCCCCACGCCACACCACAACCCGGGAACTATTCCAAAACGCCAGGGCCACGGTCCCCCAGCCATATCGGATGCCACAACCCGGCGCAACCCGGGGAGTATTCTAGTGCGGCACCCCCGCTCTTGTCAAGAGTGCGTGGTTCCAGGTAGACTGTTCCTTCGTGCTCTTCTAAGGGTATGACACGACGGAGAGGGTGGGGAAAAATGGCCCTGGGATCGGAATTGGTCAGAGCTTGGGCGGGGGCATTGATAGATCGGCATCAAGCCCCGGACCGGGTCGCCCGGCTGGAAGGGGGGCGGGAGTGGGTGGCCCTCCAATGTTGGCACGGGAAGGATTGGCTCTTTATAACATGGCATGCGGATTCCCCCGGACTGTGTCGAATGGCGCCCCATCGCATGGCGGATTTGAAGAGCGCGGGAGAATCCCCCTGCTCCCTGCTTCTGGCGCTGCGTGCCCACATTGGCGGGGCCCGTTTCGTACGCGCTGAGCAGTGGGGACATGACCGCGTGCTGGAGCTTTTTTTCGAACGCTCCATCGGCGCCGGAATCTGTCGAGGGCGTTCTCTGGTGCTGGAGTGCGCCGGACGCTACAGCAATCTGGCCCTCCGGGACGAGGGGGGAATCATCGTCGATGCGGCAAAACACGTCCATCCGGATATGAACCGTTACCGGAGCCTTCTGCCCGGACACCCCTATGTCCCCCCTCCCCCCATGGAGGGATTTACCCCTGAAGAAACTTCGTGGATCGATGAAGCCCCTTCTTCTCTGACTCACATGATCGGCTTCGGCCGTCCCTTCCTGGCTCATGTGGCCCGCCATTGGCAGACCCTTCCCCGGGATAGGTGGGTTCAAGCCCTGCGGGAGGGTTTTTTTGCGCCCCATCGAGGCATCGTCCAGGAGCTAGGCAAGGGATATCTGACCCAATTTCCCTTCCTTCTCCCTGAAGGCACCGAGATCTCCGAAGATCTCCTCATCGCCTCCCAGCGGATCGTCGCCGCCCCCATGAGGTCGCGAATTTTGCAGACCGGACTCCGCTTCTTGCGACAAGAAGCGGAGAGTGTGGCCCATCGATTGGCCCGAGAGGAGGAGGGTTTTGCCCACAAAGAGCTACTTTTCGGCCAGGCGGATCAGAGGCGAGTCTGGGGAGATCTCCTGCTCTCCCACGCCCCCAGAGTGGAGGAGGCGCTGGCGATGCGGGCGACAAGCATCGCTTTGTCCCTGTGGGAATCGGAAGCCCCGCCGGAGGAGATCCCTCTCGATCCGGAGAGGAGTGTAGCCGCCAACGCCCAGAACTGTTACCGAATGTACCGAAAGTGGAAGGCCTACGGCCAAGATCTCGAGAGAGAACGGCGCGCCCTGGAGGCCCGGCGACACGACGTGGAGGAGCAGATGGCCGTGCTCGACGCGGTGGAAGATATTCAGGTGCTCCGGTCTCTCCTGGAGATCTCCCGCCCCGGGCCTTCGACAAAAAAGCGCCGCCCTGCCCCACCACATCTTCGATACGATCTGGCCGGGGGGAGGGTCTACGTGGGGTTAAACGCCCCCGGGAATCGATATGTCACGTTTGAGATAGCCTCGGGGGATGATCTCTGGTGCCACGCCCAAAACGTCCCCGGGGCCCACGTCATCGCCCAGGTGGAAGACGAAGGGCAACGGGACGTCCTGGTCCACTTTGCCGCCTCTTTGGCGGCGGCCTACAGCCGGGCCAAGGGAAGCCTTTCCGTGGCAGTGGACGTGACCGAACGTCGCCAAGTGCGTCACGTTCCCGGTCAAGGGGTGGCCTTCGTCACCTATCACCGTTTTCGTACCGTTCGCGTCTCCCCGTCTTACTGGCGGAGCGTTCCCTACGCCGTGGTGGGAAAAGGACCAAGCTGAAGCGCCGGAGCCAAAAAAGCCCCCCAAAAGGGGGAGCTTTTGCGCCAAGGCTTCGGGAGAATCTCCCTAAGGGGAGGGGACGGTAGACAGGGTGGATTTCCCGTACCGCCCCATGTGGGCCTCTGCGTCCAGAGCGTCTAGAAAGCCCCAGGAGGCGAAGACCATCTCCCGCACCGAGAGTCCCTTTCGCCCCCGGAGGTCGTCCCAAAGGGCCGATGTAAGATAGAGCCAGAGGCGCATCCCCAAGGGAGGCACGCCGTCTTTGGGGGAGCCTTGATGGTACCAGAACTGGGTCAGGTATCCCCCGGGGCCCTTTACCGCCGCCGGACTTATCTCGTTGGAGCTCAGGGCGTGCAGGGGCTCCTCCCGAAAGCCCAAGGCCATCAGGTCCTTCAGTGATCCCTCATCAGGACTCCCCAGGAAGGCCCATAGCCGGGGTTTTCGTAACGATCCGTCGAAGGAATGACGCGCAAGACGAAGCCACGTGCGGAGATGGACGATGGTTTCCGATGTCCCCCAGGCTAGCGCCAGGCGAAAGCCCCAGTAGGCCATCCGCAAGGTCTCGTCTTCTTCCACCAATTCGCCCCAGAGGGTGGGGTCTTGAGATTTCTCCACGATGGAGGCTACGGCGTCGTGGCGCAGAGCTTCGCGTAAGAGTCTTAGCGCCGCCTCGTGGTCCCCCGGGGGGAGAAGGTGCGACAAAAGTTCTCGGCGCAGAAGGGTCACGGCCTGGGAATTGACTCGAATGTCACCAAAGATGCCCAGAGATAGGGTCTTACTCTTGTCGTCGTACAGGGTGACATCCTGCCAAAGATCACCTCCGAGTTTGCCCCAAAGCCATCGTTCATGGCATCCGAGCACGTCCGTTCCCACCAGAGCCCTGTTGTAAGGGGCTAAGAGCACCACGTAGGGAACGATCGGCGCAGGAATACCCTCCGGGCGATGTTTTTCCGGCAGAAGAACCATATCCCCATTGCGCAACAGTTCCGCCAGCATCGCCCACCCTCCCTTCATCCATTCATTCTCCCCTCGCGGGCTTTCGAGGGGGCCTTCTTATGTTGTTGTTCGATCACAATAGGGCCGCCGACGAAATAACCTATGAGAACTACCCCTTTCGGGGCTAGTGACCCACCCGTGACCTGGCCCCGTCACGCCTTCCGCGACAGACCTGGTATAATCCAGCCATCGAAGCCCCCTTACCCCGGGGTCCCGAAGCCCACACGAAGGGAGGGTTATCCATGCCCATAATCCAAATCCATTTGCTGGAAGGCCGGTCCACAGAACAAAAACGAGACCTCGTCCGGTGCGTAACGGCCTCGACGTGCGACGCGCTTCAGGTCCGGCCGGAGCAGGTGCGCATCATCCTATCGGAGATGTCCCAGGAGGACTATGCCATCGCCGGAGTGCTCATGAGAGACCGTTCTTCATGATTCCCTATCGCCGCATCAGGGCCAGCGGCGATGGAGCCAAAGCCACTGGGCGGGATACCTTCTGATGAGCTTCTCCAGTACCAGATTGGCTTCCGTCATGAGAGCGCCGATCTCCTCGTCCCGACTACCTGCGGCGCACGACAGGGGAGCCCCCACGTAGATCTTGTGCTTAAAGGGCTTTTCCCGAAAGGAAAAGACCGGCACCATGGGCACCTGAGCCAGACGAGAGAGGGCGGCGGCCCCGGGGAAGGTGGTGGCGGGAACCCCAAAAAAGGGCACCTCAATGCCCTCGGATCCCGCCCGCTGGTCAATCAGCACCGCCACAAAGCCCCCTTCTTTCAGGCGGCGCACCACTCGACGCATGGGCTCGTCCTTTCCCAACGTGGAGAAGCCCACCGTTTTTCGGGCTCCGTCGATGAGCTCTTCCATCAGGAGGTCGTCATGACGGCGTACGATGGCGGCAAAGGGGTAGCTCTTGCGGGCGAACCAGGCCCCTAGGAGCTCCCAATTGCCGCAGTGTCCCGCACAGATTACCGCCCCCCGTCCTTCCGCCGCGCAACGATCCAAAAAATCTACCCCTTCGTCGGGGACACACCATGCCAGAGCCTGGGGAGGATCTTTCAGCAAGGCGCCATATTCGGCCAGGGACCAGGCGAGGTGCCAATAGATTTCATCCACCACGGCAACGCGCCAGGCCTCGTCCTTTTCCGGAAAAGCCCGGCGCAAGTTGTCCAGGGCCACCTTCTTTCGCGGCTTGGCGCGCCGCAATCCCCACCCCAGTAGCCAAGCCAGGGCACTTGCCCTCCACCCTGGAGCGGAAAAGGAGCGAAGGCCGGAAAAGAGGGCCGAGGCCAGCGATGGATTCATCTTTGGACTTCCGCGCCGCAGACCCGACGATAAAGCGCCGCCAGTTCTTCCCCAGAGGAGCTGGGGGAGAAGGACAACTCCAGATGTTGCCGGGCCCGGGCGGCGGCGGCCCGCCCTTCGCTGCTCATCACTCGGTCCAGGGCACCGATCCAAGCTTCGACGGTGGCTCCCCGAGAGAGGTCCACGGGGATGTACCCCCCATGACCGAGGAGATCGTCCAATACCGGCGAGGGGGCCGCCACCACGGGAACCGCCATGAGGGCTCCGTGGGCCGCTAGCCATCCGTCCGAGATCTCGGGAAGGGCGGGAAACACCAGCACCCCTCCCCGCTCTCGCCAGTGGGCGTATAGGGCTTCGGAGAGGGGAAGTTCTTCCCCGAAGTCTTCGGGGCGAGGTCCCCAGGGGATCCATTGCACCGCGTCGCCTCGAAGCCTTAAGGCGTCGCGGACTCCTTTGACCCAGCGACGCCTCGGGGGCACCAGGACGCTCAAGCCCCCCTCGCCACAACGCACCGAAGGGGCATCTCCCCCGTTGTTCCACAGGAGTTGCTTGTCGAAGGCGGGCCACAGCCGCACTTCCCCCTCCCGGGCGTTCTGAGATGAAAAAGACGACGCCAGGCCCCGCCAGGGCCCCGTGGTGCGCCACTGGGTGTGGATGGTTTTGGCCCGAAACGCCACCAGGGCATGCCAGGAAGGGGCGCCTCCCCAAAAGTGCCATAGCGCCCCGGGACGCAGAAGGTGGCGCCAACGTTCCCCCACTCGAGCCGCATCCCAGTAGAGCACGGGCATAGTTCCCCACGATCCGGGGTGCTGGGAGAGGACGCGCAGTGTTACGTCATGTCCTTTAAGTCCTCCAGCCAGGCTCCGAAGTACGTACACTTCCCAGGGGAGCACGTCCCGGGGAATAAACCAAGTAACCTGGACGCCCACTGCATTCCCTCCCTTCGCCTAAACGCCACAAACCGACCACCGAGACGCCCGGCGTAGTTCCGGGACCCTCCGAACCCAGCGGAGAAAAAAATCGTTTTATCCGGCCTTTTCTTCCTCCTGGGCGCTTTGTTGTCGGACCAGGCGCAACAGCATGCGAGAGGTCTGGAGCAGCCCGGCCATCTCATCGCTGATAGAGTCCCCGCTCTCCCGGATGGAGAGGGCCAAGTCGGCGATATCCCCCAAAATCTGGGCCTGAATCGTGCGCCGCGACCGCTCGGCGAAGGCTTCGGACACGATGACCGCCGGAGAAAAGCTCTGACCCGACTCCAAGGAGAACTCCTGCCCCACCGCAGGGACTTCGGCCCGGAACCCCTCTTCTTTTAGCCCCTCCGCCAGGGCTTGGGAGGATTTGGACTCTCCGTGGGTCACGATGAAAAGGGGACCGTTGCGGAAATTCCTCGCCCATCGCAAGAGGTCTCGACGGTCCGCATGGGCGGAAAACCCGTTGATCGTGTGCAGCTGGGCCTTGACCGTGACATCCTCGCCCGCGATGCGAAGAATCTTATCTCCGTCCACCAGCCGGCGCCCCAAGGTCCCTTGGGCCTGGTATCCCACGAAAATGACGTGGCACGACTCGTTCCAGAGGTTGTGCTTGAGATGGTGCACGATGCGTCCCCCGGTACACATGCCACTCCCCGCCATCACCAAGGCGTGGCGCACGTCGTTGATCTCCCGAGAGGCTTCCGGCTCCGCCACATACTGCAAATTCTCCAAGGCGAAGGGGTCTATTCCTTTGTGGATCCGCTCTTGGATCTCGGAGGACAAGAGGTCCGTGTGCCTCCGATAGATCTCCGTGGCCCGTACTCCCATGGGGGAGTCGAAAAACACCGGCACATCCGGAGGGAGGTCTCCCTCCTGTCGAAGGAGCATGAGCTCGTAGAGCACCCGCTGGGCCCGGTCCACCACAAAGGTGGGGATGAGGACCTTGCCCCGACCTTTCAGGGCTTGGCGCAGTACGTCACGAAATTCGTCCCGGCTTTCCAGGTTGGTCTTATGAAGCCGATCTCCGTAGGTGGACTCAATGACCACGTAGTCCGCATCTTCTATGCAGGCCGGAGATTTTTCCATCACCGTTTCCTGAGGTCCCAGGTCACCGGAAAAGACCACTTTGACCTCTTGGGCACCGTCGATCATCCAGAACTCCAAAATGGAGCTTCCCAGGATGTGCCCCGCGTCGCGGAAACGGACCCGGATGTTCGGCGCTACCTCCAGGAGCTGGTCGTATCCCACGGGGGCGAGGCGTCTCAGGGCCTGGTCCACGTCTTCGGCGCTGTAAAGGGGTTCCACGTCCTCCAATCCCTTGCGACGGTTCTTTCTGGTCTTCCACTCCGCCTCTTCCTGCATGAGTCGAGCCGCGTCGCGCCAGAGGACGTCGGTCAGCTCTGCCGTGGGAAGCGTGCACCAAACTTTGCCGCCATAGCCGCCTTTTACCAACAACGGCACCCGGCCCGTGTGGTCCAAATGGGCGTGGGTAAGCACCACCGCCGTGAGGCTCTGGGGCACGACGGGGAAAGGCTCTCTGTTTCGATCGTCGTCGTTACGTCCTTGGTGCAGGCCAAAATCCACCAGCACCCGGCTGTCGCCATTTTCTAGGAGATAGCACGATCCTGTCACTTCTCCCGCCGCTCCCAAGATGCGTAGCCTCATGCCCCGTCGCCCTCGCGGCCGTGATTCGATACGCCAGTTCACGAGAACCGCGAGGGCTTCCCCCCTTCCCGACTGTAGGAGTCTTTCGCCCTTACCATTGTAGCCCGTGCCCTTCGCCTTGGGAACATCCCCTTTACAGAAAGAGCCCCGCGTGAGGTATACTTTCCCTGCGCTTCCTCGGGGAGAAGGAAATCCGATGGATCCAGGCCGTAGGGAAAGCGCCACAAGACGCGTAGGGGAGATGGTTTCTCTGACTTACTTGGCATCGCTGGATCTGGCAGGCATGGGGCTGATCTTTTGTGCCCGCGTCCTGGACGTGAGTATCGGCACCTTTCGCCTCCTTCTTTTGGTTCGGGGGAAGCGGTTTTTTGCCGCATCCCTCGGCTTCGTGGAAGTCATGGTATACATGCTCGTGCTGGGGTCCATTCTCGGAGGGGGAAAGAGCTTGGACTTCCCTCATTTGCTCGCCTACTGTGCGGGATATGCCACAGGAAATTACCTGGGATCCCTGCTTGAAGAGACCCTGATGCGAGGCTTTGTGCTGCTAGAACTCATCGCGGATGGGGACGATGAAGACCTCGCTGTGGTGGAGCAATTGCGATCGGCGGGCTTCGGTGCCACCGTGATCCGCGGGGAAGGGAAATGCGGCGGCCGGTGCATCGTCAAGGTCGTATGCAGCCGCAAAGACGTGGATTCTGCCTCGCTCATCATCGGAAACCGGGGCTTTGTGGTGCTCTCCGACGTGCGAGGGGTCTGGAGGGGGTACTTCCGGGGGGTTAGGAAGTGATCTTTTCCACTCCAGTGCTCCTCGACTCCTTTCTTTATCCTGTGGACGAAACGGCACCGCTAAAGGGACGATAGCCGTCGCCGGGACCCAGGAGGCACAAAGACCCCCCGTCCGATTCTCTAGGAGGCGTCGACGGTCGAGCCCTCGGAACTCTCCGCCGACCTAAGATCGGATTTTTTCGGATGACACCCTTGACGGGGGCTCGGTTTCCCTATATAATTCCCCTGTTCTCGGGACGTGGCGCAGTCTGGCTAGCGCACTTGCATGGGGTGCAAGGGGTCGTAGGTTCGAATCCTATCGTCCCGACCAGAGGACCAAGGGGGGAATCCAGTGGATTCTCCCCTTTTTTTCATGGGGGTGGTGCATCATGCCTCGGGGGATTCCCTTTTCTCCCCGTACGGAAATAGGTCAAAACTTTCTCGTGGACCGGAACTTGCCCCGTATTATCGTGGAAGACGCCGGGATTTGCCCCGGAGAGACGGTGCTTGAGATCGGTCCAGGGAAGGGGGTCCTGACCAAGGCGCTCTTGGATTCGCCCTGCGGTCGTCTCGACGCCGTGGAGCTGGATCGCCGCCTGGCCCCTTTCCTGGAGCCCTATCAGAAAAACGAGCCTCAGCGATTTTTCTTGCACTGGGGGGACGCGGTGCGTTTCGACTATTCTTCGTTGCCCCCTCCCACAGGGGTGGTGGCCAATATCCCCTATCACATCACCACGCCGTTGATATGGAAAATCTTGGAGGATTTGGCCCCCCAAGGTCTTTCGCGTCTGGTCCTCATGATCCAAAAAGAGGCCGCCCTTCGGCTCGCGGCGCCCCCGCGCTCCAAGGCCCGCTATCCTTTGGGAGTCACGCTGGAGCTCATGGGAGGGGTGCAAATATTGCGCCCCGTCCCTCCCGAGGCCTTTCGCCCCATTCCCCGGGTCGATTCCGCCCTGGTACGCATCGACCTGAAGGCCCATAGGGACCTTCCCGCCATCGCCTCATGGAGAGAGCTGCTTCGAAGGGCCTTCGGAGAGCGAAGAAAGATGTTACGAAATTCCCTGGAAGGCCTTCCTCTGCCCCTGGCGTGCCCCTCCTGGGAAACCTGCCTAGAGGCCCTAGGCCTCCCGACGACGTCCCGGCCGGAGGAGCTGGATGGAGAGGCCTGGATCGAGCTTTGGCGCTCCCTGGAAGGCACAAAAAGACCAAGCGGGGCACCATCGGCCTGACGCCGACTCTGCCCCGCTTGGCGCTTTATCAAAGGTTCGATGGGTGGAAAGGTCGCGGCGCTACTTCGCCGGGGTGGCCTTCTTGGCCTTCGGCTTTTTGCACTCCGCCGTGGCCGCCACCGCTGTCCCGGCCCCCTTCTTTGTACGTCCCTTTTTGACTTCCACCGCTTCCTTCAGTCCCTTGCCCGGGCGGAAAACGGGCGCGTTTTTAGCGGGGATCTCGATAACCTTTTCGGGATCCTGGGGGTTTCGTCCCTGTCGGGCCGCCCGCTCACGCACCTCGAAAGTCCCAAACCCCACGAGCTGTACTTTGTCCCCCTTGGCAAGCGCCGCCTGCACAGCGTCAAAGACCGCGTCCACAAACTCCGCCGATTCCTTTTTGCTCTTATTTGTCGCCTTAGCCACTTCGCTTACCAGATCACTCTTGGTCACCGTGCCACACCTCCCTTTGAGATCGGGGCCTCCGACCGTTCCGTCGAGGTCTCCCCTCGTGTCATTATTAGCAGCTTTTCACAGCGCGGTCAAGGGGCTCCATGGGCGGATTTGCGTTCTCCCGTCCTCCAATAAAGGCGCATGGGAGCACCATCGAAGAGGGCGACGCCCCGCAATCGCTTCTCCACGTAGCGAGAAAAGCCCTTGGTGACTATGTCGGGGTCGTTGACGAAAAAGGCGAAGCTCGGGGGAGCGGTGCGCACCTGGGAGGCGTAATAGATACGCAAAAACTTTCCCGCCCCGTCGCTCGGAAGGCGCTCAAAGGCCATCAGGTCTCGAAGAATTCGGTTTAGCTCCCCCGTGGGAATCCTTCGGCGCCAGTTTTCGTAAACCTGCAGGACGTGTTGAGGGATTTTTTGCAGTCCCCGTCCCGTCTTCGCCGACACGAAGGCCGTGGGAGCATGGTCCACGAAGGCAAATTCCCGCCGCAGGTATTTTCTCATACGGTCCCCCAGAGATTCCTCCCGGGGGGCCAGATCCCACTTGTTGACGACGAGGACCAACCCTCTCCCTCGCTCCAAAACGTGCCCTGCCAAACGCTTTTCTTGATCTGTGGCGGGCTCTCCCCCTTCTATGACGAGAACGGCCACGGCACAACGGTCGATGGCCTCATAGCTGCGCAACATGGAATAGTACTCCACATCGGAAGAGATGCGGGACCGACGTCGCAGGCCCGCCGTGTCCACAAAACGAAAGGGAGTGCCGTCAATTTCCACTAGGGAATCCACCGCATCCCGAGTGGTACCCGGGATGGGGCTCACCAAAGATCGCTCCTCCCCGGCCAAGGCGTTGAAGATGCTTGATTTACCCACGTTAGGGCGCCCGATGATCGCCACCCGAAGCTCGTCCGAGAGGTCCTCCGGCGGGAGTTCCTCGGGGGGCAAAAGGGCCACCACTATTTCCATGAGCTCTCCGATGTTTCTCCGATGCTCCGCGCTTACCGCGACGAGGCAGTCAAACCCCAGGGAATAGGCTCCCTGGGCCTCGTCTTCGTGTCTGGGGTCGTCCGCTTTGTTGGCCACAAGGATCACCGGACATCGGGCCGATTTTCTCAGAACCTGGGCGATGTCTTGATCTAAGGGCGTGGCCCCCTCCCGGCCGTCGATGACGAAAAGCACCGCATCGCTTTCTTCCAGAGAAAGGCGCACCTGGCGCACGATCCCCTCCATGAGGGGTTCGTCGCTCCCCGTGACGATACCCCCCGTGTCCACCACGTAAAAGCGACGATCCTGCCAGCAGGCCTCCCCGTAAAGGCGATCCCGAGTTACCCCAGGAACGTCGTCCACGATGGCGAGGCGCCGGCCAATCAACCTATTGAACAGGGACGACTTCCCCACGTTGGGACGCCCCACAATGGTCACGATGGCCATGATTGTTCCTCCTAATTCCGCAGGCCATGGCAATGGCCCCTATTCCCTCTCCAGGACGATCCTGGGAAAGGGCCCCTTACGACGGATGCGAAAGAATGGTTCCAGGGCCCGGCGCGCCGCCCCCAGGTGCTCCGGGCGAGCCCAGAGCATGCCGTCTCCAAGGCCGGGATCGAGCACTTCTACCCCTTGGGATTCCAGCGCCTTCCGCAGCGCCTCTTTGTCCTCTAGTCCCGCTTCCAGGGAGAGCAAGGGGCGATAGGGAGGAAGGTTGTAGAGCCTTCTTTCCTCCATCTCCCGCGCCCAAAAGGCCCCCCATCCCCGAGGAAGGCTTTCCTGCCACCCCCGTAGGGGAGACCGGCTTTGCACCACCACGGTGCGATCTTCGCACCGCCCTCCCCGCCACAGTGATTCCCATATCATGCGAAAGGCCACGAACCGGGCATCATAGCGCGGCTGGCGAGCTTCCGCGTCCGCATCGATCCACGCCACACATCCGACCGAGAGATGGTCGCACAGCGCCAGGGCTCCCCGAGTCCCCAAGACGACGCCCCCGCTCTTTCGGAGGGCTCGGCGGGCTTCCAAAGTTCCCCTTTTCCCTCCGGCCCAAAAGATCACCGGAAAATCACCTCGAAAAAGATCCGAGGCGGCCTCCCAAAGCGTCTCAATCCCCGGCCTCAACCCCTGGAGCAGGATTCCTCGGCACACCGAACAGGAGGGATCTTGGGCTTGAGGGGTGCCGCAAAAGGGGCACGCATAGCGCCCCCGCTCCCATCGACAGGTTCCACCGCAGGAGGGGCAACGGAGGGGAGCCCCGCACTCCGCGCAGGCCACTTCGCTGGCATATCCCTTGCGGTCCAAAATCCAAAGAGCTCCCATTCCTCGCTGGACCGCCCTCTTCGTCTCCCGAAAGGTCGCCGCGCCGATGCGCAACGGATCTCGGACCCCTGCCACTGCCACCGCATCCGTGCGGCGGAGGTCCACGAAAAAGAGCCGATCCCCCGGGCGCTCCGATCCCCTCCCCCCCTCCATGCGGAAAAGCCTCGCCGAGGGCATTCGCCCCCCCGCCAGGAAGCGGGATCTCCAAAGGCGGGCTCTCTGAGAGGCCACCGTGCGGGCGTGCAAAAACGGGGGATCTACGAAACGGTGCCCGCCACTGGCTTCTTCGTCCACCACCACCAGCCGGAGGTCTCTTAAGGGGGCAAAGAGGGCCCCTCGCCCTCCCACCACCAACGACCTTTCTCCGGATCGGACGGCTTCCCAGGCTCGCTGAAGGGCCCGCCCCCCCGAGGAGGGCCAAAGGATCCCTCGCCCTCTTTCCCTGTCTGGCAAAAGATCCCAGAATCGGGCAGCGTCACTTTGTTCACCAAAAAGCGCCAGGATCCCCCCGGATACGCCCCCGATCTCTTCCCGATAGCGCCCCCAACGGCGATCGTCCCGAGGGTCGAAGACAAAGGCGTCCTCCGAATCGCCGGACGACGCCCTCACCGGAAGGTCTTCCTGAAAGGCCCCCTGGCCCCGCAAAAGAAACCCCGGGGCGATGCGTCCCAAAGCCAGGGGAGTGCCGCAAAGATAATTAATTCCTATCCAAGAGGCCAGACGCCCCAGCTCTTCTCCCAGGGGAGGAGCTCCATCCAGAACGTCTTCAATCTCTTTCAGCTCTCCTTGCCCCGGAGGAGGGGAAGGGCCGTCCGGCGCCACGAATCCCACCCGATGGCCACGCCCTACGGGGACCTTCACCCGAACCCCCGGAGGAAGGGGGCGATCAAAGCGGTACGTCAGGGCATGCCACCAAGGGCCGGGGACGCAGACCTCCAGGGTGATCTCCATCAGACTTGAGAAAGGCGTTGGACCACCGCGTCCCAAATGCCGTCGGCCACCTCGTCTTTGGAGCCTGCGAGGACCTGGTCTTCCGCCCAAGGGCTCAGCAGCTCCACTCGGTTGGTCTCTCGACGGAAAGCCCCTTCTTCGCCGGAGACCAGGTTGGCGGCGATGAAATCAAGGTTTTTTCGGCGCATCTTCTCCTCCGCGTGGGCCCGGAGGTCCTCCGTCTCGGCGGCAAATCCCACGAGGATCTGGTGCGGGCGCTTGCGAGATCCCACCTCGGCGGCGATGTCCGGATTAGCCACCAGGTCGATCGTCCTGAGAGCCTGCCCCTCCCTTTTGATCTTCTGGGAAGAGGGGGACGCCCCTCGGTAGTCCCCCACGGCGGCGGCCTTGACGATGACGGCGGCGTCGTCCATTTCTGCCAGGACCGCCCGGCGCATCTCCTCCGCCGAGGTAACCGAGATGTGGCGCACGCCATGGAGGGGAGAGAGGGCCACGGGGCCGGAGATCAGGCACACCTGGGCCCCCCGATACCAGGCGGTGCGAGCCAGGGCAAAGCCCATACGCCCGCTGCTGGGATTGGAGATAAATCGCACCGGATCAAGGAACTCCCACGTGGGTCCTGCGGTGATCACCACCTTGCGCCCCACTAAATCAGGGAGCGGGCGGAGCCTTCGCCAGATTTCTTCCAGGATGACCTCCACGGAAGGAAGGCGTCCCCTTCCCTCGTAGCCGCAGGCTAGCGCTCCCTCTTCGGGCTCCACCACGCCATAACCCCACGCCCGACACTCCTCCACGGACCGTCTCGTGGTGGGATGGTCCCACATGTGCTCGTTCATGGCGGGAAAGAGCACCACCGGAGCTCGGGTCGCCAAGATAGCGGCCCCCAGAAGGGTTTCGGCCTCTCCCCGGGCGGCCCGGCGTAAGGTGTTGGCGGTGGCGGGGGCCACGCAAAGGGTTTCAGCTCGGCCCGCCAAGGTAATATGGGGGATCTGCGCCCCCCCTGCGGGGCTCAAGAAGTCCTTTTGGCGCCAAACCCGGCGTCCCGATAGGGTACCCAGCACCAAGGGGCTGACGAAACTCTCCGCCGCCTCGGTGAGGATAATGTCCACCTCACAGCCCGTGCGCCGGAGTCCCCGGACGATTTCTGGAGCCTTATAGGCCGCAATACCCCCGGAAATGCCAAGCAGCACCCGACGGTTATTCTTCCACCACGACATGTTCGGGGACCCCTGGCACGGCCTTGCGCTCCACCGCAGGGCATGAGTGGCGGAGTTTCCCGTCGACCAACTCCTGAAGGGCCGTCGATATGTACTTTTCGGATGAATCCCCGGCGACATACCTCCCCTTTTGTTCACTCAAAAAACGCGCCCGCTGAGACACAATGACGGTAAGGACGTACTTGCTTTCTATGTCGAACTTCTCACATAACTCTTCCAGGTCGGAAAAAATCACCCTTCTCACCTTCCCTTTATTCCATCGACACACGCCCGCACCGCAGGAACTAGGCAATCCAGGGCTTTTTCCAGGTCGTCGTTCACCACCACCTGGTCATAAAACGACGCTTGTTCCATCTCGCGCCGGGCATTCTCCATGCGGAGGACCAAGGTGTCCTCTCCTTCGCTGCCTCGATGCCGCAACCGGTCTTGGAGGGCCTCCGAGGACGGGGGCATGATAAAGATCAACAGCGCGTCGGGGAAAAGGGCTTTAACCCGTCGGGCCCCCTGGACGTCGATCTCAAGTACCACACACTTTCCGGCCTCCAATCCTCGCTCTACGTCCGCCCACCGGGTGCCGTAGTGATGGCCGTGGACCTCGGCCCACTCGAGAAAAGCCTCTTGGTCGCGCCACAGGGAAAAGTCTTCCTCCGACACGAACCAATAGTCCACCCCGTCCTGCTCTCCGGCCCGGGGAGGTCGGGTGGTGCAGGAGATGGAAAAAACTAATTCCGGGATCTTCTCGAAAAGGCGCTTGCGGAGCGTCCCCTTTCCCGCCCCGCTAGGGCCCGATAGTACGATGACTCGTCCCCTATTCTTCGCCGTCGCCATCGCCTTCTTCTTCCTCGACGAAACGGTGGGCCAGGGTCTCTGGCTGAAGGGCCGAAAGGATCACGTGGTTGCTGTCCATGATGAGCACCGATCGGGTCTTCCTTCCTTGGGTGGCGTCCACCAAAAGCCCTGCCCCCCGGGCCTCTTCTTTGAGGCGCTTGATGGGGGCCGAAGAAGGGCTGATGATGCCCACTACTCGGTCGCTCACCACCATGTTGCCGAATCCTACGTGCAGCAGCCGGTACTGCAAGGGGCATCACTCCACATTCTGGATTTGCTCGCGCATCCGCTCCAGATCGGCCTTAGCTTCCACTACCAGCCAGCGGATCCGGCCATCTGAAACCTTGGATCCCATGGTGTTTATTTCTCGATTCATCTCCTGGACGAGGAAGTCGAGCTTTCTCCCCACTCCTCCATCTTCAGCCATTACAGACCGAAACTGAGCCATGTGGCTTTCGGAGCGAGAGAGCTCTTCGGCCACGTCCCATCGATCCGCCAGCACAGCGGCCTCTTGGGCGAATCGGGCCTCATCCAGGCGCCACCCGCCCTGATCTAGCAGGGCCTGGAGGCGGGTGCCCATGCTCCGCAGGGCTTCGTCCCGAGCACCGGGCCAAAGAGATCGGATCTCGTCCAGGCGGCCACGGTAAGAGGCCAAATGGCCCAAGAGGTCTTCTTCCATATGTTTCCCTTCGTTTCGTCGCATGGCCTGCCACGACTCCATCGCCGCCTTTAGGGTCTCCTGGAGGTCAAATTCCAATTGTTCACGAACCTTTTCCTGAGGTTCCCCGGTCTCTAAGACCCCCGGAAGGCCCAGATAGCTCTCCAACTCCCCGCTCCGGGGAAATCTCAACTTCTCTCCCACGGCCGCCACGCTCCGCACGTACTTTTCCAGCACATCTTCCCGCACGGAAGCAGCCCGCAAGGTGGGAGCCCAAGATACCGCCACCCGGACTTCCGCCTTGCCTCGATTGAAGGATTGGCGAATCTGTCGGTCCAAGGGGATCTCCCATCCCCCCAACTCCCGGGGAAGGCGTAGGGAAACCTCCTGGAAACGATGATTCACGCTGGAGATCTCCACCGAAAGATTTCCCCAGGTCGCACTTTTCTGGCACCGGCCAAAACCGGTCATGCTAATCAGCATGTCGAACCCCCATCCTCTCCGAAAGGCCCGAGACTTCTTTCCCCGCGCACGCCCCCGCCAAAGAGCACGTCATCCACGGCCCGGCAAAGGGATTTCAAATCGGTCCCTCGAAGGGCACTCACGGCCCGAACGGTCTCCCCTTCCTCGCTCCACCGCCTGAGAAGGCTCTCTCGCGCCTCCGGAGGGGCCAGGTCTTCTTTGTTAAGAACTATAATTCGAGGCAATGCTCCGGCCCCCAGGTCTTTCAGCGTGGATTGCACCACTTCCAGATCGCCCTGGATGTCCTGGGCGGTTAGATCTAAAACGATGAGGAGGAGATCCGACTCCCGCACTTCTTCCAGGGTCGCCCGAAAAGCCGCCACCAGGTCGTGGGGCAACTTGCGCACGAATCCCACCGTGTCCGCCACCATCACCCGCTCTCCCGAGGGCAAAAAGACGGGGCGAAGGGCCGTGTCCAACGTGGCAAAGAGTTTATCCGCCACAAAAATCGAAGGGTCCTTGGAGAGGCTCCGCAGGAGCGTGGATTTGCCGCTATTGGTATACCCCACGAGGGCCACGGTGAAAAACCCTTGGCGGCGCCTTCGCTCCCTTTGGCCCTGACGCCGCTGGCGCACCAAATCCAAGCGCTTCATGATGTCTCGCTCTCGTCGGTGAAATTTTCTCCGATGCCGCTCAAATTCCGTCTCCCCAGGCCCCCGGGTGCCGATGCCCCCTCCGGTACGGGACATCTGCTGTCCCAACCCCTTCAGCGAGGGCAGTTCCATGCGACATCGGGCGAGGTCAATTTGGAGCTTGGCCTCCGCCGAATGAGCCCGGGCATCAAAAAGACGCATGATGACCCGCGCCCGGTCCCATACTTCAAGTTTTGTCAGCTGGGATAGGTGGAAAAGCTGACTCGGAGAGAGGACGTCATCGCAGACGACCATTTTAGCCCCCACGGCCTGGGCCGCCGCCGCCGCTTCCAGTGCCTTCCCCTGACCGATGTAGTAGGCCGGATCGGGGGCATCCCGGCGTTGGACCACCGAAGCTCCCACCGTCACTCCCATGTTGCCGAGAAGAAGAGAAAGCTCTCCCTGAAGGAGAGCTACTTCCTCGTCGGTCTGGTTTTTCTGCTGAACAAACAGCGTCACCGCCCGGGAGCTCTTCAAGGACTCCCCGCCCCCTTTGCCCCCATGGATCGAAGGGCCCCCTCGACCCTTTCCACTAAGAGGCGGCGCCGGGTCTTGTCAGGCATCTCAGAGGGGATCGATGCGGGGTCAATCGGAGGACCGTAACAGATTGAAACGGGTTTCCATCGCCACTTTCCCCCCGGGGGAAGGGCCGCAAAGGTGCCGGAGATCACGGCGGGCACCACAGGAACTCCCATTTTGAGGGAAAGAAGGGCAAATCCTCCCTCCAGGGGCTGAAGAAAACCGTCCCGCGATCGGTGTCCCTCGGGAAAAAGGAGCACCGATTGCCCTTCTTCCAGGAGGTCCAGCAACAATTTTAACACGGCCCCGGCGCGCTGGCTGTCCTCTCGCTCCACGGCGATAGCCCCCAAGTTGCGGATCAAAAAGCCAAAAAGGGGGGCACGAAAGAGCTCTGTTTTGGCCAAGTAGCGCAACGTCCAGGGAAAAGAGACCCCTACCACCATGGGGTCCAGGTTACTGCAGTGGTTCGCCACGACGATGACCCTTCGGGGAAGGCCTAGGGAGTCCTGTCCTCGCACGCGGAAACGGTGAAAGCAAAGGAGAAAGGCCCGCAACACCCCGCAGGTAAGGACATAAAAAAGACGATAGGGACCCCTATGCACTGGAACAATCCGCCTTTCGGAAAAGGGTCACGATCTCTTCCACTACTTCATCCACCGTTTTACCATCCGTCGCCACGAGGACCGCGTTCTCGGCGGGGCGTAGGGGGGCTACTTCTCGAGAGGCGTCTTGGCCGTCGCGATGACGGATCCCCTCCCGTACGACTTCCATGCTCACCTCTTCGCCTCGGAGACGTCGTTCTTCGAAACGCCGCCGGGCCCGCTCTTCGTCCGAAGCGGTAAGAAAGATTTTAAGGCTAGCCCGAGGAAAGACCACCGTGCCCATGTCTCGCCCCTCCGCCACCAGTCCCCCGGAGCGGGCCTGCTGGCGCTGGAGGTCCAAGAGCCGATCTCGGACCGGGGGCAGGGCCGCATAGGACGAGACCACGGAGTCCACCCGGGAAGATCGCAAAAACTCCGTGACATCTTCCGATCCCACCCACACCCGGCCCTCTCTGAGATCCACATGGAGCGCCTCCAGGGCCCGAAGGAGCTCGGGGCCTTCGGCGGGCAAAACACCCCCTCTGTCCAAAACGAACGCCAACGCCCGATAAAGGGCCCCCGTGTCCAGGTAAGACAGGCCTAACCGGGCCGCTAGGCGCTTTGCCACCGTACTCTTTCCCGCTCCCGCAGGACCATCCAACGTCACCACCGGGGTCATGGACATCAGTCCCCCAGGCGGAACTCTTCGTCCACTTGAGAGATGAAATCCACCACCTCGGACATGAGTCCCTCTATGCTTTCTAGGCGCAATCGCTCCATGGCCGCCTCTGACAGGGTGTATTGCAACCCGTCCGCCCCAATTCCTAGCCCCATCATGAGGCACACGGCGTTGGCCACGTGAACCACGTCCACCATACGGCGAATGGTTTGGGGCACGTCCTGGCATTCTTCGGGGTTGTGATGAAAGCGGGCGGCGTACTGGTAGGTCTCCGGGAGGTTCCACTGCTCCAGCATCAGCCCTCCCACCTGGGCGTGGTTGAAGCCCAGGACTTGCGTTTCTGCGTCCATGAAGGGCATGTATTCGTCTTCCACCAAACGCACGATGATGCCGTAGCCGAAGCGGACGAAGTCGTTCAACACAATCTTTCCCAGGTCGTGCAACATCCCTGCCACGTAGGCTTCTTCCTCTTCGCCTTTGACCTTCTTGGCGATGTGCCGGGCCACGAAAGCCACACTCAGGGAGTGCTTCCAGAGCTGCCCTCGATCCAAGGCGTACCCCGTAAAAGCTCCGTCCATGAATTGATACACCGACGCCGAAAGGACAATGCTTTTGACGGTTTTGAAACCCAAAAGCGCAATAGCCTCCGTCACGCTCACTATCCGTCGAGGAAGCCCATAGTACGCAGAATTAGCCAGCCGAAGAATCCGGATCACCAACCCTTCGTCCCGGGAGAGGCGATTGGAAACATCGGCTGCGCTGCTTTTGGGGTCGTCAAGTTTTTTTAGCGTCTCCACGACGAACTGGGGCAACGAGGGAATTTCTTTGACGCGCTTCAGGACCCTGCGCTGAATCAGATCTCGGGTGCGTTCGTCCAGTCCCTGCATCCTGCATCCTCCCGCTCCATCCGACATCTCCGTTGGGGTAAGCTCGCGCTCATACCAAACCCCCAGCCCTAATCATACACCATAACTCCTCCCGGGAAAACGTCATCCATCCTCCTGGGGGGAGTTTTTCCCATTTTAGCGCTCCGATGGCCACGCGGATCAGCCGGGTGACCTCATACCCCAAAGCCCGGGCCATCATCCGGACTTCGCGCTTCATCCCTTCCCGAAGGGTCACCTCCACCCCCCCCGAGAATCGGTCCACCCCTTCGGGAACCACCCAACGCCCCTCCAGATCGACGCCCCTTCGCCACCGCCCCAGATCTTCGGCATCCATGGGGCGGGAGAGCTCCGCGCGGTACTTTTTCGTCACCCCGAACCTCGGATGGGCCACCGATTGGGCAAAATCGCCGTCGTTCGTCAAGATGAGGAGTCCTTCGCTGTCTTTGTCGAGACGACCTACGGGAAAGAGCCCCCGATCCTGAAATTTTGGGGGGAGAACGGTCAGAACCGTAGGGTAAAAGCGGTCCCAAACGGCGCACACCACCCCCCGGGGTTTATAACAGACCACGTAACAAAGCTCCCGGGGCATCACGACCCGCCCGTCCACGCGCACACGACCTCCGGGCCCCACCCTCTCTCCGGGGCTTAGGGCCCGCTTTCCGTCCACCTCCACCCGTCCTTGGTGCACCAGATCTTCCACGTGACGCCGGGATCCCAAGGCACAGGAGGCCAGGTATTTGTTCAGCCGCACCGACCCGGCGGATTCCATCACGCCATGCCCTCTTCTGAAAAGGCCTCCGGCAGGGCCTCACGCAACTCTTCCAAGGCTGGAAGGTCGGCAATGGCCTGGAGGCCAAAGAGCTCCAAAAAGCGATCCGTGGTGCGGAAAAGGAGAGGGGTCCCGCTGCCTCGGCGACGGCCCGCCACTCGCACCAGGCCGTGGCGAAGGAGGGTTTCCATGACCCGGTCGCATCGCACCCCTCGGATCTCTTCCACTTCGCCCCGGGTGACGGGCTGACGATAGGCCACCACCGCCAGCGTCTCCAGAGATGCCTTGCTAAGGCGGATCTTCTCGTCCAGGTGATCCGCCCGGAAGGCGCGCACCGCCTCTTCTTCCTCTGGGGCGGTGACCATCTGCCACCCTCCCGCCACCTCGATAAGAGTCACCCCGTGCCCCGCCTCGTAGTGCTCCCGCAACTGGGAAAGGATGCGTCCCACTTCCCGGGAGGAAATCCCCAGGACCGCCGCCAATGACGCCGAAGGAACGGGCTGGGTCGCCACGAAAAGCAGGGCCTCCAAGGTGCGGATCGACGGATTCTGGAGGGGCGCTTCGCCCCGCACCCCGTTCATGGGACACTCCCCTCCACGGCAGGATTTGCGCACCGGGTCACGCGCAAGGAGCCGAAACAATCGGACTGTACCAGCTTCACTTCGTTCCTCCGGGAGAGCTCCAGCAAAGCCAACAGAACCAAGACCAGCGCCGACCGGCTTCTACGCTCTTCTAGAAGGCCATCCAGCTCCACGGGAACGTGGGGCGTCATCAGGGACCTCAAGCGGTCCATGCAGGACTCTACTTGGGATTCCTCGGGGACCATGGAGGGGACGCCCTCCTCGTCCCAGAAATCTTCTTCGCAAATCCCTACCGAGGGCCGTCGCTTTTGCCGTATCAGGGGCCACCAGAGGCATGCCAGGGCATAGACATCCCCCAGGTCGAAGATCTTCTCCCCCTCTTCGGCCCGCCGCCCCACGTAGGCCGCCCTGCGGTGAAATCGCTCTTCCATCATGCGCGCCGCCGCCCGAAAGGGACGATACCGAGCCAGGGCTTCCTCCACGTCCTCCTCGGTGCCACCGACCGTCCCCGTTGGATCTTCCTCGGGGGCGCCCCCCTCCTCTTCCCGAAAGATCCCGGGCATGAGGGCCTGAAGTTTACCCAGCAAGAGCCGAGCCGCCAGGGCGAAGAATTCGGCCATCTCTCGAATGGTCATCACGTCCCCCCGAGCGAGGTAGGCGCCGTAAAGGCGCACCACGTCGGATACCCGCACTCGAGACGCCGCAATGGCTCGAGATTCCACCAGCGCACAAAGAAGGTCCAGGGGGCCGGAAAACCCCTCCAGGGTGACTTCAAAGGACAAAGGCACGACAAAGGACCTCGGGATCGCTCTCCTCGTCCCCCGGCGAAAGGGGCCTTCTATCGAGGAGGCTGCAGGCCCATGGCGCTTCGGACGTGGTGCATGGTGGCCTCCGCCACCACGCGGGCCTTCTGGGCTCCCTGGTGGAGGACCTCCTCCAAAGCGCTGCCATGGGTTTCATAATACCGCCTCCGCTCCTGGATGGGCTCCAGAAGGGTACAAATGTGGCCGTGGAGCTTTTTTTTGCACTCGATGCACCCCATGGCGGCACTCCGGCACCCCGAAGCCACTTCTTCTCTCTCGGCCGCGTCCGCATTGAACACCTTATGGAGATCCCAGACGGGGCACTTTTCCGGATCCCCCGGATCGGTCCGGCGGATGCGGGCCGGGTCGGTGAGCATGGTGCGGATCCGCTCCCAGATTTCCTCCAGGCTATCGGCGATGGCCAGGGAGTTCCCGTAGGACTTGCTCATCTTACGGCCATCGGTGCCCGGGACCTTGGGGGTGGGAGTAAGGAGGATGTCGGGCTCGGGAAAGACATCGCCGTAAAAGTGGTTGAAGCGTCTCACCACTTCCCGGGTGAGTTCCAGGTGAGCGGACTGGTCCTCGCCCACGGGCACTTTGTGGGCCTTGTAGAGAATGATATCCGCCGCCATCAGCACCGGGTACCCCAGAAAGGCGTAGTTGCTTAGATCTTTGTTTTTCATGTTTATGATCTGATCTTTGTACGTGGGGCACCTCTCCAACCACCCCAGGGGGGTGATCATGGATAGGGCCAGATGGAGCTCGGCGTGCTCCGCCACGTGGGATTGGACGAAAATGGCGCTCTTGGCGGGATCGAGCCCCACTGCGAGCCAATCCAATAGGATCTCCTGGCCGTTAGCCGCAAGCTGGCGCGAGTCCGCGTAGTCGGACATGAGGGCGTGCCAATCCACGATGCAGTAGAAACACTCGTAGTCATCCTGAAGGCGCACCCAATTGGTCAGGGCCCCCGCCAGGTGTCCCAGGTGAAGCCGCCCGGTGGGTCGCATGCCGCTGAACACTCTTTCTCGCATGATACTTTTCACGCTCCGTTCCCGAGTCATGGCCGCCATCGTCAAGGGCCCTGCGGCCCCTTTCGGCCCTTTACGTATTCTCCAATCCCCCCGAGAAGAGGCGCTCGCCCCCCTCTTGCCCCGGGGCCTCCTCCATTGCGTTAAAACAAAAGAATGGATCCGTAAGAAGGGGGCTCCGCCAATATCTCCACCTCCTGGCCCAGATGGCTTTGGATCAACCGGGCCAAGGATCCCAGGGAAAAGCTTTCCATCTCTCCATGGTCCACCACCAGGAGGGCCAAACCCGCCGCCATGGCGTCCCGTCGCTCATGATACTTCATGTCCGCCGTGCAGAAAAGGGTGGCCCCCTTTTCACGGGCCCTGCGCCAGAAACTCCCCCCCGATCCACCGACCCAAGCCAGTCGAGACACGACCAGAGAGGGATCCGGGGAAAAAAGATGCCCCCAACTCAGCCCCCACAGGCGCCCCACGTTCTGGGCCATTTCCCGGACGGGAAGAGGAGTAACCAGATCTCCCCACCCCCCGTCCCCCCAGAGCCCTTCCTCCCGGGAGGAGCATAGGGGATGCATGCCAGACAGGGGAAGGGCCTTCCCCAAGGCTACATTCACCCCTTCCTCCGCCCGATCCCAGTTGGTGTGGGCCGCCACCAGGGCCACCGATTCCCCCAGGGCTCGGGAGACCAGGCGCCCCTCGGGGGTTTCCAGGGACAGGGCTTTCCATCCCGTCAAGGTCATGGGGTGATGGGTGACCACCGCAGAACACTTCCGGCACACTGCCGCACTCACTATTTCTTCGGAAGGGTCCAGGGCAACTCCCACGCGACCCAAGGGCCAATGGGGGCTCCCTAGCAGCAATCCTCCGTTGTCCCATTCCTCCATGCCTCGGGAGGGGGCGATGATTTCCAAGGTCGTCATCAAGTCCTTTACGGTTTTCATAGGAGGGGCCTCCTTCCTTCGGACCCCCCATACTCGGTCCGACGGGGTCGCACAGAAAAAGCCACCCGAAGGTGGCTCGCATTCGCCGTGGTGGGCCCACCTGGGATCGAACCAGGAACCGTCCGGTTATGAGCCGGTGGCTCTAACCACTTGAGCTATGGGCCCACGAAAAACCTCGCCCCAAAGAACGAGGGAGGGAAACCCTGACTTATTTGCCTTATCCCACCGAGATGCATCCCACAGGGCAGCTCTCCACCGCCTCGCGGACCGCCTCAGGGGTCCCGCCTTGACGGGCCACGCGGGCCTTTCCGGCCTCTTCATCCAGCTCGAACACCTCGGGACAGATCTGAACGCAGACGCCGCAGCCGATGCAATCGTTGCGGTTCAGCTTGACGTCCATGGACGGCATCGCCCCCTTTCGATGGAGCGATTGTATCGCACGTATCCCGCTCCGTCAAACGCCAGAGGGGGGGCTTGGACCTCCACGCAGGGGATCCCGGCGGTCGAGATGGAAAAGCGTAGTAGCGCCGTGTGGTGTCCCACGCGCTTCACCTGGGGGGTCTCCGCCACGAGAAAGACCCCAATGCCAGAGACCTGGGCTTCGAACTCCTTCGCCACCTGCAGCATGCCCGCCAGGGTGCTTCCCCCTCGCATGACATCGTCCACCAAAAGAACTCGGGAAGCCTTGGGAAGCATGCGCACTCCCATGAACAGAGTTCGCACGTCCCCGGAGGCCGAAGGGTAGTGAACCACCACGGCGGATCCATCGCTGGGGCGATTCCCGAAGCGACAGACCGCCAGAGGCACCCCCAAGGCATGGGCCGTGAACATTCCCAGAGGAATGCCTTTCATTTCCGTGGTCATGACCACGTCGATGGGAGAGTCGGCAAAGCTGGAGGCCAGGGCAAAGCCCAGCCTTTGGGCCCAGAAGGGAGAGAAGAGTAAATCGCTGTAGTAGAGTAGACCCCCGGGGAGCACTCGATCGGGGGTTTCCAGGATGTGGGCCACTTCCTTCAGCCATTCCTGGCGTCTCTCGGGGCTCAGCCGGGGGCGAAAGGTCGCCCCCCCGTCCCTTCCCCGCTCCACGACCACACTCCCCAGGCCTTCCTCCTGGAAGAGGTCGTCCAGCAGCGATAAATCATTGCCCACCATGGTCTTGGATATGGCAAACTCCCCCGCGTTTTCGGTGAGGGAGATCCGCCGAGAGGGGGCGAACATCAATCGGGCGGTGAGGCGGGCCAGGCGTTCGGGACGTGCGGGGCGCACGGCCTACACCTCCAAAATGGTCCCCATGCGGGCCCAGGAAAAGTCGGGCCAACGAAGGGCTTTGTCTCGGGGAAAAAGGGCCAGAGCCGCTCCACCGCTGCCGCTGATCCCCCACCCCAGGGCCCCCTGCTCCTCTGCGAGGTCGAAAAAATCCTTGTACTCTCCGTGCGCGGCCCAAAGGTCCGGACCAAAGTCGTTGGGCAAAAGCCCCACACGTTTGCCCGCCGCAAGGTTTTCTAAAAGACGGTCGCTCTCCCGACGAGCCTCTTCCAAAGGGCTCCAATCCCCTCCCCTAGTCCGGTCCAGGGCGGCAAAGGCCAACCCAGTGGCGCAGCTCCACCGGGGCACCACCAGGGCCACTCGCAAAGCTGGCAGAGAGAATGGGGACAGATCATCCCCTATGCCTTCCCCCCGCCCTCCGGGCCATGAGGAGGCGAGAAAGGGCACATCAGCCCCCAGCGACGCCACCGCCGAGACGTCGGGAACGGGAAAGCCCTGCTGACGGGCCCAGGAAAGAATCGCCGCCGCATTGCCGCTTCCCGCCCCCAATCCACTCCCCGGGGGAATCTGTTTTTGCAGCTCCACTTCAAAAAAAGGGAATGCCTTGTGGTACTGTCTCACCAGGGCCAGGGCCCGAAGTACCAGGTTTTCCCCCGAGATGGGGACCTCGCTCCGGAGGTGCAAAAGATCTCCCCTCCCAGCCCCAGACCGGATCCGGAGTCTCATGGCTTCCAGCGGCCCCACTCGGAGAAAAAGGGAGTGAAGGGCATGATACCCGTCCTCCCGTCGTCCCGTCACCCGGAGAGACAGGTTCACCTTGCCCCACGACGCCACCACGTGCTCCATCTGAACCTCCCACCACCACGAAAAAGGCCCCGGGCGTCCCCGCGCCGGAGCCTTTGTTCACCGCCCGAACCGAAGGCCCCAGGGCCAAAAGGCCGGGGCCTCACGCCCCGGGGATATCCCCTCGCCGGGGGAAAGTCGAGCTACCCTTTCCGGGGGTCAGGGATCAGCTCCAGCTCCACTTCCCTAGTCAGCACCTCTGCGTAACTAAAAGAGACCGTGCTGTTCTGGGACTCGACGAAGAGGGTGAAGAGTTTAGGATAGGTCTCCACGAGCACTCCCTGGCGCTCCTCCACCTTCCGTCGCCCCTTAAGCGCCTTATAACGCAGGCACGCGCCCTTATGCGCCATGAGTTCTTCCCTAATCTGCGAAAGGCTGCACCCCATCAAGCCCACCTCTGCTTTCCTAAGCTCGGGGAGATTTTATCATACTTTCCCTCTTTTCGCAAAGGGTATTTTTTTCACTTTGTCAAGAAGTCCCCGACGATTTCGATCCGATGGGGCCTGGGGGCCACAAAAAAAGTTACCAAAACCCTTGGGCCCGTCGAGGCCTCGAATAAAGATATCTCATAGCTCCATCGGACCGCGCCGGGGCACGTCAAAAGTGACGCTGGCCTCCCGGGGATCGCCATGGGGCGGTGCCATGGCGAGCAAAGTTCCATACCGCCATGTATTGGTCGTAGAGATAGAGGAAGAGATCATCCACCTGGTTAACGTCGGGAAGCTCTATCAACAGAGCCGAAGAAGAAGAGGCCAGGAAGTTCTTGACCGCTGGAGGCATCTGATTGTCGTAGATCACCACCATGTGTCCCGCCTGAGCCTCCGCCAAGGTCCTCTCAAAGACATCCATGCGCTCGCCCCGCCCCCAGGCCTGGACCATATCCCAGGAGGGAGTCACGTGGCGCTTTCCCGCAGCGGCCGTCCAGAGCGCTAGCTCGAGGGATAGGTTTAGTAAGGGAACTTCCGACAATAGCTGTCGCCCTACCCCCACAGTGCTCTCCAGCCTCGACTGAAATTCCGCCAGACGGCGCTGGTAGTACCGATAGTTATCTCCATCGAAGGCCGCCAAGGCCTTTAAAATCTCCTGGCCGAGGAAGGGCATGGTGGCGGGGTCCAAAAAATTTCTCTTGCCTTCCTGGCGAAGATAGGGCATATCGGAAAAAAGAAGGCGAACCCGGGCATCAGGGACGTTTCCCAGGTCGAAAAGCCCCTTTTCTTCTCGATCGAGGGCGATGATCCGCGCCCCGGAAGGGGGGCGTTTGAAGCGCACCAACTGCCCCCGGTCGTTCCACCCAGAAAGGGGGTGCACTTCCACGTACACCCCCCCCAGGAAACGCGTCATCAGGGCAAGCCAGGGCGACGTAACCCAAATCGAGAGGCGCTCCGGCTTTGGGGTAGCCTCCGCCGGGGATCCCCACACCAGCGCCCCCACAAGAAGTCCCAGGAGAATCGCCCCCCGATATCGAAGTCCCCGGGAAGGGTCAGCTCGTCGCATACCGCCGGAGTTCTTCCGTGGAAGGG
>CALMLW010000005.1 GCA_937868015.1 uncultured Synergistaceae bacterium | reverse complement strand
GGCATCGGCCCGCTGGATCAAGTCGTCCATCTCCGTGGCCCCATCCCGCAGGGCCTCGGCCACCCCGCAGGAAGCCGTCACCCTCATGGCCCCCAGCTGGGTGCGCCACTCCTCCCGGGCCAGGCGCTGCCTTACTCCTTCGCAGGCCATCACCGCCGCTCGGAGGTCTCGGTCCGGCATTAACAACAAAAACTCCTCGCCTCCATAACGAAAGGGCGTCCCCGCCCCCGGGGAGAGGGCACGAAGGATCTCGCCGAAGCGCCCCAGCACCACGTCTCCGGCCAGGTGGCCGTAGGTGTCATTTACCTGCTTAAAATGGTCCAGGTCAAAAAAACCTACCGCCAGCGGAGAACCCCTCTCCTGGTGGCGACCCCAAGCTTCTTCGAGGGTTCTCAGGCAATGTCTCTTGTTGAAAAGCCCCGTGATCTCGTCGGTGAGGGCTTCGTTCTTCCAGTGGGCCTGGCGCCGCCACGTGGCCAAGACCCCGGCCACTTTCTGGAGAAAGGAAGAAAGCCACATGAGGCGCTTAGGAGTGAACACCCCGGCATCCCGGGCCCCAAAGGTCCCCACCACCCGGGAAAGCCTATCCGGCGCCAGGGTGGGAATGGCGGCGTAGCTCTTCATGTCGTGCCGCTCCAGGCCGTTCAGCACGATGCTCTTTTCTTGCTCCATGGCCAAGGCCTTGAGACCGCCGCCCAGGAGAAAGGTCTCCTGCTCGAAGATGTCGAAGGGTTCCTCGGATCCTTCGTTGTGTAGCACGTCCAGGCGAAAGGCGTCCCAGTCCAAGTGGTATATGGAGCACCGGTCAAAGGGAATCACCCGGCGCACCTGCTCCAGGGCCGAAGAAAAGAGGGCCTGGGGCGTAATTCCCTCGTTTTCCAGGAGTCCCCCCACCAAGTTGGCGGCGGCGGTGAGCCGCAGGGCCCGATGGAGCACGGCCATGTGGTGCTCTCTTCCCCAGGCCTTCCCCAACAGGGCGGCCAGCTCCTGGAGGTAAGCAAAATCCCCCACAGCGATGCTCCGCCCCCAGAGGGTCCAGAGGGCCAGCCCTCCGAGGAAGGTCTCTCCATCCCGCACGGGGAGCAAAACCCAGGGGCCCTTGGCCAGGGAGAGGCGCACGGGAAAGCGGGCTCCTTCCAGACGTCCCAGGGCGGGGAGCAGGCGCTCCAGGTCCTGGTGGGGGGTCGCCACTCCCCTAGAGGCCACCAGGCGCCACCCCGAAGAGAGGGCTCCGCCCTCCGAGGGGGTGGACCTTTCCTCCTGAGGCATCGCCTCGGCCACCTCGGGGGCGGCGCACACCATCGCCCCCGAGGCTCCTCCCGTGTGCCGCAGGGCCCCCAGGCAGGGGGTCACTCCCTGGGAAAAGCCAAAGCGCAGGAGCAGGGTACTCCATCGATCGTGCAGACGCTGATGAGCCCATCTCGGACCTTCCATGCCTCTACTTCCGCCCTGCCTTTCACGCACAAGGCCAGGGGAGGGGTTCCCCTGGCCGATCATGGCTTCGGGTCCCTGCGGGAGGAAGTTACCGCAACACGCTCCGCGGGTTGATGGGGACGTTATTTCGGCGCACCTCGAAGTGCAGGTGGGTCCCCGTGGATCGCCCCGTGGAGCCGCATCGGGCGATGATCTTTCGGGCCTCCACCTTCTGTCCCTGGCGCACCAAGAGCTTGCTGCAGTGTCCGTAGAGCGTGGTGTATCCCCCGCCGTGGTTGATGACCACCGTTCGGCCGTAGCCCCCCATCCACCCCGCGTAGACCACCGTGCCAGCCTTGGCGGCCCCGATGGGACGCCCGTAGGTTCCCTTGATATCAAGCCCCGTGTGGAAGTCCTTTCTCCGGCTGAAGGGATCCCGGCGCCATCCGAAAGAGCTATTTATGCGCCCCTGGAGGGGCCACACGAACCCCCCGGCCTTCTTCGTGGGAGAGGAGATGGAGTCCCTCCTGCCCCCTTCGGCCTGCTGCACCACGGTGATGGGTTTGGCGGCGGGTAAAAAAAGCGTCGTCTTACCCACCTCTAAGACGGAGCCCCGGTCCATGGAGTTGGCCGCCCAAATAGCCTCTTCGTAGATGCCGAAGCGGTCGGAGATCTTTTTAAGCGTGTCCCCCTTGCGGAAGACGTAAAATATCCCGTCCTGGTTGGGGATCCGGAGGGTCGCTCCGGGGGGAAGGCGGTCCGGGTCCTTGAGTTCGTTACACCCCAGCAGGGTGTTGATGTCCAGGTTGAACTTTCCGGCGATGGACCACAGGCTGTCCCCTCCCACCACCGCATAGGAGGACACCACCACGGGCTTGGCCGACTTCTTCTGGGCCACGATCTCGTCTTGGCGCCTCTGGTGTTCCTCCAACACGGCGGGGATGTCGGCGGAGGAGCGAGGGATGAGGAGCACCTGGCGCAGGGAGAGCCTGTCTCGGTTTTTCATGGTGGGGTTTGCCTGGGCGATGCACTCCTGGGACACTCCGTACTTCTTGGCGATGGAAGACAGGGTATCTCCCGGCGCCACTTCGTGCTGCTCCCAGACCGGCCGGTCGTCCAAGGCCTTCCTCGGGCCCAGAAGGGAATGCCCTTCCTCGTCCGAGGGGCCCTTTTCCTCCAGGATCACGTCGTCGGAAAGGAAAAAGTCCGGCGCCTGGAAGGGGCCGATCTCGATTCCTTCGTCTCCTGAGAGGAGGCCCCCCATGAGGGCCACTGTGGCTCCTCCCTCCGGGGGAAGGGGCATGCCCTCGGCGTCATCCTGGGGCATCTCCGCCAGGGCGTACCCGTCGCCTTGCGTCGCGTCGGGAAAAGGCGCCACGGAGAAGGGAGCAAAGCCCCGCTCCTCGGCGCGCTTTCCCGCCAAGATCACCGTGGCCGACAGGAGCACCGTCATGCCGACCAGGAAAAACACGAAGGTCCCTCGTCCTCGCAAAAGGCGAATAAATCGAAAAGAACGTTTCACACCACATACCTCCCTTCCCCTCGCTCTAGGCGGGGGAATTTTGCGTGGAGCCCGAGCGGCTTTCCCTAGGCCGCCCCATGGTTCCTGGGGGGCCTCCGCCGCTCCTTCCACGCTCGCGCCCGGGACTAGGCTCCCTTGATGGTGGCCAGGAAATCTCGATTAGAAGCGGTGGATCGCACCTTGTCGATGATGAGGCTGAGGGCTTCGGCCTCGTCCACGGAAGAAAGGCGCCGCCGCAGGGTCCACACCCGGGGAAGCTCCTCTTCGTCCAGCAAAAGCTCCTCCCTCCGGGTTCCGGAGCGGGTAATGTCGATGGCCGGGAAAATCCTCTGCTCGGAGAGCTTGCGCGAAAGGTGAACTTCCATGTTTCCCGTGCCCTTGAACTCTTCGTAGATGACGTCGTCCATGCGGCTCCCCGTATCTATGAGGGCCGTGGCGATGATGGTGAGGCTGCCGCCGTTTTCGATGTTCCGGGCGGCGCCGAAGAATCGCTTGGGAAAGTAGAGTCCTGCGGGGTCCATGCCCCCGGAGAGGGTCCGCCCCGAGGGGGGCACCACCAGGTTTGACGCCCGGGCCATGCGGGTGATGGAGTCCAGCAGAAGCACCACGTCCTTGCCCGCTTCCACCAGGCGCTTGGCCTTCTCCAGCGTGAGGTTCGCCACCCTCATGTGCTCTTCCACGGGGCGGTCGAAGGTGGAGGCGATGACTTCGCCGTCCACCGCCCGGGAGAAGTCCGTGACCTCCTCGGGGCGCTCGTCGATGAGGAGCACCATGAGGATCACGTCCTGATGATTGTCGGTGATGGCGTGGGCCAACTGCTTGAGGAGGGTGGTCTTTCCCGCCTTGGGAGGGGATACCAGGAGGGCCCGCTGTCCCTTGCCGATGGGGGCGAAGAGATCCACCAGCCGGGTGGAGATGATCTTCTGTTCCGTTTCCAGTCGCAGCCGTTCGTTGGGGAATATGGGCACCAGGTGTTCGAACTGAGGGCGTTTCCGGGCGATTTCGGGGTCGGTGAAGTTCACCAGCTCCACCCGAAGCAGGGCCTCGTAGTGCTCCGCTTCCTTGGGAGCTCGCACCACGCCCCACACCACGTCTCCGTTGCGCAAGCCGAAACGTCGCACCTGGGAAGCGGACACGTAGATATCGTGATCGCTGGGGAGAAGGCCCTTGGGGCGCAAAAAGCCGTACCCTTCGGCCAGGATTTCCAAGGTGCCTCCGCCGAACCGGAATCCCATGCGCTCGGACTGGGCCTTGAGGACCGCCACGATCAGGTCGTCCTTGCGCAGCGAAGACGCACCGGAGACCTCCAGCTCCCGGGCCAATCGACGTAACTCCGGGACGTTGAGTCCCGCCAAGGCGCTGAAGGAATGTCGGGGGCGGGGACGGGCCTCGCCCCCTTCGGCGTTACCGTTCTCCAGCTGGGCCGGCACGGCTTCTTGCTCAGGCATGGTGCCTCCGGTAGGTCTCCCAGTCCTCCAGGAATCGCTTCACTCCCGATTTGGTGAGGGGGTGGTCGAAAAGTTGCTGGAGGACCTTGAAGGGCACCGTGGCGATATGACATCCCGCCACCGCCGCGTCCACCACATGGCGAGGATTTCGAATGCTGGCGGCGATGATCTCCGTCTCAATTCCCTGGACGTCGTAGATCGCCGCGATCTCCCGTAGCAACTCCGTGCCCGACTCTCCCACGTCGTCCAGACGCCCCACAAAGGGGCTCACGTAGGTGGCCCCCGCCGCCGCCGCCAGGATGGCCTGGGGAGAGGAGAAGACCAGGGTAACGTTAGTGTTTATCCCTTCTTCAGATAGGATCCGCACCGCCCCCATGCCCTCCGGGGTCATGGGGATCTTCACCACCACATGGGGGGAAAGGGCCGCCAGCTCCCGAGCCTCGCGGACCATGCCCGGAGTGTCCAGGGAGATGACTTCGGCGCTCACGGGCCCCTTCACGATCTCCGCGATCTCGCGGACCCGAGTGAAAAAGTCCAGGTTACCCTCTTTCGATACCAGAGTGGGGTTCGTGGTGACCCCTGCCACCACCCCCCAGGCCATCGCTTGCCCTATTTCGTCAAGGTTGGCCGTGTCCAGGAAAAAGCGCATGAATCAAACCTCCTTCGTTGTGATTTGCCATGATAAGATGGGATCACCGCATGGCGCCCGAGAAAGGACGAAAAAAAGCTCTGAAAGGACTCTGGCTCCGCCGAGCCCCAAAGGCCCCGGGGGAAGCCATCCCTCCAGCTAAGCCAGGCCCCTCTTCCCTTCCGGCGCCGGGCCTCTCATGGCTCGCCCCTCGCCGGTTTAGGCCTTCGGGGCACACATCCCCGGCACGGCGCCCCCAGGGGAGCCGCACCGCCCTAGTATACCCTTTCCCCCCCGCTTTTTGGCAAGGGGTTTTCTTCCCTTGGCCCTTTGTTCCAGTCCAGAAAGTTCCTCCTCCTCGGGGGCTCTGGACCTGTTTCCCCCGGGAGGAACCCGGTATACTCTGGAACAGAAGGCCCTGGTCCTCCGGGGTTTTAAGTCATCCGTTTTAGGAGGGATCCGCCATGACTTCCCCAAATGTCGCTCGCACCGTGGCCCTCGGGGCCGTATGTACCGCCTTGGTCACCGTGGCCACCATGCTATCGGTGCCCGTGCCGGGATTCCGTCTTTATTTCAACCTGGGAGAGGGGGTAATCTACACCGTGGCCCTTCTGCTGGGACGCCGGTTCGGCGCCGCAGCGGGGGGGCTGGGGGCGGCCCTGGCCGACTTGCTCCTGGGGTACGCCCTCTGGGCCCCCCTCACCCTGATCATCAAGGGAGCGGAAGGGTTCGTGGTGGGCACCCTGGCCCCCAAGGGGCGCCTGAAGGCCCTCCTCGGCGGTGCCGTCGTCATGATCACCGGGTACACCCTGTCCGCCGGAGTACTCTACGGGTGGGCCGCCGCCCCGGTGGAGTTGGGGACCGATATCCTGCAGACCGGCGCGGGAGCGGCCTTCGCTCTCATCCTCGTCCCCGTGCTGGCCCGGCGGGTGCCTTTTCTCCAGAAGGGATCCCTCTAGTAGTAGCTTTCGGGCCCCGGGATCCCCCCGACCGACCCCGGGGCCCTTCACTACATACCCCAAGAGCATACCCTAAAAGCTCCTCCGGGGCCGCTCCCAGAGCTCCCTGATCCGCCGCACCACCCCTCGGTGCCGCTCCGGCGGCAGCCCGTCCACGGTGGCCTCGGGGCGCTTGGTGGCCCCGTCCACGGCCCCCGCTGCCACCATGGCATCTCCCAGGGCCTCCTCTTCTTCCTCGTCGTGCCCCAGCCACCGCCCCTCTTCCAGAGAAAGGCCCGCCGCCAGGATGTAGGCCCCCCAGTTGGACACGTCCACCACCAGCGTGGCATCGGCGGGAACCACCGAGAGGCACCGGGAGAAGGCGGGCACCAGGGCCCCGAGCTCCCGGGCGTAGTTTCCCATGCCCGCCTCGTTCCCCCCGTCTCCCACCGCCACCACGGGGATGCCCCGGGCGCGGGCCAGGGCGGCGGCGTCGTCCAGGGGCGCCGTCCATGCGCCGATCTCCTCGCCACGCATGTTGTAGTACCCCCCGTCTTCCGCCCTCCCCAGGCGCTCCACGAAGACCAGGAGGTCGGAATCGGGCTCCAGCACCCCATCCCCGGCATGGGACCCCTGAAGTCGGGCCCCTCCCAGGGCCTCGCAGGCCGCCCGCACCACGGGAAGGCAGCGGTCGTCGGTGACCACCCGAGGGGCCACGCCCCGCCCCTTTAGGGCCCGGGCCAGAACGGCCACCCCCGGGGGACCATCGGTTTCTGCCACCCCCCAAGGAGGGACCACGAACCCCGTCACCAAAACCGGGTGCCTGCTACGGGCCAAGAGCCCCACCCCTCGAGCCCACGCCCGGGGGTCGTAAAGGGAGGCCACCCCCCGTCCCCCCGCATCCGAGGCCACCACCCCCCGAAACGCTTCCCCCAGCTCATCCCAAACCCTTTCATCGCGAAGGGTCCTCCCCTCAGGCCCCTCCTCCGGGAGGGCTTCCCGGGCTTCTGGAGGAAGGGACCTTTCGTCGTCTCCCCATATCCCGTCTTTTTCTCTCACGGCTCACCTCAAATGCTCAGCGTGTCCACCAGCCTCAGGAGGGCTTGGGGAAGGGCTTTCTTGCTTTCCCAAGCCGTGGGAAGGGGCGACGTCACCATGGCGTTGTCGACGCTCCCCACCATGATCCCCCGCTCCCCCGCCAGTAGGGCCTCCACCGCATGGGCCCCCATGCGGGACGCCAGCACCGCGTCCGCCGCCGTGGGGCCTCCGCCCCGCTGGATGTGCCCTATCACGGTGATGCGGGCATCATACCCCCCGGTGTCCTGGAGCTTCGCCGCCAGCTCGTGGGCGGGCATGACCCCTTCGGCCAAAACGATGAGTGAATGGGTCTTTCCTCGTTTTCGGCCGTAGTGCAGCCTCTCGCAGGTCCTTTCCAGGTCGAAGGGAACTTCGGGGACCACCACGAGCTCCGCCCCCCCCGATACCCCCACGTAGAGCGCCAGATAGCCCGATCCCCGCCCCATGACCTCCACGATGAAGAGACGATCGTGGCTGGACGCCGTGTCCCGCAGACGCACCACCGCTTCCAAGGCGGTGTTCGCGGCGGTATCGAACCCGATGGTGGCGTCGGTGCCCGCCACGTCGTTGTCTATGGTACCGGGAACTCCAGCCACGGGAAAGCCCCGCTGATCCAGCTCCCAGGCTCCTCGAAAGGATCCATCCCCTCCGACGACCACCAGGGCGTCGATGTCGAAGGCCCGCAGTTGATCCAATCCCTCGTTAACCCCCTCGGGGCGCAGGAACCTCTCACACCGCGCCGTACGCAGGATGGTCCCTCCCCGGTGGATGATGCCCCCCACCGAGCTGATGGACATGGGGATGATGTCTCCCTCCAGGAGCCCCTCGTATCCTCGGCGAATGCCCACCACCTCCACCCCTTGGGCGATCGCCGCCCGGGTCACCGCCCGGATGGCGGCATTCATCCCCGGCGCGTCTCCCCCGCTCGTCAGCACTGCCAGACGCCTCATCGCCTCGCCTCCGATCCGCCACGCCCCCCCGCCTGAGGGCCCAACATCGCCTTTTTACGGGCCCGCCCGGGGTACCATTCGATGAACCATTGGGTGAACCACGTGGCGGGGACCAGGAGCACCAGGGTCCACACCGTACTCCAAAGCCCCCGAACGTCGAAATGGGCGAAGGCCGTGTCCAGGGCGGCCCCGAGCAAAAAGACCCCTCCCCAGAAGAGGGAGATCCAGGCATTGGTGCGTAAGAAGAGGGGATGGTGGGCCACCTCCGGGGCCACGTGCCACCGGGAGTAGGGCGCCGAAAGGGGAGTGCCCGTGATGAGGGATCCCATCCAAAGGGCCCCCAGGGCCAGATAGCTCCAGGTATCCCCGAAGGCGCTGAAAAAGGCCGGATGGACCTGGGATAGGAACAACTCCCCGGCGAAAAAGGCCACGCTTCCCAGGTCAAAGAGGGTAACGTCGATGAAACGCCGCCGGTAAAAGAGCAGGGCCCCGGAGAGCAACAGGGGGATCAGGGTTCGCAGAAAGACCATCTCCCCCTCTCCCAGCCCCGCCAAAAGCCAAAAGAAGGCCCAGGGAACAAAAGACACTCCGAGCCACTGATAGCCCGTGAGCGCCACGGGCCCCCGGGGAATGCGAAGGGTTCCGGCCTCCGGGGCCTTCGACGCGGGGCGAGGGGTCCGCCGGACCACCGAAGTTTCGCCCCTCTCCGGGGCCCTCTCTTTCCCCTCGGGAGCTCCGGAGACCGACGCCAGGATCTCGTCGAAATGGCGATTTGCCTCTCGCACGAAGTCCTCCGGGGGCAGGAGATCCCGGGATAGGATCTCCTGGGTCTGGGGAGAAATTTTCCCCTGGGCCACGAACTCCCCTCCCGCCTGACGCAGGGCGTCAAAGTACCACGTTATCATGGGTCGAAGGGCTTCTTCCCTAAGAATTTCGCCCCCGGGGCGCAGGATCACCGCGTCCGCCGGAGCGCCGTCCTCCCGCCCCTCGGCGCGGGCCAGACAGCGGAATTGCTCCCGCAATCCGTCAAAGTGATGGATCTCCGGAAAACCGCAGTTGGACAGGAGAACGGCCTTTGATGGGGAAAGGCCCTCCCGCAGGTCGTGGGTGTAGGTGGAACCCTGACGCACGATGTGGGGATCGGCCAGGGGAAGGGTCCGCTCCATGATGGCCTTCAGCTGGGCCGTCATGCCGAAGTGATACAGGGGCGTGGCCCAAATCACCGCATCGGCCCGCCGCAATCTCTCCAGAAGGGCTTCCATGTCGTCTTTGAGGATACACCGCCCCGGAGTCTTGAACCAGCAGGCAAAACACCCCTGACAAAATCCCACCGAGAGGTCTCGGGCGTAGACCACTTCGGTCTCCGCCCCGAAAGCCCGGGCTCCTTCCAGAAAGGGCTGCAACATGGCTTCCGTGTTCCCTTGAGCTCCCCGGGGGCTCCCGTTGATCGCCAAAATGCGCATGCTATCCCTCTTTTCCCGTGATCTTTTTTCGCTTCATCTCGAAGGGCCTTCCCCGCCGAAGGCCCTTCCCCGGGCCCTTGGGCTTCAAGGGGACCCTTCGCCCCTTTAAGTCCATCATCCTCGGGGCTTCAGGTAGGCGTCCAAAAAGGGCTTCACCAGGTCAATGGGTAAGGGGAAGATGGTGGTGGAGTTTTTCTCGCTGGCGATCTCTCGCAGCGTCTGGAGGTATCGGAGCTGGAGCGATATGGGGGCTCGCTCCATGACCTGGGCGGCTTCCAGGAGCTTTTGCGAAGCCTGGAGCTCCCCTTCGGCGTTGATGATCTTGGCCCGCCGGTCCCGTTCGGCCTCCGCCTGGCTCGCCATGGCGCGCTTCATCCCTTCCGGAAGCTCCAGTTCCTTGACCTCCACGGCGCTCACCTTGATGCCCCAGGGGTCGGTGCGCTCGTCGATGATCTGCTGGAGCTCCTGGTTGATCTTGTCCCGATCCGACAGGACCTCGTCCAGCTCCGCCCGGCCAATGACCGATCGCAGGGTGGTCTGGGAAAGCTGGCTGGTGGCCATGATGTAGTTCTCCACCTCCACCACGGATCGGCTGGGATCCATGACCCGGAAGTAGACCACCGCGTTGACCTTGATGGGGACGTTATCTTGGGTAATCACTTCCTGCACGGGGACGTCCAGGGTGACCACCCGGAGGTCCACCCGGGCGGTCCGGTCCACCATGGGAATGACGAGGACCAGCCCCGGCCCCCGGGATCCCACGAGGCGCCCCAGGCGAAAGAGCACCAGGCGCTGGTACTCCGGCACCACTTTAATGGCCGATACCAGCATAAACACCAAAATCAGCAGGGCACTGAAGTTTGATAAAATGCTAAAGAGAACGTCCATTAACAGATCCATGGGAACTCCCTCCTTCTTTACTTCGCGCTTTTCGCGCCATCCGCCCCTTCGGGACTCTGGGGGCGTACCACCAGGGTCAACCCCTCCATGGCCACCACTTCCACCGGGGTGTCGTCCGGGATCTTAAGGCCGCTTTCGGTACGGGCCTTCCAGTACTCGCCGTGACACTTGATCATCCCCTGGGGGTTCAGCTCTTGCAAGGTCCTACCCCGGGCTCCCACCAGCCCCTCCTGCCCCGAAACCGCCCGGTGCCGCATCGCCCGCCACACTGCCCAGACGGAGAGCAGGAAAAACAGGGAAATCCCCAGTACCCCTCCCCCCATGACTTCCATGGAAAAGCGCATGAGCTCCCCTCCCGGGGCCCGAAAGATCACCAATCCTCCCACCACCAGGGCCGCCGCGCCGAAGAGGCTCAAAAAACCCATGCCTCCCACCACCAGGTCCAGGATCATGACGCCCACTCCCGCCACCAGCAGAAGGATCCCCGCCCAACTGAAGGGAAGCATTCTCATTCCCAAAGACCCCAGGAGCACGAGGAGCGCCCCGGAGATTCCCATGACAAAGCCGCCGGGGGTGAGGGCCTCGAAGATAAGGGCATAGATCCCCGCCACCAACAGAAGATAGGCCACGTCGGGGCGAGTGATGACTTCAAGGATCCTTAGGGGGAGGGACATGGGCCGAGCCTTCACCCGGTAGGCCCCCACGGAGAGGACCACCTCCTTTTGTGGCATGGTCACGATACGCCCCTCCACGGAGGAGATCAGTGCCGCCAGATCCCCCACCACCAGATCCACCACTCCTCCCTCCAGGGCCTCCCGGGAGGGATAGGAAGCGCTTTCCGTCACCATGCGGGCCGCCGCATCGGCGTTTCGCCCCCGAAGCTGGGCCAAGGATCGCATCTGGGCCGTCAGGTCGTTGGTGATCTTGCGATCCATCTCCCCCCCCTCGCCCCCTCCCACTCCCACGGGATGAGCCGCCCCCACGTTGGTGCCTTCGGCCATGGCCGCCACGTGGGCCGCCTCCAACAGGAAGGCCCCCGCCGAAGCCGCCTGGGCCCCCCCGGGGGCCACCCAGGCCACCACGGGACAGGGGGCATTCTGGATCATCCTCACCATCTCCCGCATGGAGGACACCAGTCCCCCCGGGGTATCGATCTCAAGCACCAGAAGGGCCACGCCCTCCTTATCGCACTCCTGGATCACTTCTTCCAGGTGATGCTCCAGGGCCGCTCCCACGGCGCCCCGAAGGGGCGTCACCATGACCAGGCTCTCCGCCGCCGCTTTCCCTGCCCATAACAGCGCCAGGGCTAGACACAAAACCCCCCCTAGTCCCCATCTTCGGGCTCCGGGGCCCCCCCTTTTTTCCCGTCTCATCGGGGAAAGAGGGCCGCCAGGGCTTCGCTCAATGACCCCACCCTCACCACCTCCAGCTCTCCGTCGAAGTTCTTTTCCTCGAAAGAGCTTACCACACCTCGGGTGAAACCGAGCCGGGCGGCCTCGTGCAACCGGGCCCCCGTGCGGGGGCAGGGGCGCACCTCCCCCGCCAACCCCACTTCTCCCACCAGACACCCCCCCGCCGACAGGGGGCGATCGAGCAGGGAGGAAGCCAGGGCGGCGCAGAGCGCCAGGTCCGCCCCGGGATCCCGTACGGCCAGCCCCCCCGCCACGTTCACATAGGCATCGGCGGTACGGGCGGAGAGGCCGCAACGTTTTTCCAGCACCGCCAGGAGCAATTGCACCCTATTGACCTCCACTCCCCGGGCGGTGCGTTTGGGATAGGGGAAGGGAGTGGGACAGGCCAGGGCCTGGAGCTCCACCACAAAGGGGCGACTTCCCTCCAAGGTGACCCCGAAAGCCACGCCGGGAACCCCGCCCTCGGCGCCGTTCCAGAATAGTAGGCTCGCGTCCGCCACGGGGCGGAGCCCTTCCTCCCCCATCTCGAAGACGCCGATCTCGTCGGTGCTCCCGAAACGGTTCTTGGAGGATCGCAAGATCCGGTACGCCGTGTGACGATCCCCCTCGAAGGAGAGCACCACGTCCACCATGTGCTCCAGGAGCTTGGGCCCCGCGATCTGCCCATCCTTGGTGACGTGTCCCACCAACACCAGGGGAACGCCGCTTCTTTTGGCCCCCTCGATGCACCGGGCCGCCACTCCCCGCACCTGGGACAGGGTGCCGGGAAGGGACTCCCC
>CALMLW010000004.1 GCA_937868015.1 uncultured Synergistaceae bacterium | reverse complement strand
TTTCTTTGGCCCAAAAGACGTCAAAAAAATAGACATTGCTACTGTCTGTTGACAGGGAGGATCCCCTTAGACTTTGGCCTCTTTTGTCTCACGGGATAAAGGTTAATCAGGAGACGTCCCGGGAGTCGCTCCCCCGGCCCCCTGAGCCCATTTATCCCGGACGGCGCGATAGACCGGCGCCAGGGCCTCTTCCAGGGGCTCATCCCCCCGCCATAGGGGGAAAGGTCCCAGTTGGCGGAGCAGGGCGGCGGGGTCCCCCTTTCCCAGGGTCTCCGGGATGGGAGGAAGGGGGCCGCCCTTCCAGAAGGCTTCTCCGTCGTTCCCGGGCAAGGTCTCCAGAGAAGAAGGCCCTTCCTCCGGGGCGAGGCCTTCCACTCCCACCCGGCGCAAGATCTCCCTCCGGGGCATCCCCTGGAGCTCGAAGATGAGGAAGGGATCCTGATCCAATCGCTCCCCCAGGAGGTATACCACGGCGGCCAGGTGCTTGCAGGGCACGGAGGAATCCGGGCAGGAGCAAGCCATGGCCAGGCGGTCTTCCTGGAAGGGGAAGAGGGAAAGGCCCTCCCGCCGCAAGGCGTCTTCCAGCTCCGGAGGGACGCGTCCCCCGAGGAGGGCCGCCGCCAGATAGGCGTGCTCCCCCACCACCCTCCTCACCCTTTCCCAGGTGTCCTCTCCCCAGGGGGTGATGTCGATACAACATCGATAGGGGCGAACTCGGGTCCCTTGGACCCGGGCCTCCACCGTCCCCCCTCGCACTTCCAGGGAAAGGACTTGACCCCGCCGGGCATAGTTCTTCCCCCGCGCCCATCGGGCCCCGGCGGGAAGGCTTTCCAGCGCCTCAATCCAACCACTTCCCCACCAATTTTCCGCAAAGTCCCCCCGACGCGAGGCGGCTTTGATCCCTCCCCGGGCCTTCCGGGGAGCCTTGGGGGCATACCATTCATCGTATCCCATTCCTACCCCTCCAGGGCGCTTTTTTCCAGAGCCAGGAGATGGCGCAGCTCCTCCGGTGACAGGGAGGCCAACCATCCCTCCCCCGACGCCACGGAAAGGGACGCCACCTCTCTCTTGCGCTCCAGCAGCGCGGCAATCTTTTCTTCCAGGGTCCCGATGCAGAGAAAGCGGTGAACCTGGACGTTGCGATTTTGGCCGATGCGAAAGGCCCGGTCTACGGCCTGGGCTTCTACGGCGGGGTTCCACCAGCGGTCGTAAAGCACCACGTGGTGGGCCCGGGTGAGGTTGAGCCCCGTGCCCCCCGCCTTGAGGGACAGGATGAAGACCGAAGGCCCCTGGAGATCTTCCTGGAAGCGCCTCACCATGGCGTCCCGGCGGAGCCGGGGGACTCCGCCGTGGAGGAAGAGGGCCTCCTGGCCGAAGCGCTCCCCCACGTACCTCCGGAGCAGCTCCCCCATCTCGGCGAATTGGGTGAAGATCAGGACCCGATCCTGGACGGCCCGGACCTCCTCCAAGATCTCCCCCAGGCGCTCCAGCTTGCCGGATCGTCCCTCCAAGGGGGCGTCTTCCTTCAGGAAGTGCGCCGGGTGGTTGCAGATCTGCTTGAGCCGCGTGATGGCCCCCAGGGTTACCCCCCGGAGCTCCGGGCCCTGGAGTTTTTCCAAGGCCTCGGCGGTTTCTTCCGTCACGGCGCGGTAGAGGGAGGCCTGCTCCCGAGTGAGGGGGCAGAAGACTTCGCGCTCCACCTTGTCCGGCAGGTCCTCCACCAGCGATCGGTCGGTCTTGAGCCTCCGGAGCACGAAGGGGCCCGTCAGGCGCCGCAAGCGCTCCGACGCCTCGGGGTCCTGGCCCCGTTGGATGGGCCCCAGGTATCGTCGGTCGAAGGCCCCTCGGCTCCCTAGAAGACCCGGGTTCAAAAAGGCAAAAAGGGACCAAAGATCCCCCACGTCGTTTTCCACAGGAGTGCCCGTGAGGGCCAACCGGAAGCCCGCCGACAGGCTCCGCGCCGCCTGGGCCGCCCGGGTCTCGGGGTTTTTGATATTTTGGGCCTCGTCCAGGACCACTCCCCCCCAGGGATGGTCCCCCAGCACCGATAGATCCCGCCCCAAAAGGGCGTAGCTCGTGATCACCACGTCGGCGGCGGCGCAATGGCGGTGGAAGGACTCCCCCTTTCTCCGGCCGAGGCCGTGATGGACCAAAGCTTTCAGGGCGGGGGTGAAACGCCCCATCTCTCGGCGCCAGTTTTCCATGACCGAGGTGGGACACACCAGGAGCACGGCCTTGCCCCCGGCGTTTTTGTGTCTCTGGATGAAGGCCAAGGTCTGGACGGTCTTCCCTAACCCCATGTCGTCCGCCAGACACCCCCCCAGCCCCCACCGGGCGAGAAAGTCGATCCACCCTAAGCCCCGGCGCTGGTAGGGTCGCAGAGATCCGGCAAAGTTCTCCGGTTCCGCCAGGGGATCCGGAGATCCTTCCGGGGCCATCCCCTCGAGGAGCTTCGCCAGGGGACCCTCCCCTCGGACGCCCTCGAAATCGAGATCGCCGGGGGGAGAGGTCGCCCCAAGCTCCAGGTGAAGGATCTCCCGGAGGGAAAGCCTTTCCTCTCCCTGACGGAGGAGCTCCAAAGAGGCCTCGAGCTCTTGGGGAGACAGGTGCACCCATTCGCCGCGAAATCGCACCAGGGACCGTTTGAGGCGCGCCAGATCTTCCAGCTCTTTCAGAGTCATGGAAGCCGATCCCAAGAGGACTTCCCATTGCACCTCCACCAGGTCGTCGATCCCCAGGGCCTCCGCCCCCACCGAGCTTCGCCCCCTCACCCGGGCCCGCACGCCGAGGCGCCTCCGGGAGCGCCCCCGGCGCCACCACCCCGGCGTCAGCACGACAAAACCCGCCTCCTCCAGAGCGGGGGCCTGGCTTTCAAGAAAGGCCATCACCCCAGGCATCGCCAGGTCACACCCCTCCAGACGCCCCTTTCGCAATCCCTCTTCCACGGGGGGGCACCATCGCCCCGCCTGCCCCAGGGCCGTGAGGACGTATTCCCGCAACTCCACCGACCTTCCGAAGGGGAATCCCTCTTCCCACGCCTCGGTCACCGGCACGAGGAGGCTGGGGTCCTCCAAAGACTGCAACAGATATCGCACGTTCCAAGGATCCGAGCCGCCCGCTTCGGGCTCTTCCAGCCGAAAGGCCAGACGCCAGGGGGAAGAGGCCATCACCTCCAGGGGATGGCGCCACTTTCGCAGCCTGAGGGCCAGATCGCTCCTTCCCTCTCGTCCTCCTCCCAGGGTGGGGTCGTCGCTGCGGCAGAGGCCCGCCACCCACGAGGCGTCCGCCGATGGGGCCTCTCGGGATCTCCCCGGGAGAAGGGCGCATCGCACCAGGCCGTCCACCGCCTCCGCCAGGAAGGCCCGAAGGACCTCTTCCGCCGAAGGAGCCCTTTCCCCCCTTTCGGGGGCCCGGATCCCCGGGGGAAAGGCCCGAACCAAGCGGGCCCACGCCCCTCGATCCTCCCCGGTGAGGACGGGAGACCATCGGGATCGGGGACCCCCGGGACACGACAGATCCAGATCGGGGGCGAAGCGCCCCCGCGCCACCAGGGACCGGACGAACCGGGCGGCGGCGGCCCAGCACGCCACGTCGCCCCCCAGCACCGTCCCCCCGAACCCGGGAAAGTCCGGAGCGAGGGCCAAAAGCCAGGGAAGGGCCTCTCGAACCCCCTGGCTCAGCGTGGTCACCTTCCAAGGGCGCAGGCGCACCACCGCCCTTCCCCGGGCTGGAGGGAAGTCCCCCAGGAGGGGGGATGAGGGAAGGGGGCTCCGGGGAAGGGAGGGCAACATCAAGACCTGCTCCCTCAAGGGGATTTTTGGCGCATCCTCCTGTCCCAGCCCCTTGAGGAGGTGGCGCCACCCCTCCCCCAGGGCCTTTCCGGCTTCGAAGGGATGACGGGGGGGCAAAGCCCTCCCCCTCTCGGGTTTCGTCACCCCCGGGGGACCTTCTTCCGCCAAGGTCCCCCGGGGAGCCTCTCCCCAAAGCACCAGGCCGTCATCGCGCCAAAGGACATGCAAAATTATCATAAAAAGCTTTCCACCCTCTCCAAAATCTTCGCGAACTCTTTCCCCACCATCGCCTGAGGGCTCCCTCGCGACCGCCGCCCATCCCCGGAGTATACCTTTTTTCCGCGATGAGGTCTCGCCCGGAAGGCGGCGAAGGGGGCGCCCTCCGGCCGGCCCCTAGCCCGGAGGGCTCGGGTCCCGGGGAGCTCGCTCCGGCGCCCTTGAGCCCCAGACCAGAAGAAGAAGGCGCAAAAACCCCTGGCGCCGCGTGGGCAGTGCGATGGAAGCTTGGGGGAGCTCCCCGATCTCACGCCGGAGAAGTACGGTCCTCATGGGGGCAAACCGGAGAAAGGGCCCCTACGAAATACGGCGGAACCGGCGGGCCCACCTGGCCCGTCGGAGCCCCCCTGTCTTCTTTGGGCAAAAAGGTCTAGAATAGGGAGTCCTCCCATCTCTCCGGCCCCCGGGGTCATCCTCTCAAAGGGGCCTTCTCCGAAAGGGGAGCCCATTAGGGCGATGATTGGAAAAAAGGGGTGTTTTTCTTGGAAGCGAAAGCAAAGCACATCTTGCTGGTGGAAGACCAACGGGTAGCGGCCCTGGCCCAGCGGGCCATCCTTTTTTCCCTGGGATACGCGGTGGACATCGCCCTTTCCGGCCCCGAGGCCCTGGAAAAACACCGCCATCACCGCTATGACCTGGTGCTCATGGACATCGAACTGGGCACCGGCATGGACGGGGGCGAAGCGGCCCGCCAGATCCAGGAAGAGCGGGAGATCCCCGTGGTCTTTCTTTCGGCCCACACCGACGCCCCCACCATCGACCGCACCCGAGTGACCTCCCACTACGGTTACGTGGTCAAGGGCACGGGAGACGCTCTGCTCCAGGCCACCCTGGAGACGGCCCTGGCTCTCTTCGAGGCCCGGAGCCGCCTCCGGGAGAGCGAGGCCCGCTACCGCCTCCTCATCGAAAACACCCACGACATCATCTACGCCCTGGATCCGGAGGGCGTCTTTACCTACGTCTCCCCCAGCTGGACCAAGATCGTGGGGCATGCTCCGGAAGATGTGGTGGGCACGAGTTACAAAAAGCACGTCCACCCCGAGGACCAGGAGGCCTGCAACGTGTTCTTCAAAAAATTCCTGGACGGCGCCTCCTCCCTTTCGGGGGTGGAGTACCGCGTGCTCCGGCAGGACGGGCGCTGGGCCTGGCACACCTCGAGCGCTACGGCGGCCCGGAACGGGGAAGGGCGCATGACCTCTTTCATCGGTATATCCCGGGACATCTCCGAGCGCAAGGTGTTGGAAGAGGCCCTGCGCCACCAGGCCACTCACGACACCCTCACGGGGCTTCCCAACCGCACCCTCTTCCTCGACCGCCTGGAACACGAACTCGCGGTGACCAAGCGCCGGGGCCGGGGGGGAGCGCTGATCTTTCTCGACCTGGACAACTTCAAAAACATCAACGACACCCTGGGGCACGACGTCGGAGATCAGCTTCTGGTGGCGGTGGCCCGCCGCCTCAAAGCCCTGGTCCGCGAGGCGGACACCGTGGCCCGCATGGGGGGAGACGAATTCACCATGCTTTTGCCCGAAGCCGGGGGGGCGCCCCAGGTGGCCGACGTGGCCCTTCGCATCTGTCAGGCCCTCCACGATGTTTTTCTGCTGGACGGCCAGGAGCTCTTCGTTTCGGCCAGCATGGGCATCAGCCTGTACCCCCACGACGGCACCTCCGTCACCACCCTGCTCAAGCTCGCCGACATGGCCATGTACCGGGCCAAGGCCGCCGGACGCAGCACTTACCGTTTCTGGAGCGGGCCGGATCCCACGCCCCCCGAGGCGAGATGAGCCCCGCACGATAGCGTTGGGTCCATCCCCTGATCTCGGGCGCCGAAGCCCCAGGGATCGAAGAAATGTCCCTTCCGCAACGACGTCAATGGGGTTGCCGCCTTCGTTTCCCCGGGACATCAGAGGATCGCCCCTTCCCCGAAGCCCTTTCCGGGGAAGTTTAATAAACCTAAGAGTCGGCATCGCCGACGGAAAGGAACGGAGATCATGGAGAAAAAAATAGGCCTTGCCGTGGCCTGCCTATGGTGTTTCGCCGCAGGAGAGGCGGGGGCGGCGCTGTCCGGCGACGTCCCCCTCCGGAGCGCCCAGGACCCCGCCACCCAGTGGCGATTGGAAGATATCTTCCCCGACGGCGACGCCTGGGAGAAGGAACGGGACGCCGTGGAGGCCCTGCTGCCCCGACTGGCGGGTTTTTCCGGAAGGCTCGGGACCTCCGGCACCGAGCTCTTGGAAGCCCTACGCCAGGAGGATGAAATCGGAGAGCGCCTGGGACGGGTCTACGCCTGGGCCCACATGAAAAGTCATGAGGACACGACGGACCCCGGGGCCCAGGGACGCGCCGACCGAGCCACCCTTCTTTCCGTGAAGGCCGCGAGCGCCGGAGCCTTCCTCGCGCCGGAGATCCTGGCCCTCTCCCCCGACGTGCTGGAGGGATTCTTTCGGGACGTCCCCGCCCTGGCCCCCTACCGCTTCGCCCTGGATCGCCTCCAGCGGGTGCGGGATCACGTGCTGCCGGCGGACCAGGAGCTCCTGCTGGCCCAGATGGGTCAGGTGGCAGAAACGCCGGAGACGGTCTTTTCCCTGCTGACCAACGCCGACCTGAAGTTCCCCCGCATCCAGGACGAGGAGGGGCGGGAGGTGGAGCTGTCGGAGGAGCGCTACGGCCGTCTCATCTTCTCCCCGCACCGGGCCGTGCGCCGCGACGCCTTTCTGGGGCTCCTCACCACCTACGGGGGAATGAAAAACACCCTGGCCGCCACCTTGGCCGGGAGCGTCAAGAAAGACGTCTTCTTCGCCCGGGCCCGGCGCTACTCCTCGTCTTTGGAGGCCTCGCTCTTTCCCGGAGCCATCCCCGAGGCGGTCTACACCAACGCCATCAAGACGGTGAACGATCACTTGGCCCCCATGCACCGCTACATGACCCTGAAGAAAAAGGCCCTATCGCTGGACGAGCTCCACATGTACGACCTCTACGTCCCCTTGGCCCCCGAGCTCCGCCGGGACATCCCCTGGGAGGAGGCCCAGCGCATGGTGCGTGAGGCCCTCGCTCCCCTGGGGGAGCCCTACGTCCGGGAGCTGGAAAAGGGCTTTTCTGCGGGGTGGATCGACGTATACGAAAACAAAGGGAAGCGTCACGGGGCCTACTCCTGGGGGGCCTACGGGGTGCACCCCTACGTGCTCCTGAACTATAACGGCACCCTACGGGATGTCTTTACCCTGGCCCACGAGATGGGACACGCCATGCACCGCTTCTTCACCCAGGCCACCCAACCCGTGACCTATGCGGGGCACTCCATCTTCACCGCCGAAGTGGCATCGGTGACCAACGAGATCCTCCTCCTGGAGTACTTGCTTCGCACCACCTCGGACCGGGAATCCCGGCTGTACCTCCTGAACTACGCCCTGGAACAGATTCGCACCACGGTCTATCGCCAGATGCTCTTCGCGGAGTTCGAACTGGAGACCCACCGCCGGGCCGAGGCGGGGGAGGCGTTGACCCCCGATGTCTTGAGCCAGATCTGGCGGGGGCTCAACGAGCGATACTACGGCCCCGACGTGGTGGTGGACCCGGAGCTGGAGATGGAGTGGGGGCGCATCCCCCACTTCTACAGCGCCTTCTACGTGTACCAGTATGCCACGGGGCTTGCCGCCGCAGCGGATCTGGCCCAAAAGATCCTGACGGAGGGCCCCCCGGCCGTGGAGCGCTACCTGACCTTCCTGAAAAGCGGGGACTCGGCCTACGCCATCGACCTTCTCCGGACCGCCGGAGTGGACATGGCAGGGCCCGAGCCCCTGGAGGCGGTGGCCCGGACCTTCTCCACCCGGCTGGACGAGCTCCAGGCCCTGCTGGAGGGGAACTAGGGGCATGACGGCCTCCGTGTTCCGACGCCCCGGGGCTGCAGCCCTGCTCTGGATAAGGCGGGAATGGCGCGACCTGGTGCCCATCACCCTGGGGGCGATCGTCGTCTCCGTGAGCTACATGGCCTTTCTCCTGCCCAACCGCTTCCCCGCCTCGGGCCTCAACGGCCTGGCGGTGCTCTCCACCTACGTCTGGGATATTTCTCCCTCCTGGATCGTGGGGCTGGGGAACGCCCTGCTTCTGGTCTTCGCCTGGAAGGCCCTCTCTCCCAGCTTCGTGATAAAGACCATCTACGCCGTGGGACTCATGACGGTGCTCCTCAAGGTCTTCCAGGGCATGCCCTATCCCCACCTGGAAGAACGGCTCCTGGTGGCCCTCCTGGCGGGGATCTTGAACGGCATCGGCGGAGGCCTGGTGTTCCGCCACGGCGGATGTCTGGGGGGCACGGACGTCCTCGTCATGGTGCTTCGGGATCGTTTCGGCATCGAAGTGGGGACCTTCAGCTTTCTCCTGAGCTCTTCGGTGTTCGTGGTGGCCCTACCCGTGGTGGGGCTCGCCAACGTCATCTACGGGGGCGTGGTGCTCTACGTCACGGGGTTGGCCATCGACGGAGTGCTGCGGTCCTTTGACCGGCGGAGCCAGGTAATCCTCATCACCGCCATTCCCACCCAGGTGGCGGAGTTCGTCATGAAGGAGCTGCACCGCGGGGTCACGAGGATCGCCGGAGTGGGGGCCTATACGGGGCAAGAGCGCCCCATCCTCCTGTGCTACCTGGGGCCTCGCCAGGTGGTGGAGCTGCGCCGCTTCCTCGCGGCGCACGACCCCAAGTCCTTCATGGCCCTTTCCGAGGCCGCCGAGGTCCGGGGAAGGGGCTTCAAATCCTGGAAGGGGCTATAGCCCCGGAAGGGTCTGGGCAAAGCCCCCCCGCCTAAGGGGCGCCCCTTTTGCAAGAAGGGGGCCCCCCGGATCCGAGGGGCCCCCCGGATCCGAGGGGCCCCTGGATCATTGGCACTATAGCGGTTCCGATAATCCATCTTCGGAGCGAATCGTCCCCTGGTCCAGGCGGAAAAAGGCCCGCCGTTCGGGGGGGAAGGCCTCTTCCTGCGCCATCCGGGCCAGCAGGCGCGTGGTGCCTTCATGGCAGGAGAAAAAGAGCACCTGGCGATGCCGGGCCTCTTCCAAAAGCACCCGGGCGGCCCCCTCCTGGCGCCCCTCGTCGAAGCGCACCAGGATATCGTCCAGGATCAGGGGCAGGGCTTCGGCCTTGCGGCCAAAGAGTCGGGCCAGACCGAATCGCAGGGCCAGGTATACCTGGTCTCCCAGGCCGCTGCTCCAGGCCCCCTCGCCCTTTCTCCGGCCCGTGGCCCGCTCTTCCAGCTCCACAGTGCGGGCGTTATCCGATCCCGTGGCCATCAGGGCATAGCGCCCCCCGGTCATGACCTGGAGGGATCGGTCCGCCTCTCGGATCACCTCGGGCTGACGCTCCCGCTCGTGGCGCCGCCGGGCCTCTTCCAGGCAGAAACGACAGATCGACGTCACCAACCACTCCCTCACGGCGCCCCGCAAGCGGGCCTGGAGGCGGGAAATCCCCTCCCCCAGGGAGATCTGGCGCTCGTCGCACCGCAGATCGGCGATTTCTTTATCCCGTACCCCGAGGAGGCGTCGGGCCTCGTCGATTTCCTGTCGAAGGCGGGGAAGGCGCCCCTCCCCTTCTTCCTTCTCCTGGGCCAGGGCCGCCGGGGACCCTTGCCGGATCTCCTCGCCCAGCGCGTCGATCCCCCCCCGGTGTCCCACCAGTAGGACCAGCTCCCGCTCCCGGCGAAGGCAGAGCTCCCGCAGCTCCGAGGCTCGAAGGCAGCGCTGCGCCATGGCGAGGAACTCCGTCTCATCCCTGAGCCCCACCTGGTCGAGGAGGCGATCCCGCTCGTCCTTTCTCTGCCTCAGGGTCTCTTCCTTCAGCCGTCGATTTCGCCCGATTTCCTCCAGCTGGCGGTCCAGGTCGGCCATATCCCTCTGACGCTCCTGGGCTCCCTCGAAGAACTCGAGCAACGCCTCCAGGTGGGCCGGTTGGGGTAGGGCCCCCTCGGGGAGTCCCCTTCCCGCCAGGCCCAACAGGTGGGCCACGCGATCCTGCTGGGTGCGGACGTAGGTGGCGGCCTCCTCCAGGGCCCGGCGGGCTTCCTCCAGGGCCCGGAACTCCCCCCGGGCTCTCTCCACCCGGGCCACCAGCTCCCGGAAGGTGCCGGGGCGCACCCCGGAGCCGAATCCGTGGGCCTGGAGCCAGGAGTCCCACTGATCCTGGGCCTTTCGCACCTCGTTCCGCCGATCGTCCACTTCTTCCTGCAAGCCCTTGAGGGCGGATTCCGCCTCGTCTCGGCCCCGCAGGGCGACGGCGCAGGCCGCCTTGGCGTCCAGAAAGGCCTTGAGCTGCTCCCCCCGGGCCTCGAGGCCTAACACCTCTCGTTCCAGGGCTTCTAGGGTGTCGGGGACCAGGAGACCCGCATCGTTCGCCAGCTCGGTCACGAGGCGATCCAGGGTCTTCAGCTCCTCTTCGAAGGCGTGGATGCGCTCTCCGAATCGCACGACATCCCGGTCCTTTTCTTCCATGTCCTCCCGCCACTGGCGGTACTGGATCTCGTCCCGGGACATCTGGCGCCAGGCCCGGAAGCCCAAGATCAGGGAAAAGGCCCCCGCCAGGGCCGCGAGGAACCACAGGAGCTGTTCCCCAAGGTAATGGGCCCCCCCCGCCGCCCCCAGGCCCGCCCCCAGGCACAAAAGGGCAAGCCACAGGGGAAGGGTGGCCGTCGCCCTGGGGCGGAGGTCTTGCTTGCGGCGCAGCTCCTCGGAGGCCGCTTCCATCTGCTCCCGGGTGAGGTCTTTGCCCATGACGATGGGAGCCCGCTGGGAGAAAAACACCCGCAGGCGCCCCAGACCCTCCTTCTGACGCTGGAGTCTCTCGGGGTCCTGCACCTCGGGGATCTCCATGCGAGAGAGTAGGGCGCTGCGCTCCATGTGGAGCACCTCCGCCGCATCCAGGCGCTTTCGGCCTTCGTCCGCGAGGAGCTCCACCCGGTGTAGCTCCTCCTGCCGGCTCATGAGCTCTTCTTCCTGGCTATGGGCCTCCTGGAGCGTGTCGAAGGCCAGATCCACCCGGAAGAGGCGCTCTTCGGTCCAGTCGGGCCCCGCCTGCCGCAGGGCCTCCTGGAAGTCCTTCTCCCGATCCGTAGCCTGCTGCTTCCGTCGCGGCAGATCGGCCGTCAGGGCGGCAAAACGCCCCCGCTCTCCTCGCACGGCGGAGATCAGTTCGGCGTTCTCCAGCAGGCCCCGGGGAGTGACGCTATCCACCTGCCACCGGCGCACCGCCAGGTCCTTCAGCAGGGCCTCTCCCTCCCGGATTTCCGCATCCAGCTCCGCCACGGCGGCCACCAGGGCCGCCATGCGCTCGCCTCCCTTCTCGGGGAAGTCCTCGGGGCCGTGGAAGGTCGCAAGCTCCTGCCGGGCCAGATCGTACTCCCCCCAGGCCCCCCGAGCCTTTTCCAGCATCTCCAGGTGGGCCATCCTCCGGACCAGGAGTCCCAACTCCTCCTCGTCGCGCCGGAGTTTTTCCTCCAGGGACTCCCGGTCTTCCACCGCGCTCCAATAGCGGGACGAGACCCCCTCCAGCTCTTGAAGGCTCCGCTCTCCGGCCCTCAGCTCCTCCAGCAGGACGTTCACCGTCCCCTTGCCCCCCCGGCTGCGCCCCAGGGCATAGAGGGACTTGCGGGATTGGTCCAGTTCCCTCAGCAAATCCGGCAGGGCCACCACGCCGAGGCCCGCTCCTGCGGCGAAGAGGCGGCTTCCTATCTGGCGCCCCTGAAGGGCCTTGAGCCCCTGGAGGTCCTCCAGCCCCAGACAGAAGATCCTCTCGAAGGTCTCCTGGTCGATGTGTCCCATCAGGTCTCCCAGGGTGCGCCCCGAAGGGGTTTCCCGCAAGGAGACCTGGCGCCCCCGCATTTCTATGGTATACGAGGCCCCGTCCTCGTCCGATTCGGTGCGGAAAGTTAAAGTGGCCCGGTGAGGGGCGCCATCGATGGGGGCGTAGAGATTGTTGCTCCCCGCCCTGCGGGGCAAGCCGAAGAAGATGTACCGGAAAAAGTGCATGAGGGTGGTCTTGCCGCTCTCGTTCTTGCCCGCAAAGACCACGAGCCCCGGGGGGAGGTCGGTCCCCCGCTGGTCCACGAAGATGCCGAAACGCGAGAGGGAGAAATCGGAGATCCACATGGCTAACCCTCCTGGCGCAAGAGGCCGTCGAGCCCCCGGGTCTTCACCTGGTCAAAGATCTCTTCCGCCTCTTGCCGGAGCAGCTCCTCCACCAGGGGCACCACGTTCCGGTCGTTCCATCCCGCCCCTTCCGGGTCGGCGTCCAACAGAGCCGTCACCCGGGCCACCAGATCCTCCGCGCCCTCCAAGGCCTCCACGCTCCGGAGAAAGTCCCCCACGAAGTGATCCTCTTGGCTCAAGGCCTCGCGGTTTGCCCAGGACGCGGTGCGATCCTCCAGGGCCTCGGTCCAGACAAAGTCCTCCCGGAGTTCCTCCCCCTCTCGGAGGTGGAGCACCAGGTCCGTCACGATCCCCGGACGGATCAGCGTGTCGTGGAGCTCTCCCCTTCCCCGGAGCTCCACCCGAAGCAGGACCCCGCGCCCCCCGTCGAGACGAACGTCGTTTCGCAGGGCTTCCAGGGCCCGCACCAGCTCCTGCTCCGTGCCCAGGGAAGCGATGTCCAGCCCTCGGCGCTCCCGGCGGACGAGGTCGGTCTCCACGAACTCCAGATCCGGAGCCCCCCTTCCCAAAGTCACCACGTAGCACCCCCGGGGCCCCGTCTCATGGGCCCGACGCCCCTGGGGGATGCCCGGATAGACCACGGCGGGGGAGGCCTCTCGGAGGACCCCCGGGGCATGGATGTGTCCCAGGGCCCAGTAGTCCATGCCCGAGGCGACGAGGTCCTCCAGGGCACAGGGGGCGTAGTCCCCGTGCTCCCGCCGATGGCCCACGTTGGCATGCAGCAGGGCGATCTGAAACCCCTCCCCCGAGGGACGCAGGAGGCGAGCCACGTTCTCCTCCACCCGCCGCTGGGGGTAGCTGTATCCCGTGACGGTGGCCACCGTCTTTCCCCCCCGGACGAAGGGGAGGCTCTCTGCGGTTCCGCCGAAGCGGTACACCCCCGGAGGAAAGGGCAGACGGGCCTCCCACCCCGCCAGGGAGTCGTGGTTGCCGCAGACGATGAAGGCCCCGATGCCCGCGCCGCTCAGTCGCTCCAACCCCTTCACCAGGGCGAGCTGGGCCCGGAGAGTCCGGTCGACATCGTCGAAGAGGTCTCCGGCCAGCAGCACGAAATCCACCCCCCTCTCGATCGCCAGCGTCACGATCCTCTCCCAACAGCGCAGGGGGGCTCCGTGAATCGCCGGAGCCAGCCCCCCTGGGATGTCCTCCAGACGGTCGAAGGGGGCGTCCAGGTGCAGGTCGCCGCAGTGGACAAAACGCACGATGTCTCCCGCCATACCACTTTCCTCCCTCTCGGACCCCTCGGGCCCCGATCCGACGATGACTCCCGTCCCGGAGGTATTGTACCGCCATCGGAGCGACCAGGGAAAGGGCCATACCCCGGGGGGATCGCCCCTTCGTGCCCTCGGCGCCCTATGCTATAGTAGTCCCGGAGGGTTCCCCTCTTTTCTACAAAACCACCTAGAACGCGAGGAGCGATGCTCCGTGCCCCTTCCGGAAAAAACCACCCTCCCCCCCTCCTCCGACCCCTTCGAAGGCCCCGGAGCCCCGGGGCGCCTCGTGGGAGCCCTGGGGCTCCTGGGGGGAATCTTGGCCCTGGTCCTCTCTCTGGAGGGGCGCTCCCTTTGGGGGGCCTGCTCCGGCTTTTCCCTTTGGGAGGGCGACATCTGGAGCGCCTGTTGCTCCCAGCGCCTCCTGGACCCTTATAGTTTCACCCATGGACTGCACGGCCTGGTCCTCGGCGGAATCCTGGCGTGGCTCCTTCCCCGGGCTTCCCTGTCCCTCCGAGGACTGGGGGCCCTATCCCTGGAGGCCCTCTGGGAAGTGGCGGAGAACTCCCCCTTCATCATCCAGCGATACCGCGAGGCCACCATCGCCCTGGGATACACGGGAGATTCCATCATCAACTCCCTGGGGGACGTCCTCTGTTGCGGCGCGGGCTTCGTCCTCGCCCACCACCTGGGGTGGAAGAAGGCGGCCCTGGTCTTCATGGTCACCGAATTGGCGATGCTATTCTGGGTGAGGGACAACTTGACGCTCAACGTCCTCATGCTTCTATGCCCCATCGACGCCATAAAGGCCTGGCAGATGGGACTTTGATCCCCCTCATCCCCGAGTCCCCCGCCGGACTCGGGATGGGAGGAGGGAAAAAAGCAAAGGGACGAGAGAAAACGGTGAAGCGATCGCCCCTTCGACGAGGCCCCGACGACGACACGGGGCGAGGAAGAGTTCTCCCTCGTCGTCTCCGCCCTTCCCCCCGACCCCGTCCGATCAGGGGGAGTGGTGGCGGGTGCCAGGGGGGAGGGGCCCCCCTGGCGTCGCTCCTGGGGCTCCCCCTGATCCTCGTGATCCTGAAAAGATCTCGAATAATCTAAAGGCCCCGAGGCCGGGCGAGATGAAGGGGGTGTTTCCCGGGCCACCGAAGAGGCGCGCCCGGAAGGGCCTCCTCCGAACTCCCCTGGGGAAGGGGCCGTGCCGCCTGAACAATTTGGATTTCTCCTTGGGGTGGCGGGGGCCACGGTGTGGTCTTTTTTCGTGTTCCTGGCGGGTAGGCTTTCCGAGGATCCTCGCTAAAAGAGGCTCTTCCCCCGGGGACTTTTTTTCTTTCTTTCGCTTTTGGAGTTGTGCGTTGATGGAAGCGTGCTACAATGGGATCAATCCTACGCTAGGAGGTGTTTCCATGCGATATGCGGCCACGGAAGAGATCATCGCCATCCGGCTTTCCGAAGGGGAGGAGCTCCACCCCGCCCTGAGGCATGTGTGCGAGGAATTCAATGTGGATTCCGCTGTGGTGGTGGGAGCGGTGGGCATGGTACGACAGGTGACTTTCGGATGGTTCAATGGTCAGGAGTACCTGAAGACGGATTTCGACGGGGTCTTCGAGCTCCTGGCCCTGAACGGCAACGTCAGCATCAAAGACCAAGCGCTCTACCCCCACCTTCACGCCGCCCTGAGCCGCCCGGACCACACCACCGTGGGGGGGCACGTGCTCCGCGCCGTGGCGGACCACAACCTGGAGATCTTCATCAAGCCCCTGGCCACCGTCCGGCTCACCCGGCAGTTTGACGGCTGGTTCGAAGCCATCGTCCCCGTAAGGCGATAGGACCCCGGACCCCCACCGGTGGGACCACCCCTCCGGTGGGGGGTTTTTTATGCCCCCGGGGGCAATCCCCTGTCCCCATCCCCGGGGGTCCTTCGTGCCGAAGGAGGCGCCCCGCTGCGGGTGGGGGCGGGGCCTACCCCGCTCCCAGAAGGGAAAAGCGCTCCTCCCACTCCTCCTCGACCCGGAGGAGAAGCGGGAGGTGCCCTTCGAGGCGGGGGTCCTCTTCCGACAGCCTCCGGGCCTCCTGGCGGGCCATCTCCAAGAGGGCCCCGTCCCGCCCCAGATCCGCCACTCGAAAGTAGGCCAGGCCGTGCTGGCGCACCCCCCCCAGGTCTCCGGGCCCCCGGAGGCGCAGGTCTTCTTCGGCCAAAAAGAAGCCATCCTCCGAAGCGCACAGGGCCTCCAGGCGTCCCCGCCCCTCGGGGGTGGAAGGATCTCCCACCAATAGACACACCGAGGCGTCCTTCCCCCGCCCCACCCGGCCCCGTAGCTGGTGCAGCTGGGCCAGACCGAAAGAAGGGGCGTCTTCCACCACCAGGACGGTGGCCCCCGGGACGTCGATGCCCACTTCCACCACCGACGTGCTCACCAAAAGAGCCAGGCGCCCCGTGGCGAAGTCCTCCAGCACCCGGGCCTTTTCCCGGGAGGGGAGTCTCCCGTGCAATAACCCCACGGCGTGCCCGGCGAGGACCTCTTGGAGGGCCCGGTATCGCCGGGTCACCGCCGCCACGCTCCGGGAGGGATTTTCGCTCTCCTCCACCAGGGGGCAGATCCAATAACCCTGACGCCCCGCATCGAGCTCCCGCCGAAGGACCTCCAGGGCCTCGTCCCGTCGATCTTGGGGGATCCAGCGCGTCACCACCGGCTTCCTCCCCGGGGGCTTTTCATCCAACACGGAGACGTCGAGGTCGCCATAGGACCCCAATAGGAGGGTGCGGGGAATGGGGGTGGCGGTCATCACCAGCACGTGGGGCTCGATCCCCTTTCCCGCCAGGGCGGCGCGCTGGAGGACGCCGAAGCGGTGCTGCTCGTCCACCACCACCAGGGCGAGGTGGCGAAAGGTCACACCTTTGGCGATGAGGGCGTGGGTCCCCACCACCACCCGGGCCTCCCCCGAGGCCAGGGCTTCCCGGACGCGGCGCCGCTCCTTTTCCGCCCCGCCCCCCAACACCAGCAGGGGCTCCCATCCCAGAGGGGCCAGAAGCTGGCCCAGACGATCTCCGTGCTGACGGGCCAACGCCTCCGTGGGGGCCAAAAGCACCCCCTGGCTCCCCGCCGCCGCTGCCGCCGCCAGGGCCGCCGCCGCCACCACGGTCTTTCCCGACCCCACGTCCCCCTGGAGCAGGCGGTGCATGGGCACCGGCCGCCGCAGATCTTCCCGGAGCTCCTCCCAGGCCCGTCGCTGGGCCCGGGTCAGGCGAAAGGGCAGCCGGGAGAAAAAGTCCTCCTGCCACGCCCCATCCCCCGCCAGGGGAAGGGCGGCGGCGGCCCTCCGCAGGCGGCGGCGCAGGGAAAAGGCCACCTGGAGGAGGAAGAACTCCTCGAAGACCAACCGTCGCCGGGCCTGGCGCCATTCCTGGTTTCCCCGGGGAAAGTGCATCTCCCTCAGGGCCTGATCCAGGGACACCAGGGCCAAACGGCGGCGCAGATCCTCCGGAAGGGGGTCGGGGGGAAGGGGGGCTCCGGGGGCCAAGAGCCCCTGGATCAAGTGGCGCAGGCGACGCTGGGAGAGCCCCGCCGTGCCGGGATAGAGGGGTAGGATGCCCCCCGAAGGAACTTCGCCGGGGGCAAGGACGTCAAAATCCGGGTGGACCAGCTGCCCTCCCCCGGTTCCCGCCTCGCAGCGGCCGTAAAAGAGGGCCCTCGTCCCCGGAGGAATCTGGCGCTCCAGCCCTCGGCGGGAAAACCACACCGCCGATCCCCGGTCTCCCCGGTCTCCCACCAGCGTCGCCCGGACGAGGAGCAGCCCCTCCCTGCGGGTGGGGACCCGTTCCAGGCGCTCCACCCGGGCCAGAACCGCCCCCCGTTCCCCCGGCACCATCTCCCCGGGGGAACGGATCGTGCGCCGATCCTCGTACTTTCGGGGGAAAAAAAAGAGCAGGTCCCTCACGGTCCGCACCCCCCGCCGGGCCAAAAGGGCCCCCAGACGCTCCCCCACGCCCCGCAGGGAGCGCACCGGAGCGCCAAAATCCTCACCCCGGGGGAGCGGCGGGGCAATCCCCGGAGGATGGGCTCCCTTAGGGGGCATCACGAAGGTTTGGCAGGATCCGGACAGGCCCCCGGAGAGACCGCCCAGGCCGCCTCCGACGACCGGGCGATCTTCTCCTGGGCGTCGAGCACCATGCCCAGCTTCGACAGGAGCTCCCGGGTCTCCGCCACCGCCTGACGCCGCAGGCACACCAGGCGCTCCAGCTGGCGCGCCGCGTCCTCCTCGCCCTGGCGCAGCCGAACCACCGCCCCTTGGGCCTCTTCCCGGGCCTCGGCCAGGATCTTTTCCGCCTGCTCCCGGGCCTCGGCCACCAGAGCTTCCCTCTCCCGCTCGGCTTTTTCCCCGATCTCCCGCGAAGTCTGCTCCGCCAGGAGCAACGCCCGCTGGAGGGCCTCCTTTTGCGTGGCATACTCCCGCAATTCATCTTCGGAGGCCCGCCAGCGCCGCTCGTGCTCCTGGACCAGCTCGGCGTACTGCTGGAGCGTCTCCGCCACCCGGTCCAAGAAGTCGTCCACGTCCCCTCGATGGTATCCCCGGAGCTCCCGGCGAAACTCCTGATTCGCCACCTCCAGGGCGGTCAGGAGGGTCGTCATATCGTCAGCTCCCCGTCGGTGGCCAGGGCTTTATCGGACCACTCCTCCACCAGGGCGCGGTGGGACATGGCCAAAAAGACCCCGGGCACCACCCGCATCACCGCCCCCTTGGTGCCATAGGCCACGCCGCAGATGAAGTCCAGGGCGCTCTGTCCCAGGGCCCGCTCCACCAGGCGCAGGTCCACTAAAACCAGCTTTCCTTGGTGCAACGCCTCGGCGACCTCCTCGCGCCGGTGCACGCACTGCAACCCCCGCACCACCACCAGCACCGCCTCGGGGGGAGCGGGCTCCAACACCCGGCGCTTCCTTTCCTTCCACTGCTCGTCGTCCTCTTCGAACTCCTCTTCCACTTCCTCGAGGATGCCCAACCGGGCCAGGAGCTTTTCAAACACCGTCCCGCCCTCCTTTTTATTCCTTCGGCCGAGCCAAAAGGTCTCCGTCGTCGCCCCCCCGGCCTTCCGGGGGCCCGAAGATCGCCGATCCCACCCGCACCAGAGTGCTTCCCTCCTGGATCGCCTCCGGGTAATCATCGCTCATCCCCATGGACAGAACCCCTAGGGAGAGCCCCGACCCCTTCGCCAGGCGATCCCGGAGCTCCCTCAAGGCGGCGAAGGCCCGGCGGCGCTCCTCGACCCTGTCGGTGAGGGGGGCCATGGCCATGATCCCCTCCACGGCCAGGAGGGGACAGCGGCGCTGGACGGCCTCCAGCAGATCGGCCGCCGCCCGGGGATCGGCCCCCGTCTTGGCCGATTCCTCCGAGATATTGACCTCCAACAGCACCGTCACGCCCCGCCCTCGCTCCTCGCAGAGCCGCTGGAGGGTCAGGGCCAGGGGCTCCCCGTCGAGGCTCTGGATCGCGTCGAAGATCTCCAGGGCCCGGCGGGCCTTGTTACGCTGCAGATGCCCCAACAGATGCCAGGGCACCCGGGGTGCGTTCGGGGGCCAGGCCCGGGCCTTTTCCCCCGCCTCCTGCACCCGGTTTTCCCCCAGCAGGTCCACCCCCGCCTCCGCCGCCTGCCTCATGGCCTCCAAGGGGTGGTATTTGGACACCGCGCACAGGCGCACCTCCCGGGGATCCCGGCCGCAGCTCCGGGCTGCCTCCTCCACGCGGGCCCGCACCCGGGCCACCCGCTCCCCCAGGGGCGTCGCCGCCGAGAGGAGTCCCTCCCTTTCGCTTCCACCGTATGCTACCACAGTTTCACCCTCCCCTCCCGGGCTCCCTCCGCCTTTTCCAGGACCAGCTCCCCCGCCGCCAACCCCTCGGTGACCAAAAAACGCCCCCCCGGCAGGGGAATGCCCTGCACGTCCCTCAGGCGCAGCTCCGCCCCCGTCACGACGAAGACCACCTGCCTTCCCCCCGTGAAGGTCACGGCCTCCTCGGGAATCGCCGTGCCCTCCTGCTCGCGCCCCAAAAGGATCACCGCCAGGCGGCGGCCGGGCAACATCCCCGGGGGAAAGACCGGCAGGGTCCCATAGATCTTCTCCCGAACGCCGTAGGTCTGGTGGGCCCGGAGTTCCATCATCACCGGCCGATCCCCCGAGGCCAGGCGCACCTTCACCCTTCCCCGCCGGATCTCTTCCGCCACGGCGGGGGTAAGGGGAAGGTAGGCGATGCAGCGAAGTTCCTGGGGCTGGTAGACCAATTTGCCCACCCCCTGCCCCCGGGTCACCGGAGACCCCTCGGCGATGGCCTTGGGGGAAGGGGGGTCGGGGAGCACCCCATCCCCTCGCCACAGGGAAGAAAAGCCCCACTTCCCCTCCTGGCCGTCCAGGTAGGGGACAAAGTATCCCGGGGCAGGGGATCGCACCACCACCGCGCCGCCCCCGCCCTTTACCGTGGCCAACGCATCTCCCCGGGCCACCCGGCATATGCGCCCCTTCCCCGCCAGGGAAAGGGTCCCCGTCGCCGGAGACGGGATCACCTCTTCCCTCCAGACCAGGGCCAGTTCGGCCAAGTGCTCCTCGGCGTAGCGCTCGGGACGCCCCCAGGTCACCCGGGGGTGGCTCTCCTGGTAGTGACGAAACCAGGAGACGTAGACCGCCACCCCCCCGGAGACCATAAAAACCACCATCGCCAGGTAGGCCCTCATCTTCCAGGAGAGACGGCGGGGAGGGGCCTCCGGAGCTTTCCCCCGGGATCCCCGGGGGAGCAATTTTTTTAAAAAAAACCGCCCCAAGCTCTCACCCTCCCTAGGCCCTCTAAAAGCTCTCTGTCCCCTCGGAAAAACCCCCAAGCCCCGGCCCGGAAAGCTCCCCCTCCCTTCGCGAAGGGGTCCTCCGAGGCGGAGCTCCCCAGGGCTCGGATCTCCCCGGGCGCCGCAGGACGATGGCTGAGGTTCTAACGTCGGTCGCCGGTCCCCGGGGGGATCTTCGCGCTCAAGAGAGCCCCAGATACGTCAGGACCGCAGACAAGGACGACACCACCCCGTGGGCCCCCGCCTCCTCCAGCTCCCGGGGGCCAAAGGATCCCTGGGCGATCCCCAGGGCCCCCATCCCCGCCGCCCGGGCGGCCCGCATGTCTCCATCGGTGTCTCCCACGTACCAGGCCCCCTCGGGAGAACGGGAAAGAATCTCCAGGGCCCGCAGAAGTAGATCGGGTTCGGGCTTTCCTCGAACTCCATCCTCGAGCCCCACCACCACGTCACACAAGGGTAGGATCCCCACCCGCTCCACCACGCGCCGGGCATAGCGCCGGTTCGTCACCACCCCCGTGCGCATCCCCTCGAGCCGCAGGCGCGTCAGCACCCCCGGGGCATCGGGAAAGAGTTTCATCCGGGAGAATTCATCCTCTCGGTAGTGGTCTCCGTACCACGCGAGGAGCTCGGGATCCCCGCGCCCCCACAACCGCATACAGGCCTCGGTGAAGGGAAGGCCGATGGTGGCCCCCACCTCCTGGGAGGTCACGGCGGGCAAGCCCTTGTCCTCCGCCACCCGGTTGAAACAGTACGTGATGGCTTCCACGCTATCGGCCAGCGTCATATCGAAGTCAAAAAGCACCACTTGGGCCTTCATGTCCCCTCTCCTTCCTTCTTGGGAAAGCCCGGCAACCCCTTTAGGGCTCTAGAGCCCCGGGAGGCGCCGTTGCTCTCCCCCCTCCTCGGCGGGGGCCAGGCCCAGCATGCCCTTCAGGAGAGCCGCCCCCCGCACCGCCCCCTCCCCTCCACAGTTATTGAACATGACAAAGACCTTGCCATCTTGGGAGGCCTGGGCCCACACCCGGTCTCGCCAGGGACGGAGCTCCTCCGGGGCGTAGAGGTAACGGAAACGCTCCTCCACCGAGGCCCCGGGACGGCTCCAGGCCTCCGCCGCCCGGCCGTGGAAGCGCGCCACCGTCCCCCAGGAGGCGGTGCGGGGCCACTCCGGGGGCATAGTCCAGGGCAGATCGGGCTCGTCCACGGCCACGTAGGCCACGTTCTCCCTCCGCAAAAGGTCCAGGAGGCGCCCCCGGTGGGGATCGTCCCACCAAGAGCGGTGACGCACCTCCACCGCCAGGCGCAGGGGACGGGCCAAGGAGGCCAACCGCCGCACATAGGCCTCCAGGCGCCCCCCGGGGCGCACCCAGGGGGGAAATTGAAACAGAAGATACCCCATACGCCCCATGCGGTGCAAGGGGGCCAGGGCTTGGACGAAGCGCTCCCAGAGGGAAAGGCGCGTCTCCCGGGGAAGGTCGTCCAGGGTAACCTGGGAAGCCCCCGGGGCAAGCCCCTCCCGGGCCCAGAGGGGGAGGGCCCGCACCGGCACCCGGTGCCAGGTGAAAAGGCCAAAGGCCTTGATGTTGAAGAGAAAGCCCGGGGGGGTGCGAGAAACCCACCGGAAGATCCATTCCTCCCGGGGGAGGGCGTAAAAGACGCTGTCCACCTCCACCGTGTCGAAACGCTCCGCGTAGTACCCCAGCCTCGCCACCGCATTCCGAAGCGACGCCGGATACCACCCGGACCCCCGCAACCCCCGGTCGTCCCAGGAGCACACCCCCACCCGGATCTCCCCCACGCTTTACTCCCCTTCGCTCGATGCGTGCCTTCCATTATAGGTTTCTTTGGAAAAGGACGCAAACGCCCCCTCCCCCGGGACGGGGGGTCGCCCTCGGATCGCCTCCCTCTGCGGGGAAGGGCGCCTCGCCCCCCAAGGGTCTTGCCGGAAAATCATCCAAAAAATGAGCTAAAAATATCTGTATACGACCTTTGGAGGAGGTGCGCTTCAGGGGATGCAAAAAACCCTTGAAAAAAATGCCCACCTGTGGTAAAGCTCTCTCCTGGGAGGGGCGCCAAGCCCCCTCGCCATCATCCTTATCCCCATGGGGGGTTTGCCTCGGTGAACAACGGAAAATCGGAAAAAACAGAGCGACCGGCGGAAATCTTCAACAAACACGTCTTCTCCCAGGCCGCCATGGCGGAACGCCTGCCCCGGGAGGTCTTCGACCGCCTCCGGGGCGTCGTGGAGGGGCGGGAGAAGCTCGACATCCACGTGGCGGGCATCGTGGCCATGGCCATGAAGGAGTGGGCCGTGGGGCTCGGGGCCACCCACTACACCCACTGGTTCCAACCCCGAACGGAGCTCACCGCCGAGAAGCACATGGCCTTCCTCAACGTCAATGACGCAGGCCTGCCCTTGGAGTTCTTCTCCGGGGGGGAGCTCATCCAGAGCGAGCCCGATGCCTCGTCCCTCCCCTCGGGGGGCATGCGGTCGGTCTTCGAGGCTCGGGGGTACACGGGGTGGGATCCCTCGAGCCCGGCCTTTGTGGTGTCCCACTCCCGGGGGGGGACCCTGTGCATCCCCTCGGTGTTTTGCTCCTACGACGGCACTCCCCTGGACATGAAGACCCCCCTACTCAAGGCCATCGGCGCCCTGGAGGAGCGGGCCCTGCGCATGATCCGCCTCTTCGGCAACCGAGGGGTACGCTGGGTCCACGCCACCGTGGGGGGAGAGCAGGAGTTTTTCCTGGTGGACGAGGCCCTGGCCTCCCGGCGTCCCGACCTGGTCTTTTGCGGCCGCACCGTCATGGGGTGCCCCCCTCCCAAGGGACAGCGCATGGGGGACCACTACTTCGGGGCCATCCATCCCCGGGTGCTGGAGTTCATGGAAGACGCCCAGGACGCCCTGGCCCGCCTCGGCGTGGCGATCCGCACCCGGCACAACGAATCCGCCCCGGGGCAGTTCGAATTCGCCCCCCACTTCGCCGAGGCAAACCTGGCGGCGGATCAGAACCAGATCACCATGGAAACCCTCCGCACCGTGGCCCGGCGCCACGGCTTCCGCCTCCTGCTCCACGAAAAGCCCTTCGCGGGGCTCAACGGCAGCGGGAAGCACATCAACTTCTCCCTCCAGGACAGCGAGGGGCGCAATCTACTGAAACCCGCCGGGGGGAACGAACGCCGGGGACTCCAATTCCTGGCCTTCCTCACCGCCCTGCTGCGGGGGATGAGGGACCACGGGGGGCTCCTCCGGGCCTCCGTGGCGGGGCCGGGAAACGTCCATCGCCTGGGGGGACACGAGGCTCCCCCTCCCATCATGAGCGTCTTTTTGGGCTCCGTCCTCACCCGCCTCCTGGAGGACCTCGAGGAGGGGGTCCAAAGTGCCATCGACCCCCGGGGAGACCTGGACCTGGGGCTCTTCCGCCTTCCGGCCCTGAGGACGGAGAACACCGACCGCAACCGCACCGCCCCCGTGGCCTTCACGGGGAACAAGTTCGAGTTTCGGGCCCCCGGGGCCTCTCAATCCATGTCGGGGCCCCTCACCGTGATCTTCGCCCTCTGGGCCCGGGGGATGGATGTCGTCATGGCCGCCATCCAGAGCTCCTTGGACCGGGGAAAGGATATCAACGAGGCGGCCCTGGAGGCAGTGCGGGAGGTCGCGCGGGAGAGCCGGGCCGTACGCTTCGAGGGCAACTGCTACTCCCCCGAATGGGCCGAAGAGGCCCGTCGTCGGGGGCTTCCCCTGGCGCCCTCCACCCCCGAGGCCCTGGGGCTTTATACCACCCCGGAGAATCGAGAGCTCCTCTCCTCCCTGGGGATCATGACCGACCGGGAGCTCTTTGCCTATCACGACATCCGGCTCCACCAGTTCGTCACCACGACGGACATCGAGATGGAGATCCTGGGAGCCATGGTGCGGGAGGGGGTGCTCCCCGCCCTCTCTCGCCAGATCGTCCTGGAGGGGCAAAGTCTCGCCGCCCTGGCCGGAGGGCCCGAAGCCCCGGGGAGGATGGAACCCCTCGCCCGGATGGGCCGGCTGAAAGATACCCTGCGGGACCGCCTGGACGCCCTGGAGACCCTGCGGGAAACCCTGGGAGGAGACGATCCGGAGGAACGGGCCTTTCGGATCACCGAGGAGGCCCTGCCCCTCATGGAAGAGCTCCGGGGGTGGTGCGACGAGGCGGAGCGATGCGTCGCCGCCGACCTGTGGCCCTATCCCCGGTGCCGGGAGCTCCTCCATCTGC
>CALMLW010000003.1 GCA_937868015.1 uncultured Synergistaceae bacterium | reverse complement strand
GATGGGAGCCCTCACAGGCGCGAAAGAGGCGTTCCACTTCGCCTTCGGAGAGGACCTGGGGAAGGGTTCGCCCCTTGGCGGGCAGGGGGGGCATCCAGCGTTCCCCGGAGTCTTGTCCCGTCTCCTGGAGAAAGCGCCCCCAGGACCTTAGGGCCGCCAAACGCCGTTGGATGGTGGCGCGCCCCAGTCCTTGGAGCTCTAAGTCCTTTACCCACCGCACCACCCCTTCTTCGGAAGGGGTACGGGAAGGCAGGGCGTGGCGACGACAAAAATCGTCCCACGACCGCAGGTCTGCCGCGTAGGCCCGAAGGGTGTTTTCTCCACATCCCCGTTCCAGACGAAGATGGCGCAAGAAGGCCTCGGGAGAGTCTTCGGCGGGCACAGGAGAAGGGGAGGCCTCCTCCGGGGGAAGAAATCGTGCGCGGGGACGGGGCACCATCATCGCTCCCTTCGGAAAAATTGACAAGAAAAGGCCCCCGGATCCGATCCTCCGGCGGCCTTTGGACCCTGGGAGATGGTTCCCGGGGAGGTCTTCTCATCGGGGGTGATCGTCTTCCATCCCCAAGTACTGGTGGAGGGCCACCAGGGTCTTCCCATCCTTTAGGCGTCCCTCCCGGAGTAGGCGCTTCACCTCTTGGCGAGGGGTGGGGCAGAGCACGATCCGCTCGTCGTCGTCCTGGGGTCGGGGATCGGGCTTCAGATGACGTCCTAGGAAGAGCACGATTTCTTCGTTGCAAAACCCTGGGGAGGAGTAAAACCTCCCCAGGGGGGTCATTTCTTCGGCGTCAAAGCCCGTCTCTTCTCGAAGCTCTCGGTGGGCGGTCTCCCGTACGTCTTCCCCCGGCTCCACCAGCCCAGCGGGGATCTCCAGGAGTTCTTCCCCTACGGCATAACGGAACTGGCGCACCAGAAGAATTTCCCCCCGGTCGTTTTCCGCCACCACCCCCACGGCTATGGCGTGGTCCACCACCTCTCGCAGGGCCTCTTTCCCCTGGGGGAGGCGCACCCTATCCCGGCGTAGCGTGAGGATGCGCCCCCGATAGAGGGTCTCTCCTTCCAGACGGTCCTCGCGAAGCGCGATCACCGGGAGGCGTTGCGGGCGATCTCTCGCCCCCGGGCGAAGGCGTTGATGTTGAGCTCCAGCAACTGGGCCTTCTTCTTGCCCAGCTTTTCTTTGAGAGTTTCCAGACACGTTTCGGGCTTCATGAGGTCCGTGGCCTCTGCCAGGGCCCCCAGGGCGATGACGTTGGCCACCTTGTCGTTGCCCATCTCGGCGGCGACACTGTTGGCGGGCACGGGGATGACCTTCACGTCGGTGCGGGGATTTTTGTACGTCACGAGATCGGAGTTGTAAATCAACACGCCCCCGGGTTTCACCATCTTTTCAAACTTTTCCAGTGAGGGTTGATTCATGATAACGACGGCGTCGGCGTGGTTGACCACCGGAGAGGCGATCTCCGCATCGCTGACCACCACGCTGCAATTTGCCGTCCCTCCGCGCATTTCAGGGCCGTAGGAGGGGATCCAGGTGACAAAGCGCCCCTCGTTCATGGCCGTGTAGGCCACGAGCTGCCCCAGGGTCAGGATGCCCTGACCTCCAAAGCCAGCGGCGAGCAAGCCGCGGGAAAACTGAGCCATGGCGTCGTCCCCCTTACTCCGGAAGCTTGAATTCGCCCAAAGGATAGTAGGGCATCATGTGCTGCTCCAGCCAATCCGTGGCCTCCACGGGGCGGAGGCCCCAGTTGGTGGGGCAGGTGGAGAGCACTTCCACCAGCGAAAAGCCCTTTTTGTCGATCTGGGTCTGGAAGGCCTTCTTGATGGCCTCCTTGGCCTTGAGCACGTACTTGGGCTTGGACACCGATACCCGGGCGATGTAGCCGGGCGAGGCCAACGTGGCCAACATCTCCGCGATCCGGATGGGGTAGCCGTTGACACTGGCTTCCCGTCCCAGGGGACAGGTGGTGGCCTTCTGTCCGAAGAGGGTGGTGGGCGCCATCTGCCCCCCCGTCATGCCGTAAATGGCGTTATTGATGAAAATCACGGTGATATTCTCCCCCCGGTTGGCGGCGTGCACGATCTCCGCCATGCCGATGGAGGCCAGGTCCCCATCTCCTTGGTAGGTGAAGCCCACCATGTCGGGGCGGATGCGCTTGGCCGCGCTGGCCACGGCGGGAGCCCGGCCATGGGCTGCCTCGTACATGTCCACGTCGATGTAGTTGTAGATGAAAACCGAACACCCCACCGGCGCCACGCCGAAGGTGCGCTCCCGGATACCCAGCTCGTCGATGGTCTCCGCCACCAGGCGATGGGCCACCCCGTGGGTGCAGCCCGGACAATAGTGCGTGATGACATCGGTCATGGATTCAGGTTTTTCGAAAATTTTTGTTTCTTTCACCGTCCCCACCCCCCCTACTTGCCGATAACGGATTTTATCTTTTCTTCAATCTCTTCCACGGTGGGGCACATGCCCCCCACTCGGCCGTGGAAAGAGATGGGCACGGCGCGCCCCACGCCGATCTTGATGTCATCGATGAGCTGACCGCAGCTCATCTCCACCACCAGCACATGGCGAACGCTGGCGGGAAGGTTCTCGAAGGGGGCGTAGGGGAAGGGGAAGAGGGATATGGGGCGCAGCATGCCGACTTTTAGCCCCTGGTTCCGGAGGTTCATGATGGCGGAACGGGCGATGCGCGCCGTGGTGCCATAGGCCGTCAGCACGA
>CALMLW010000002.1 GCA_937868015.1 uncultured Synergistaceae bacterium | reverse complement strand
CGCTCCGACACCACCACCAGGGACGCCCCCCGTTGGATGGCCTGGGGCACGAAGTGGTGGCCATCCGATCGGGCCCCCGGCAGGGCCACGAAGACATCTCCCGGTTCCACCCATCGACTATCAACCCTCACCGCCGCAGGCATCGCTCCTCCTGGACCCACCAGGGTACCCCGGACGGCCTGAGCCGCCTGAGCCATCGTCCACGGCAACGTCATTGGTGCCATGCCACACCCCTCGCGGAGGCCCAAGAGAAAAAAGATCCCTTGTCGGTGTAGGGGATTTTATCGCCCCCCAGAAGGATAAATCGCTCCGGCCCCTTTCCAGCCACTAGCACCACATCCCCCTCTTCAGCGCGATCCAGGGCGTGCCACACAGCCTCCTGGCGATTTAATACGACGGAGCAACGATCTTCTCCCCCCGCCCTCCGCACCCCGGAAAAATTTTCCGTCGCAATGGCGGCGGGGTCCTCCCCCCGGGGGTTATCCATGGTGATGATCACCCGGTCTCCCCATCGGGCGGCGATCTCCCCCATCACCGGACGGTTACCCGAGAAACGCTCCCCTCCCGACCCGAAGACCACCCATAACTTGCCCCGGCATAGGGATCGCAAGGCTCTAAGCACGTTATCTAAGGCGTCGGGGCTGTGGGCATAGTCGATGACACAGGCCACTCCACGATCCGTGGCATATCTTTCCATGCGTCCCGGCACCTGGGGCACTCGCCGAAGACCTTCCACGATGGCCTCCGGCGCTACTCGAAGCCGGAAGGCCAAAGACGCCGCACCCAAGGCATTGGCGAGGAGAAAGTGTCCCGCCAGTGGAAGCTCCGCCGCCAAAGGGGGTACTCCAGGAAGGTTCAGAGAAAATCTTCCTCCCTGGATATCCATGGCCACGTCTTCCGGGAAACAATCCCCCGAGGAGGAAGGATTCAGGGAATACCCCAAACATCGATCGCCATAGACATCCAAGAGCCTTCGGCCATAGGGATCGTCTCGGTTGATCGCACCACACCATGAAGGATTCGTATAATTATCAAAAAGAGCTTTTTTAGATTCAAAATATTCTTCCATCGTGCCATGATAGTCCAAATGTTCCGGCGTCAAGTTCGTAAAAATGGCCCCATCAAAAGAGCACCCCTTCAGGCGCCCTTGGACAAGGCCATGGGATGAGGCCTCCAGGACGCAGGCCTTACACCCGGAAGACACCATACGGTGGAGCCAATACTGCACGTCGGGGGCCTGGGGGGTGGTACGATCGGCCTCATATTCTTCCAGACCGTCGTGGTAAACGATGGTGCCCAGCAGGCCACAGGGGATACCCGCACAGGCTAGGATGGAGCGGAGCAAATAGGTCGTGGAGCTCTTTCCGTTGGTTCCGGTCACGGCGATCATCTTCAGGCGGTCTGCAGGCATGCCGTAGACCGCAGCGGCCGCATATCCCAGGGCATCTGACACCTGAGGCACGATCAACTGGGGCACCGAAAGGGGAAGCTCTCGCTCCACAAGAAGGGCGGAGGCTCCCGCCGCCACCGCCTGGGGGGCAAAATCGTGCCCATCCCGATGCCCCCCCGGGACACAGCAAAAGAGCGTGCCGGGCTCACTTCGGCGGCTGTCGTGCGTGGCGGAGCTAAGGCGAGTTTCCCCTGGACCGCTCCACCGACCGCAGATCCCTTTTTGGTTTAAAAACTGCGCCACACCTTCCAGCGTCATGTCCAAAAGTCCCCTTTCTCT
>CALMLW010000001.1 GCA_937868015.1 uncultured Synergistaceae bacterium | reverse complement strand
GGGTGTGGGCGCTCCATTCTCGACGAAGGGACGAAAAGGGGGTAGCGGAGCGTGTTTGGGAACGACATCGGCATCGACCTCGGGACGGCCACCGTCCTGATCTACATACGAGGTAAAGGGGTTGTGCTTCGAGAACCCTCGGTGGTGGCTCTGGATAAAGACAATAACCGCATCCTGGCGGTGGGAGAAGATGCCAAGCGCATGGTGGGTAAGGTCCCGGGCCACGTGGTGGCCATCCGACCCCTGCGGGACGGGGTCATCGCGGACTACACCATGACGGAGGCCATGTTGCGCCATTTCATCAAAAAAGTTACCCGGGGGACGGGGCGATTCTTTCGGCACCGGGTAATGGTCTGTGTGCCCTCGGGGGCCACGGACGTGGAGCGTCGGGCGGTGCTGGAAGCGGCGCTGGAAGTGGGAGCCCGAGACGCTTACCTCATAGAAGAGCCCATGGCGGCGGCCATCGGAGCGGGGATCAACGTGGGAGAGCCCCGGGGAAACATGGTGGTGGACGTGGGGGGAGGTACCTCGGACATCGCCGTGATCTCTTTGGGTAACATCGTCATCTCCGAATCCCTCAGGGTGGGGGGAGACAAGTTCGACGAAGCCATATCTCGCTATGTCAGGCGAAACTACAACCTGGCCATAGGGGAGCAGACTTCGGAAGACATGAAGGTCCGGATCGGCAACTGCTATTCCCGGGGAGAGGTTATGACCATGAACATCCGGGGTAGGGATCTCGTATTGGGATTGCCCCGGGAGATCCAAATCACCAGCGCGGGGGTGGCCGAAGCCATTTCCGAGCAAGTACAGTCCATTGTGGATGGCATTCGGCGCGTCCTGGAACTAACGCCTCCGGAGCTTTCGGCCGATATTATCGAGGGAGGGGTGGTACTCACCGGAGGGGGAGCCCTGTTGCGCAACCTTCCGGAGCTCGTCACTGAACAGACGGGGATTTCCTGCCACGTGGCGGACCAACCCATGGAATGTGTGGCCCTAGGGACGGGCAAGGCCATGGAAGAACTCGATAAACTAAAGGACTCGGGAACAATCCTTTCCACGTCGCGCAAAGGGGGACGGCGCCCCCGATGACACTCCGGGAGGGCTTTCTCCGGTCCGGTGATCTCTAGAGGGGGGTGAGGCCGTGTTCCGCGGTCTGTACGCAGGGGCGTCGGCCATGCTGGTCCAGGAGCGCATGCTGGACGTGACGGGAAACAACTTGGCCAACGTGAATTCCACGGGATTTAGAGGTCGGACTCCCGTCAACAAGGCGTTTCCCACGCTTCTGATGGAAAAAATCGATGGACAACCGGGGGAAACCTTTCCGCCTAAGCCCGAGTGGCTCCGCCGGCGGGATCCCATCCAGGATGCGGTGTTCGCCAATGTGCTCTCCGAGACCGCCATGTCGATCCAGGCGGGGGCGGTGCGGGTCACCGACAACCCCCTGGATGTGGCCCTGGAAGGTCCGGGTTTTTTCGTGGTGGCCGACGGGGCGGGCAATACCTTCTACACCCGGGCGGGGCACTTCGTCCGGGACAACGAAGGGCGTCTGGCCACCCACGAAGGGCAGCTGGTTCAGGGGCAAGGGGGCACCATAACCCTGGGAGAGGGATGGACCGCCCATATTGACGATGGGGGCCAAGTGGTGGTGGATGGAGAAGTGGTGGACCGGCTTCAGGTGGTGACCTTCGACAACCCCACCTACCTGCGCCAGGCGGGGAGGTCTTTGCTGCAGGAGACGGCGGGTTCCGGCGCTCCCCAGGAAGAGGCCAACCCCACGTTGGCCCGGGGCGCCCTGGAGATGTCCAACGTCAACGTGGTCTCCGAGATGGTGCGCATGGTCGAAGCAAACCGGGCCTACGAAGCGGCGGCCAAGGCGGTGTCGGTGCAGGACGAATCGGCCTCGCGCCTGACCCAGACCTACGGCCGGGTCTAGGGCGAAAGGACAGGGGGTATTTACCATGATGCGCTCTCTCTGGGCTGGGGCCAGCGGCATGATCGCCCAGCAGACCAATTTGGACGTGGTGTCCAATAACCTGGCCAACGTCAACACGGCGGGGTTCAAGAAGATCCGGGCGGACTTCGAAGATTTGCTCTACCAGATCGACCGGGAGCCCGGGGCCCCCGTGGAACCCGATTCCATGATCCCCGACGGCATTCAGGTGGGGCTGGGGGCCCGGGTGGTGGGCACGAGCCGGATGATGGCCCCCGGCAACCTCAAGGTCACGAGCAATCAGCTCGACGTGGCCATTGAGGGCGACGGCTTTTTCCAGGTGACGCTGCCGAACGGAGACATCGCCTACACCCGGGACGGGGGGTGGCGTATGGATGGCAACGGCCAGATTGTCACCTCCAACGGATACCTTCTGGAACCCGCCATCACCGTCCCGGAGGATGCGGTGGCTGTGGCCATTAGCCCTACGGGGGACGTGAGCGTCCTGATGCCCGGAGACCCCGCTCCCCAAAACGTGGGACAGCTCCAATTGGCTCGGTTCGTGAACCCCGGAGGGCTCAAGGCCGTGGGAAAAAATCTCTTCCTGGAGACCGCCGCCAGCGGCGCCCCTCAGATCGCCAACCCCGGCGAGGCGGGCATGGGCACCACGATCCAGGGCATCCTGGAGCTCTCCAACGTCCAAGTGGTGGAAGAGATGGTCAACATGATCGTGGCCCAACGGGCCTACGAGGCGAACTCCAAAACCATTCAGACCGCCGACGACCTGCTCCGGATCGCCAACAGCCTGCGGAGGTAGGGTATGGGCAGTGAGAGGGGGCGGGCCTGGTCCCGCCTCCTTGTCGTTTTTTGGATGGGGTGTCTGGCCGGGGCGTCCTTCGGGGTGGCGGAAGGAGCTTCTCTCAAGGTGGAGATCCCTTCTCCCCTTGCGGTGCGCCGAGGGACCTTGTATCTTGGGGAGGTGGGGCGCCTGGAGGGGGCCGCCGAACTGGTCTCCCGGGCCTCCAAGGCCCGACTTCCCTTCAGGGAAGGGGGATGGACCCAGGAGGACCTGTGGCGGTCCCTGGGAGAATCGGGGCTGGTGGGCGAGACCGTGGAGCTTCGGATGCCCTCCCGGGTAGAGCTCCTGCCCGAGGGAGAGGCCACCGCCGAGGTGCGACGCCTTTCCCGATGGCCCTGGGGACTGGAGGTCCATGCCGAGGGGAGCCCCTGTGGCGCCTTGGTAAGCCCGGGAGATCTGCCTCCGGGGGTGCGCGCCACGGTGTTGCGCTTTCGGGGAAGCGGGGGGCGGGAGTGCGTCGTCCCCGTGAGGATCCGGTGGCTCGTCCCTGCGGCGGTGACCCTGCGGGCCCTGGAAGGCGGCGCGGTGATCCGCCCCGAAGATTATCGGGTGGCGCTCCGGGAGTGGGAGGGGAGCGCCTCTCCCCCCGACCCCCTTTCTTGGCCGGGACAGATCTTGGTTCGCCCCCTGCCCGAAGAGGCCGTCCTCATGGTAGGGGACGTGCGCCGGGTGCCGGTGGTGCGCCGAGGGGCCGTGGTACGCCTGGTCTACGTCGTGGGAGGGTTACGGGTCGAGGCCTGGGGAGAGACCCTGCAGCGGGGCGCCCTGGGGGAGACCATCAGGGTGCGCAACACCGTGAGTCGAGCGGTGGTCTCCGGGGTGCTGGTCACTCCAGAGACGGTGTGGGTGGAGAGGAAGTGATACCATGGGACGGATCGGGATCATGGCGGTGGCCATGGTGTTTCTGGCCCTGACAGGGGCCTCGGGAGAATCTCTTTGGCGGGAGGGGGCCAGCCTGTTTAGCGACGCCCGCCCCACCGCCGTGGGAGATATCGTCACCGTGGTGGTGAGCGAACGGACCTCCGTGAAGGATGAGGCCAAGACCGACCTGACCAAGACCAATAGCTCCAACCTGGAAGACGGCGTGGGGCTTTTGGGCAAGATCCTGTCGGCCCTGGGATTTCGATCGGACAGCTCCATGAAGGGCGAGGGATCCACGGAGCGCAAACACACCGTCTCCACCCGGATCACCTGCCTCGTGACCGAGGTCCTTCCCAATGGCAACCTGGTCCTAGAGGGGGGACGCGACCTTCAGGTTCACGGCGAGACCCTTCATCTGCTCTTTCGGGGAGTCATCCGCCCCCGGGACGTGGCCCACGACAACACGGTGGAGAGCGACATGGTGGCCAACGCCGAGATCGGCATAAAGGGCAAGGGCTCCCTCACCCGGGTCCAGCGGCCGGGACTCCTTACCCAGCTTTTTCAGGCGATTTTCTAGCCGGGGGGAAGGGACATGGCGAAAAGGATCGGTCTGATGGGGGTGATCCTGGCCCTAGGAATCGCAATGGTTTCGGGGGCTGGAGGGGAGATTCACCCCGAGGTGCGCCTCAAGGACCTGGCCGACGTGGAGGGCGTGCGGAGTAACCAGCTGGTGGGGCTGGGAGTGGTGGTGGGATTGGCGGGCACGGGGGACAAAGGCACCATGGTGAACCAGATGATGCAGAACATGGCCCAACAGTTCGGCGTCGCGGTGGACTCCAAAGCCATCAAGAGCAAAAACGCCGCCGTGGTCACCGTCACCTGTCAGCTTCCCCCCTTCGTCCGTCCGGGGCAGACCGTGGACGTGAGCGTGAGCACCATGGGAGATGCCAAAAGCCTCCAGGGAGGGGTGTTGCTCCAGACCCCCCTCAAGGGGGCCAACGGAGAGGTCTACGTCGTGGCCCAAGGCCCCCTCCTGGTGGGGGGGTATGCGGCGTCGGGAAAGGGAGCCCAGGTCTCCAAGAACGCCACCACCGTGGGGCGCATCCCCGGAGGGGGGATCGTGGAGCGCGAGGTGGCCATGGAGTTCGCCCCCGACGGGGTGTTGAGCTACCTTCTTCGCAATCCTGATTTCACCACGGCCCAGCGATTGGCCCAGGCCATCAACGAGAAATTTGGCCGGGTGGCGGAGCCCGTGGACGCAGGAAGAGTAGAGGTCCGCCTTCCCCCTTCGTACGCAGCGAATCCGTCGTCCTTCCTTGCGGAGGTGGAGGGGTTGCGCATTCGCCCCGACGTGGGGGCCCGGGTGGTGGTGAACGAACGCTCCGGCACGGTGGTCATGGGGGGCGACGTGCGGATCAGCACCGTGGCGGTGGCTTCGGGGAACCTCACCGTCCGGGTACAGGAGACCTCCCAGGTCTCCCAGCCCAACCCCTTTGGCCAGGGAGAGACCGTGGCCACCACGGATACTTCGCTGTCGGCCCAGGAACAGCCCAAACAGATGGTGAGCCTTCCGGCCTCTTCCAGCGTGCAGGACCTCGTGGACGCCCTGAACGCCGTGGGGGCCACCCCTCGGGATATCATCACGATTCTTCAAGGCATCTCCCAGGCGGGAGCCTTGCACGGGGAGCTGGTGATCGAATGACGACTTTTCTTTCTTCCAGCCTGAGGGCCGAAGATCCCTTTGGCCCGTCGCGGAGCGCGGAGTCGGGGAAATTACCGAAGCCCCCCGAACGTCAGCGGGAGGAGCTCAAGGAGGCCTGTCAGCACTTCGAGGGTATCCTCCTGTCCATGCTTTGGAAGGACATGATGCGTACGGCCCGGGAGATGGGGGATGGCTCCCGGCGCCCCTTTGCTCCCCTGGAAGACACGGCGGTGGAAATGGCGTCCCAGTCCCTCTCCGAAGGCGGGGGGGTGGGGCTCTGGAAGGTGCTTTACGATCAACTCCAGGAGAGCCTCCCCGCCGAGGAAGGAAAGGGAGCTCCTCGGGAGCTCCGGGGGTAGGGGCCGTGGGCTCGGGCGGCGGAGGGGTCTCCGCCCCCTGGTGGAGCGGGGGACTGCGTTTCGCTTGCCAAGGGTGCGGTCGGTGCTGCCGAGGGGAGCCCGGCGCCATATGGTTTACCCCCGAGGAAGAAAGGCGCCTGGCCTCCGCCCTGGGGATGGAGCTCGGGGCCTTTCGCCGTCATCACGTCACCGCCCGTTGGGGAGCTCCCAGCCTCCGGGAGCGTCCCGGGGGGGATTGCGTCCTGCTGGACCCGGAGACGGGGCGCTG